>NZ_JBFAKV010000024.1:0-160070 GCF_040655895.1 Streptomyces sp. NPDC050264
CTCACGCTCGCCGCGTGACCAATAACCGCGTGCCCACCTTCGTGGGGGAAGGCCCTCAGCACTACATGGCACAGCGCACGCTCGCCCGCGGCATGGGCACCTTCTTCAAGGACTGCGAACACCCGGAGTCTCGCTGGTCCAAGTGCCCGCACGCTTACAAGATCCGATACCGCAGCGCGTCGGGCAACCAGACGGAAGAGGCTGGCTTCGCGACGCAGGATGCGGCGAAGGACCGTTTGACGGAGATCTACAACGAGAAGAAACGCCGACCGGGGTCCCAGGCGAAGGCGGAGCGCATAGCGAAGTACGGTGCCATGCGTTTCGAGGAGTACGCGGAGGAGTGGAAGGGGGGCCAGCGGCACCTGGCTGTTGGGTCCATTCGCCATCTTGATTCGCTCTTGGAGCACCACATCTTTCCAGCGATCGGCAGCCGGAAGATGCTGAGCTTCGATCACAAGGTGGTCGATGGATTCATTAGGTCCATGGAACGGACGCAGACGGGCCTGGCTACGCAGTCCAACGCCTTCGACAAGGTGCGCGCGATTCTCCTCGACGCTCATCGGCTCGGCCTCTACGCGGACAACCCCCTGGACGGAGTGAAGGCTCCGCAGTACGACCCGGATCGGGCCGTGATCCCCTCGCTGGAGCAGCTGAGGTCGCACCGGACGGCCGGGGACGACGCCTTCATGCTGCTGGTCGATCTGATGAGCGGCTGCGGACTGCGCAACGGAGAAGCGGCCGCCGTCAACCTCAAGAACGTCGTCGCGGACGACGTCTATCGCGTGAACGAGCAGGTGGTCCAGGCGACAGGGAAGTACGGGCCGTTGAAGCACCGCAAGGCGGGGGACTACCGCGACGTTCCGCTGCCGGCGCGAGTGCGGGAGACGATCGACTGGTACGCGGAGAAGTACGGCACGGTCGACGGGTACCTGTTGCGTCAGCCGACCAACGCGGCACGGCCGTATCCGCACTGGGGGTTGTCGAACCAGTGGAAGCGCATGAAAGCAGCGGTCGAGGTCGACATCCCAGAGGGGATGGTGATCTACGGATACCGCCACTTCTTCGCGTCGAACTGCCTGACCAACGGGCTCGCTATCACGGACGTCGCGGAGTGGATGGGGCACAAGAGCATCGACGTCACCTTCAAGATCTACCGGCACCTGATGCCCGGGTCGATCGGGAAGGCGGCGCAGATCCTCGACGTGGCGCTGGCTGCGTGAGATGGCAGCGGCTCAGGGTGAGCGAACTCCGGAGCCGCTGCCATCGCTATCCCAGTCGTTGCTGTCGTGTCCACGCGTCCACGTCGGAAACCTTGAACTGCAACTTGGCGTTTCGTCCGCCCCCGAACTTGTAGGCGGCGAGCCCCAAGCGAGGTGCGTCTCGATAGACCCAGGTCACGGACATGTTGAGGTACGTGGCCGTCTGCTTGGCATCCATGAACTGCGGGCGCATTGGACCTCCAGGATGGCGTGGGAGCTCAGTGTCGGTTCAATGCGCCGGCTTGGTCAGACCGGGAAGTCTTGGTACCGACGCGCTATACGACTGGTCAGTCCGCTTGAACTGCGTTCTTCGAGGAACTTCCGGAAAGTCGATGATCAGCCCAGGCGTCGCAGGCGTCGCAGGCTTCGCGGCGCTTCTGATGGAAGGAGGTGTGGGATGCACCCTCCAGGAACAGGACAGCCAGGCTCGCGAAGCCGCCGCGGTCTGTCCCGCAGCCGCTATCAACATCACTGACGGCGCCTGATCCTCCCCAGCACGCCGAGCTCACGGCCGGTTCCGGTGCATCACGGAGCCGGCCGTCCGTGCCCGGGCAGCCCGCACAGGTGCGCATGCCGTCGCCATCGTGGGGTGGCGTAGATCGATCGGGCCTGCCGTCGTTGTCCGGCAGGCCCTCTCCTGCTCCACCTACTCAATATTCAGTAGGCCGGTTGTCTGCAGCCGCATGACGACGTGGGAGGGCCTTTTCGCGAGGCTTAAGGGGTTCCCGAGAGAAGAAGTGGAGTCCCCTTCCATGGCGACATTCCTGTACCGGCTAGGACGTGCGTCCTTCAGCCAGCGCCGATACGTGGTGCTGTTGTGGGTCGCTGTCCTGGCGGCGGTCGGCTTTGCCGCGGCCACTGCCCCTGCGGCTCCCGACGACTCGTCCTCCATGCCCGGTACTGAGTCCCAGAGGGCCTTCGACCTCATGGAGGAGCGCTACCCCGGGGCGGCGGCGGACGGGGCGAACGCCCAGATCGTGTTCGTTGCTCCTGGCGGCCAGAAGATCACCGTGAGTGACAATCGCCAGATCGTCGAGAAGACGGTGTCGGCGGTGTCCGACGACGGGCAGGTCACGTCGGTTAGCGATCCGTTCAAGACGAGCGGAGTCAGCGAAGACGGTACGACTGCGTATACGAGCATCTCGTACAAGGTGGGTGCCGACGACCTCACCGACACGAGCAAGCAGCAACTGCAGGAAGCCATCGACGAGGCGCAGGACGCCGGCCTGACTGTTGACGCTCGCGGCACCGCCGTGGCGGGCTCGGTCGAGTCCGGCGGCATCGGCGAGGTGGCCGGTGTGCTGGTGGCCGCGTTGGTACTGGTGATCACGTTCGGCTCGCTAGCTGCGGCCGGTGTCCCGCTGCTGACCGCGATACTGGGCGTCGGCGTGAGCATGGCCGCCATCATGGCGCTCGGCAGTGCGCTCGGGCTGTCCTCGTCGACCGGCACGCTGGCGACGATGCTGGGCCTCGCGGTCGGTATCGACTACGCGATGTTCGTCATGGCCCGCTACCGGGAGGAGCGAGGCAAGGGACACGATCCGAAGGAGGCGGCGGGGCTCGCCGCCGGCACGGCCGGGTCCGCGGTCGTCTTCGCAGGACTCACCGTCATGATCGCGCTGGCCGGACTCCTGGTCGTCGGCGTGCCGTCGCTGACCAAGATGGGGCTGGCGGCCGCGGGCGCGGTGGGCGTCGGCGTGCTGATCGCGCTGACCCTGGTACCGGCGTTCCTGGGATTCTGGCCCAACGCTGTGCTCGGCCGCCGTGCACGCAAGGGCAAGAAGAAGCCGAAGCAGACGGGCCGGGTCGGCGCCGCTTGGGCACGCCTCGTCCTTCGCCGCCCCCTGCCGGTGCTGCTCCTCTCGGTGGTCGGCCTGGGCGTGATCGCCGTACCGGCGCTGGACCTGCAGCTCGGCATGCCGGGTGACGAGGCGAAGGCGACGTCGACGACGGAGCGTCGGGCGTACGACGCCCTGGCCGACGGATTCGGCCCCGGCTTCAACGGGCCGCTGACCGTGGTGATCGACGCGAAGCCGGTGGACGACGTGAAGACCGCGGTGACGGAGATCTCCAAGGATCTCGCCGCCACCAAGGGCGTGGTGTCCGTCTCCCCGGCTCAGTTCAACGAGGCGGGCGACACGGCGATCGTGGCGGTCACCCCGTCCACCTCGCCCACCAGCGAGGAGACCAAGGACCTGGTCAACACCATCCGGGGCGAGCGCTCCGGAATAGAGGAGAAGTCCGGAGCCACGTACGAGGTCACGGGCACGACTGCCGCGAACATCGACATGGCTCAGAAGATGAGCGACGCGCTGATCCCGTACCTCATCGTGGTCGTGGGCCTCGCCGTCCTGCTCCTCATGGTGGTCTTCCGCTCGATCCTGGTGCCGCTCAAGGCAGCCGCGGGCTTCTTGCTCTCGGTGCTCGCCTCGCTCGGCGCAGTGGTCGCGGTCTTCCAGTGGGGCTGGGCCGCCGACCTGCTCGGCGTCGAGCAGACCGGCCCGATCATGAGCATGATGCCGATCTTCCTGGTCGGGATCGTCTTCGGCCTGGCCATGGACTACGAGGTCTTCCTCGTCTCGCGGATGCGGGAGGCGTACGTCCACGGGGAGCGCCCCGGGCAGGCGATCGTGTCCGGGTTCCGGGCAAGCTCCCGGATCGTGCTGGCGGCCGCGCTGATCATGACGTCGGTCTTCGCCGGGTTCGTTACCGCCGGAGAGTCCATGGTCAAGACGATCGGGTTCGGCCTGGCCATCGCCGTTCTCTTCGACGCGATCGTGGTCCGCATGGCCTTCGTGCCTGCCGTGCTCGCCCTGCTCGGCGACCGTGCCTGGTGGCTGCCGCGCTGGCTCAACCGGGTGCTGCCGAAGGTGGACATCGAAGGCGAGGCACTCTCCCGACGGGCCGTCGACCCTGCCAGCGGGCAAGTCGCCGAGACCGACGACCGCACACCTGCGGGCGTCTGACCTTCACCCCTCCGTGCCCGGCAGAGCAGCAGCTGCCGGGCACGCAGGCGTACATTCCCGCACCGGGCCATGGGCCGCCCCGACCCCCGACGGAGACTTCCATGCTCAAGCAACTTCAGCGCTACCTAGGCACTCACCCACGCACCGCCGAGGCGGGGGCCATCACCGTCGCGTTCGGCCTGGCGGTCTACGCGAGCGCGGAGGGCACCTGGGGCACTACGCCGGACCAGCTCGCCTGGTGGCCAGGCGTGACACTGTCGGCGCTCGCCTGCGTCGCACTCTGGTGGCGCCGTAGCCATCCCCTCGCTGTCGCCCTGATCGTCGCTCTGTGTGTCGGCCCGGAAGTCATCTACGGCTACCTCACGACGCCGATCCTGCTCGCCCCGGCCATGCTCGCTCTGTACTGGCTGGCGATCGAGGGCGATCGCAAGACCGCCCACGTCTACGGCCTGGTCCTGGTCGTGCTGGTGGTGCCGCCTTCAGTCCTCGGCGACAATTTCGGCAACGCGGTCCTGGCAGCCCTCAACCCGGCGTTCTTTCTGTTTCTCCCAGTGGCATGGGGTTCGGCGCTTCAGGCACGTCGTGCCTACCTGGGGTCTCTGCGCACGCGTGCCGAGCTCGCGGAACGTACACGTGAGGAGGAGGCTCGGCGACGGGTGGAGGAGGAACGGGTGCGCATCGCCCGGGAACTGCACGACGTGGTCGCCCACCATCTGGCGCTGGCCAACGCGCAGGCGGGGACCGCTGCTCACCTGGTACGACGCAAGCCGGAGCAGGCCGAGAGCCTCATCAAGGATCTGGCGGGCACGACAGCGTCGGCATTGCGTGAACTCAAGGCGACGGTAGGCCTGTTGCGTCGTCCTGGCGAGCAGGGCTCTTCCACCGAGCCGAGTCCCGGCCTGGGGCGGCTGCCCGAACTGATCGATGAGCACGCGGCCATGGGCCTCTCCGTGACGGTGACCAGCGAGGGGGAGGAACGGCCGTTGGCCCCGGGCGTCGATCTGACCGCGTATCGCATCGTTCAGGAGGCGTTGACCAACGTTCGGAAGCACGCGCTGACGGAGGCAGCGCAGGTGGAGCTGTCGTACACGGGCAACCTGCTGACCATCACAGTCTCCGACGACGGAACAGGGGGAAAGGTCGCTCCTGCCGAGGACACATCCGGCGGATACGGCCTCATCGGTATGCGTGAACGTGCGCATTCCGCCGGCGGTCGGTTCGCGGCGGGGCATCGGCCCGGCGGTGGATTCACCGTCACCGCCGAGCTTCCCGTCAACTTCTGAAATTTCTTCTCTTGCACGACCTCAGGAAGGCTCCCGTCATGCCCCTACGCGTCATCGTCGTCAGCTCCCAGACGTTGACTCGGGAAGCTCTGTGCCGGGTCATCGTGGCCAGCGATGACATCACGGTGGTCGCGGCGGCCGGTGATCACATTGCGGCGGCCGACCTTGTCCGGGCCCACCGGCCCGATGTCGTCATCGCGGAGAGTCGCTCCCTGAGAGGCGATGCGATAGCGGCTTTGCGGGGCGGCACCGACGGGCCCGGCACCCGAGTACTCGTGGTGAACCACGATGCCGAGGACGAGGAGACCACCCGGGCTCTGCGTGACGGTGCGGGCGGGCTCCTCGGCGCAGGCATCACAGCGGCAGAGCTGCTGTCCGCCATCCGTGCCGTCGCCGACGGTGAGATCCCGTTGTCCTCCGGGGTCACCCGAATTCTGGTCTCCCGCTTCCGGTCCGCGCCGTCCCCCGGCCTTCGGAGAGCTCCGAGCCAGCTGCTTTCCCTCACCCCGAGAGAGCGCGAAGTGACCGCCCTTGTGGCGCAAGGCCGATCCAACGACGAGATCGCTGAGTACCTTTGCGTCAGCCCGTTCACCGTACGCACTCACATTCGTCATTCCCTGCGGAAGCTGAGCGCGAGCAATAGAGCCCAGCTTGTGGCCATCGCCTTCAAAACAGGCCTCGTGAGCCCTGTATCCGTAGAAGCGGTATGAATCAGTACGGATCTGTGAACACCTCATGTACCCACGCAACTGATGAAGGACCCCGTTATGCCCATCCGCGTACTCCTTGCAGACGACCAGGCCCTTCTCCGGGCCACGTTCCGCATGCTGATCGACTCCACTGATGACATCGAGGTCGTCGCCGAGGCGTCCGACGGCGCGGAAGCCGTCGAGTTGGTGCGCACACACCGCCCCGATGTCGTCCTCATGGACATCCGTATGCCCGGTACCGATGGTCTGGCGGCTACGGCCACCATCTGCGCGGACCCGGACCTGTCGGGCACCCGGGTGCTGATCCTTACCACCTTCGAGATCGACGAGTACGTCGCTCAGGCGCTGCGGGTGGGAGCCAGTGGCTTTCTGGGCAAGGACGTGGCGGCCGACGCACTGCTCGAAGGCATCCGCACCGTTTCCGACGGGGATGCTCTGCTGTCTCCGGCCGCCACCCGCGTGGTGGTCACTCGATTCCTTGCCACTCCCGAGCCCACCAACGACAAGGTCATGCCCGAGCGCTTGGCCGCGCTCACGGCCCGCGAACGGGAGGTGACAGGACTGGCTGCCGAGGGGAAGTCCAATGCGGAGATCGCCGAGGACCTCTTCCTCAGTCCGCTCACAGTCCGAACGCACATTCAGCGCGCCATGACCAAGCTCGACGCCCGTGACCGTGCCCAACTCGTGGTCTTCGCCTATCAGTCGGGGCTCGTGGAACCCGGCTCTACGGCTTCACAGTGAAGGGGACCGTGCGGTGAACGGCGAGAACGGCGATGTCGTCGTGCTGGCCCCGGCCGGAGAACCGGCGGGCGTCTTCGTAGAGTGACAGCGGTAGTTCATCCGGGGCGAGGTGTGCACGCTCTCGCAGTCGCTCGTCGAGTGGGTAGAAGTTGCCGGCGGAGTCGCGGATCTCGGTGAGTCCATCCGTGGACAGCAGGAGCGTCGCCCCAGCGGGCAGACCGACCTGGTCGATGGTGTGGGGCGCGTCGGACAGGCCGGCCAGCCCCAGCGGCAGGGAAGCGCGCAGTGATGAACCTGGTGTTCTCGGTCCGTGTGACGGCGGAGAGGAACTGTGGTGAGCGGGTGCGAGGCACTCGTACTCCTGTGGCGCGGCCAACTGATGGCCCACACGATGCCACCGTCGCGGATGGCAGCGTCCACGGCCCGCCGATCACTGGTTTCGCTGTGTGCTGCGACGGGCGACGACACACCGGCGGTAAGCCGCGTACTGCGCAGCGGCATCGCGGACCATGGGCATCCCCCTCTGACCGGAGAGTGCGATGCGCAACCGCTTCCTGCACCATCTGCGCGACCACCCGCGCTCGGCCGACGCGCTCACCATCGCGGGGGCGTTGGCGCTGTCCGTGTACTCCAGCCTGCAGGGCACCTGGGGAACGGCGCCGGAAGCAATCGCCTGGTGGCCCGGTCTGGCCCTGTCAGTGGTCGCCTGCACCGCCTTGTGGTGGCACCGCAGCAATCCGAGAGCCGTGGTCGTCGTCACCGGCGTCTGCGCGAGTGCCGCCTCCGGATACGGATATCTGACGACGCCCCTGCTGTTCGCGCCGGCCATGGTTGCCCTGTACTGGCTGGCACTCGAAGTCGACCGCAAGGCGGCGCATCTGTACGCGCTGGGGGTAGCGGTGCTGCTCGTTCCTCCGGCCCTGCTCACGGACACGTACCGGAACCCGGTTCTGGCAGCCATCAACCCCGCGTTCTTCTTGTTCTTGCCAGTTGCCTGGGGCTCGGCGGTGCAGGTGCGCCGCGCGTATGTGGAGTCATTGTTCACGCGGGCTGAGCTGGCGGAGCGTACGCGGGACGAGGAGGCCCGTCGACGGGTGGGGGAGGAGCGGGTGCGGATCGCCCGGGAACTGCATGACGTGGTCGCCCATCACCTGGCGCTGGCCAACGCCCAGGCAGGCACCGCCGCGCGCCTGGTGCGGAGCCGACCGGATCAGGCGGAGTATTTGATCACCGAATTGGCGGGGACAACGGCATCGGCGCTACGCGAGTTGAAGGCCACGGTGGGGTTGCTTCGTCGACCGGAGGAGACGGACGCGCCGCTGGATCCGGCTCCTGGGCTGAGCGGGCTGTCGGAGCTGATGGCGGTGCACCGTTCTGCGGGACTGTCGGTCTCGGTGGTGGTCGAGGGGGAGGAGCGAGCTCTGGCGCCGGGTATGGATCTGACGGCGTATCGGATTCTCCAAGAGGCGTTGACCAACGTGAGCAAGCACGCGGTGGGGGCGACGGTGCGGGTGACGCTGGCGTACGCGACAGATGCTCTGACCATCACGGTGCGTGATGATGGCGGCGGGGGTTCGGCGGGCGTGCCGGGCGAAGAGGTGAGCGGGTACGGGCTGATCGGGATGCGGGAGCGAGCCCAGTCGGCCGGCGGCCGTTTCACGGCGGAGCCCAGCACTGACGGCGGGTTCACGGTCACTGCGGAACTGCCGATCCATCCCTGAATCCATGCGAACTCATGCCAACGGACCGAACTCACGTCAACGAACCGCTACCGGATGGACCATCCCGCCCGTGCTCCACAAGAACTTCTCCGGTGTGGCGCTGAGCAGGAAGGTATAGCGGCCGTCGCTCGCGCAGGCGGTGGCTAGGTCCTCCAGGACCCAGTTCTGCCCCTGGATCATGCCCATCATGATCAGACACAGGACATGGACCGGCAATCCCAAATCTGTCACGTGCGAAGGCAGCAGCTCCATCGGCATGTTGTCGATCGCCACGGCGGCCGCGCCCCGCTCGTGGAAGAACAGCGGAGAGTCGTACTCCAGCGCGGGGACGGAACTCCGGTAGCGCGGGACATCGCCTTCGAGGAAATATGCGGCCTGACCTGTGCGGACCAGGACGATGTCGCCCTCCTCCACGCTGACGCCCTGCGCCTGCTCGACCGCTTCCAGGATCTTCCGGGTCACCGCGAACTTGCCGGGCAGACGATCCACGCCTTGGTGGCGCGCCACATCGAGCAGTACTCCGCGCGACACGATGTCGCCGGCTGCCTCGATGCCGAGCCTGGTGGCTCCGAACGCGTCGATCGCGTTCGCCGGTATGCCGTTGTACATCACGCCGCGGTGGCTGCAGTGGGAGAGGGCGTCCCAGTGGGTGGCCGCCTGGGTCGGAGTGACCACGATGTCGTCGCTGTACGCGCAGGCGTCAGGTGCGTCGAGCATGGGTGTGTTGACGGCGAGCATGGTGCGTACGGGATTGATCCGGCCCGGCACGGCGGTGCCCGGTATCTGAGGGCCGTTGAGTGACAGGCCCATGGACAGGGAGTACGTGTCACCGGTGACGACGGACGCGGTGGCCTTGCGGACCACTTCCGGGGTGACGAGGTTCAGGGTGCCGCGCTCGTCCTCGTGGCCCCAGCGCCCCCAGTTGTTGACCTTCTCGGCGAGCTTGTCGAATTCGGCCACGGTCAGCATGGTGTCCGCCTTTCGGAAGTGGTGGGCGTCAGGTCGGCATTCCGGGCTCGTGCGGAAGACCGAGTACCTGCTCGGCCAGGGTGTTGCGCTGGATCTCCGCGGTACCCGCTCCGATCGTCGAGGCACGTGTGCGCAGGAAGCCGTTCAGCCAGCGTCCCCGCTCCACCGCTTCGTCACTGCCTCGGGCCAGCAGCCCCGCGGTGCCGAGTGCGTCGAGCGCGAACTCGTGCAGGTCCTGCTCGAAGGCGGAGATGTGGAGCCTGGACACCGAGGAGACGGGTCCGGGCTCGCCGCGACGCATGATGTCGGCGATGGTGCGCTGCGCGTTGTATCCCATGATCCGCACGCGGACCTCGAAGTCGGCGAGGCGGTCGCGGATCACGGGGTCGCCGCCCAAGCCTCGTTGTGCGACGAGTTGTTCGAGCTCGGTGAGAATGCGTCGGTAGGCGGCTGCCTGGTTCATCGCGCCTGCGGCGCGCTCGTGACCCAGGCTGGTACGTACGAGGGGCCAGCCTCCGTTCTCCTGTCCGACCCGGTCCGCGACTGGGACACGTACCTCGTCGAAGAAGACTTCGGCGAAGAGATGGCCGCCGGTCAGGTCACGCAGCGGGCGTACGTCGACGCCCGGGGCGTGGGCGTCGACGATGAGGTAGCTGATGCCGTGCTGGCGGGCAGCCGTGGTGCCGGTGCGGACGAGCGTGAAGAAGACGTCGGCTCGGGAGGCATGACTCGTCCACACCTTCTGACCGTTCACTATGTAGTGGTCGCCGTCCCGACGGGCCTGGGTGCGCAGCGCCGGCAGATCCGACCCTGCGCCGGGTTCCGAGTAGCCCTGGGCCCATACCCGGTCCCCGCGCAGCATGGGGGCGAGCCATCGTTGTTTCTGTTCCTCGGTGCCGTACCGGATGATCGTCGGAGCGGCGATGCCCAGCCCGGTGCCGAGGGGAGCGGGGACCCGGGCCCGCGCCAGTTCCTCCTGGTAGACGACCTGGTGGGCGAAGGGCAGCTCCATCCCTCCGTACTCCTTGGGCCAGGCGGGTCCCGCGTAGCCGTGGTCGAAGAGCGTGGCCTGCCAGGTGCGAGCCCAGGCGAATCGTTCTTCGAGACCACGCGGGCGGGGGCCCGGGCCGTGACGACTCAGGAAGTCACGCAGTTCGACGCGGAAGTCGTCCAGGGTTGTGCTGTCGTCGGTGACACGAGGTGAGGCCACCCGGTCTCCCCTTCCTTGTAGAGCCCGACCCGTGTTCACGCGCCGACGTCAGCAGACGAGGCTTCCCGGTCGACCAGCACGGCGAGTCTGGCGCGCTCTTCTCGCGGAGAGGAGAACAGCAACTCGTCGGTCTTGGCGCGGCGCAGGAAAAGATGGGCGTCGTGTTCCCAGGTGAAGCCGATGCCGCCGTGGATCTGCAGATTCTCCTTGGCCGCGTGGGTATAGGCCTCGGAGCAGTACGCGCGCGCGACGGCTGCGGCCGCCGAGGCTTCGCGCCCTGGCCGGCCGACGGCGGAGCAGGCGTAACGGGCCGCGGAGCGGGCGCATTCGACGCGCACCAGCATGTCCGCGCACTTGTGCTTCACCGCTTGGAAGGAGCCGATCGGACGCCCGAACTGCTCGCGGGTGCGGGCGTAGTCGACGGCCATGTCGAGGCAGGCGGCGGCCCCGCCTGCCTGCTCAGCGGCGAGGGCGGCCCGTGCCAGATCGCGCACGGAGGCGAGACCCTCGGAGGCGTCCCCTGGACTGACGCGGACACAAGGGGTGCCGTCCAGTTCGATGCGGGCCATGGGGCGCGTGAAATCCAGGGTGTCCAGCTCGGTGCGCGTGAGGTGGGAAGCGTCGGCCGATACCGCGAACAGGCCTACGCCTTCAGGGCACAGGGCGTTCACCAGCAAGAGGTCCGTCGTGTGGCCGTCCGGTACGTAGGCCTTCACGCCGGTCAGCCGCCAGGCATCTCCGTCCGCCACGGCCCGCGTGGCAGGAGGGGCGTCCCAGCCGGCCGTCGGTTCGGCCGTGCCGAGCGTGGCGGTCAGCCCGCCCGAGACGAGTGAGGGAAGCCAGCGTTCGCGCGCGGTCTCGTCGCCGCACTGCAGCAGGGCCGGGCAGGCGAGTGCCGTCGTGGCGAAGTAGGGACCGGAGTAGAGCGTCCGTCCCATCTCCTCCAGTACGACCCCGAGTTCCTCGGTTCCCATGCCCGCTCCGCCGTACTGTTCGGGCACGGTGATTCCGGTGAGGCCGAGCTCCGTGGTCAGGCGGTGCCAGACGGTCCGGTCGTAACCGGCGGTGTCGGACGACAGGCGCCGGGCTTCGGACACAGGCGCCTTGTCGTCCAGGAATCTGCGTACAAGACCGCGGAGTTCCTCCTGGTCACGGTCCTGCTGAAGAGTGCGGCTCATCGCGGGTCCTGCGAGGTTGTCGTGGCCGTCATGCCGCGGACATTAGCAGAGTAATAAGTAAATGAGTAAGCTATATGCGAGGGGTGAGTCCGGAGCGCCCGGAAGCTCGGTCGGGCAAACATCCATCCAGTAGACTCATTGTTATGAGTGCTACATCTGGAACGAGCGTTGGCCGCCTTGTCCGCGCGCCCAAGACCGCCGAGCTGATCGCGGAGCAGCTGCGCCGTCGGATCGTCCAGGGGCAGCTCAAGCCGGGGGAGACGCTGCCGCCGGAGACGCAGCTCATGGAGCAGTTCGGGGTGTCGCGTCCCACGCTCCGCGAAGCGTTCCGGATCCTGGAGGCCGAAACCCTCATCAGCGTGCGGCGCGGCAGTCGGGGCGGCGCTCAGGTGATGGCGCCGGAGGTGTCGGTCGCGGCCCGGTACGTCGGTCTTCTTCTGCAGTTCCAGGGCACCACCGTCGACGACGTCTACGAGGCCCGCATGGTGGCCGAGCCCGTCTGCGCCCGGCTGCTCGCCAAGCGGCGCACGAAGCAGGACCTCGCCGACCTGACCGCCGTGGTCGACGAACTCAAGGCGGCCATCGAGGCCCCCGACGAGGTCGTGGCGCCCACGGTGGAGTGGTCCGGACTCACCTACCGGTTCCATGAATTGGTCATGCAGAGATCAGGCAACAAGACGCTGGCTTTGCAGGGCGCGGTGCTGCAGGACATCGTCGCGACGCACACCGAGGTCCGCGTGACCCGCAGCTACGACCGCACCGCATCGCCGGAGCGCTTCCAGCGCGCCATCCGGGCCTACGGCAAACTGATCACGCTGGTCGAGGCCAAGGACGCGGACGGCGCCGAGCGCCACTGGCGCGCTCACATGAAGGCGGCCGCCGCGTACCTGCTCCAGGACGACCTGCACAACAAGCCGGTGGTCGACCTCTTCTCCTGATCCGCGAGTCGCACTCGGCTCTCCGGATCTTGTATGCATGGCGCCATCCCTGCCTGGGGTGGCGCCATTTCACATGCGCGTGCGCGGAGTCCACGAGGCCGAAAAGGATCTGTTCCGGTGACCGGAACGACGGCGGGGCCGCGAAATATCGCGCCTCTACTCTCTGTCCACGGCCGAGCGGCGAACGACGCCCAGATCACATCAAGGGGTCGTGAGCGGCCGGTGTCTGAACCGCCGAGGGCCCCGGCGGCAGGCCGGCATACGACGGATCAAGGGAGATCGTCATGGACGTGGGACTGAAATTCCGGCTGTACCGCTTCTCGGTGTGGTGCGGCGTGGCGGTAGCGGTGGCCAACACGCTCGCCTTCTCCGTCATCGGCAAGCTGACCCCACCTCCCGCTCCGACCGACAGCGCCGCGACGGTGGCACAGTTCATGTCCGACAACCGCACCGGCATCCTGTGGGCCGTGGTCCTCATGGGTCTGGTCGTGCCCCTGTTCTATCCGTTCGCGGTGATCACCAGCTTGCAGATGAGGCGCATCGAGGGCGGTTGGGGCCTGCTGTCGATGGTTCAGCTGACCACCGGGGTCGTCGCCCCGACCGGCTGGCTGTACCCGCTCGCCGTGCTGGCCACGGCCGCCTACCGGCCCGAGCGGAGTCCGGAGCTGATACGGCTGCTCAGTGACCAGTTCTGGCTCACCTACGTCGGCGTGGCCGTCATCTTCGTCGTCAACGTCGCGTCGATCGGCATCGCGGCACTCATCGACCGCAGCCCCAAGCCCGTGTTCCCGCGCTGGTTCGGTTGGATCAACATCGTGCTCGCGATCATCTTCCTTCCCGGAGTCTTCGTCTACGTGGTGACCGACGGCCCCTTCGCCTGGGACGGCGCCTACGCGTTGTACGGCCCGACCATCGCGTTCGTCGTCTGGAAGATCGCCATGATCGTCGTCCTGCTGCGCGCGGTGAAGAGCGAAGAGCGCGAGACCCTGCAGCAGCCGGAGGCAGTGCCGGCCGGGGCCTGAACGTACCTGTCAGGCGGCGGGATCGCTCCTGCCGACGGGAGAGCGGCGCGCCTCCGGTCTGCGGGCGCCGTCACACCACACCTGCGATCACCCGCCAGCGGCCCTCGAGGCCTGACGAGGGGACCACATCCATGTCGTCGCCCAGTGAGACAGTCGAGAGAATCCGTCCGTCACGGCCCGTCGCCCTCGTCATCGGAGTGCTGATCTTCGCCGATGTCGTCAGCGCGTTCGAGTCGACCATGATGCTCAACGCGCTACCGCACATTATCGGCGAGTTCCAGGTCTCGGCCATCGACGCCAGTTGGACGCTCACCGCGTTCGCACTGGTCGCGGCGACGTCCGCGGCGGTGTGCGGGCGCCTCGGCGACATCTACGGCCGCCGCACACTGCTCATTCTCCTCCTGCTGGGCTCCGCGGTCGGATCGGTCGTCAGTATTTCCTCCGGCACACTGAGCGGGGTGATCGTCGGCCGGGCGATCCAAGGAGTGTCGGGTGGCATCCTGCCGTTGTGCTTCGGCATCGTCCGGGAAACGGTGCCGAAGCACCGGGTCTCCGTAGCCGTGGCGATGGTCGCCAGTGCCGCGATGCTCGCCGGGGCGTCCGGGACCATCGTCTCCGGCGTACTCATCGACTCACTCGGTTGGCACTACATCTTCGTCTTCGCGGCCGGCGTCGCCGTACTCGCGGCGGCCTGCGCCCTCACGCTGCCCCGGTCGACCATGACGGTCGGCGCGGTCCGGATCGACTGGCCCGGCGCCCTGCTCTTCGCTCCGGCCATCACCCTGTGCTTGCTCGGCGTCACCAACGCCCCGCGATGGACATGGGGCGACTTGCGCACCCTCGGGACGATTCTAGCGGGTGTGGTCATCTTCGCCCTCTGGGTCTGGCGGGAGGCGCGGATCGAGAGTCCGTTGATCAACGTCCGTCTCTTCCGCGACCGGAAGCAAGGGCTGGCGCTGCTCGCCAACTGCCTCCTCTCCGCTGGGGTTTTCGGCTCCACGGGGCTGGCGATGCAGCTGATGATGCAGACCCCTACCAACGCGCCGGTCGGTCTGGGGATGAGCGCGTCAGCCGCGGGCACGGCCGTGTTCTGCGTCTCGATCATCGGCTTTCTGCTGTCGCCGTTCAGCGGCCGTCTTTCGGCCCGCTTCGGGGCCCGTCTTCCGCTGGCCATCGGCAGCACTTTCGGCATCGGCTCAGCCTTTGCCCTCGTCCTGCTCCACGACACCGTCACCCAGATGGTCTGGGCCATCATCGTCCTGAACGTGGCCCTCGTGTTCATGCTGACGTCGCTGCCCAACTTCGTGATGGAGGGGGTACCGGCCGAACACACCAGTGAGGTCACGGGCGTTCACGCCGTGGCCCGTACCGCCTTCTCGGGAGTGGGGTCCTCTGTCGCCACGCTCCTCTTGAGTCTCTCCGTGGCGCCGGGCACACAGTTCAGCACCGAGCACGCCTACAACAACGTCTTTCTGCTCGTCGGCGGATCGAGCGCGGTCGGACTCCTCATCGCCTTCGTCATCGGACGCCGAGGCGGCGAGAGGTCCGCGAGGGGCACCGCGCCTGTGGCGACCTTGGTGGCGGAGGTAACCGAGTGATGGTGACGACGCACGAACTGGGGACCAGCCGACGGCCCGACTGGCAGCTCGCCGTGGTGATCGGCGCGGGCGGACTGGGAACGGCGGTGGCGCGAAGACTCGGCCAGCAGTACCGCGTTCTCGTCGTGGACCTCGACGACGAGCGGGCGAAGACCGTCGCACGCGCGCTGTGCGACGAAGGCGGCGACGTCGAGCCGTTCACCTGTGACATCACCCGCCCCGAGGCGGTGGCGGAACTGGCCGACGAGGTGCGCAGGCGCGGCGGGCTGCGGGTGCTCGCCCACGTGGCGGGTCTGTCGCCGGTCGCCGGAGACTTCGACCGGATCATGCGGGTCAACCTGACCGGCCCGGCGCTGGTCGCCCGGGCGCTGCTGCCCTTGGCATCGACCGGCGCGGCAGCCATTGTCATCGCCTCCCTCGCATCACACACCTTCCGCCCGGCTGCCGACGTGGAGGCCCTGCTGAAACAGCCGCAGGACCTTCGCACGGCCGAGAGGGTGGCAGCGGTACTGGAACCCGAGCAGCGAACCGGCGCCATGGCCTACCAGATCTCCAAGTACGGGCTGTTGTCGCTGTGCCGGCGCGAGGCACAGACATGGGGCGAACGCGGTGCTCGCATCGTGTCCTTGTCGCCAGGGCTCATCGCCACCCCCATGGGAGCCATGGAGTTCGAACGCAGCCCGATCAAGCGAGAGCTCTACGACCGGACGCCGCTCGCTCGCGAGGGCACCATGCTCGAAATCGCTAACGCGGTCGACTTCCTGGCATCCGATGCCGCGTCGTTCATCTCCGGCACCGACCTCCTGGTCGACGGAGGACTGGCCGGAACGTTGCGCGGTGACTGAAGCCGCTTCCAGGAACCCATCCGCCGAGACCTGTGCTCACCCCCTGAGAGAAGGGACCTCCCGATGAAGTCCGCCATCTACAACGGGCCGCTCGACATTGCCCTGACCGAGTTGCCGACACCGACCTGCGGCCCCCACGATGTCCTGCTGCGCAATCTGCACGCCGGAATCTGCGGATCGGACGTGTCGGTCTTCAAGCACGGTCCCGGAGCACACCAGATCCTGCGAGGGGAGCAGTTCGGGCACGAGGTGGTGTCCGAGATCGCAGAGATGGGCAGCGAGGTGACCGGCCTCGCGGTCGGCGACCGCGTCTACCCCTACCCCTTGCTGGCCAAGGGCGACCCGAGGCGGGCCGGCTGCCTGGGAGGCTTCTCGGAGTACATCCATGTACCCAACTGCCGGGTCGGCGAGCAGGTGTTCAAGGTAAGCGACGCGATCCCGACACCTGTCGCGGGGCTGATCGAGCCGTTCACGGTCGGCCACCGGGCCGTGCGCCGCTGTGGCCCCCAGAAGGGTGAGAACGCCGTGGTGTTCGGCGCCGGAACCATCGGCATGGGCGCCGCGGTCGCGCTCAAGAACTTCGGTGTCGACGAGGTCATGGTCGTCGACCTCTCGGACTTCCGCTTGGAGAAGGCGGCGGGCCTGGGCTTCGCGACCTGCAACTCTGCCCGCGAGAACGTCCAGGAGCGGGCCATGGAGCTGTTCGGTTCGGTGACCACGCTGCTGGGCACCTTCCCCGACGTCGACATCTACATGGAGGCAGCCGGCGCCGACGAACTCATCGGGCAGATTCAGTCCATGGCCAAATCGAGCGCCCGGATCGGAGCCGTCGCGGTGCACCCGAAGCCGGTGCCCATCGACCTCGTACGGCTCGCCTATGGCGAGCAGTCGATCATCGGGCCCGGCGGCTACCGGCTCGAGGACGTCATCGACGTCATGAAGATCATGGAGAGCGGTACGTACGACCTCGCCTCGCTCATCACGCACACCTACGAACTCGATCGCATCGTCGAGGCCATCGAGAAGGCGGGCGACCGCGAGACGGCTCTCCACGTCGCGATCGCCTACTGACGCGCTGAGGCATCCAGGCCCCGGGGCCTGGAACTGAGGCCTTTGGGCCGGGAAGGGACGGAAGAAGTGACCGCAACCCTGGGACTCATCGGAGCGGGCCGCATAGGAAGCGCGCTCGCGAAGCTCGCTCTCGCCGCCGGCATCGAGGTGGTCGTGAGCAACTCCCGAGGGCCGCAGACCCTCACCGACCTGGTGGCACGTCTGGGAGAGGGGGTGCGGGCCGCGGATGTGCGAGGCGTCGCCCGAGCGGGCGACGTCGTGGTGGCCACGATTCCCTTCGGCCGGCACCCGGACCTCCCGGTCGCCGAACTGGACGGCAAGGTCGTCATCGACACCATGAACTACTACCCCGAGCGCGACGACCGGTTCGCGGAGCTGGACGCTCAGAAGGTGACGTCCAGCCAACTGACACAACGGCACCTCCCGGGATCACGGGTCGTCAAGGCGTTCAACAACATCGACTTCCTGCGTCTCGAAGTACTGGCAAGGCCGTCGGGCGCGCAGGACCGAACCGCGCTTCCCATCGCGGGTGACGACAACGGCGGCAAGGACGAAGCCCGCGGGCTGCTCGACCGGCTCGGTTACGACGCCCTGGACACCGGGACGCTCGGGGACAGCTGGCGCAGCGAACCGCAGACCGAGATCTACGTGAAGCCGTATCTCCCGGATCGCCCAGCCGAGTTGACCGACCCGTCGGCCGTCATGGACTGGTTCCTGCAAGGTTTCGGAGTGGCGGTCCCGGCCGATCGCACCGAGCGGCTGATCCGCGACACGGCTCGCCAGTCTCCCGCCGAGGCACGCGAAAGCCTCGGATAGCGCACCGGGCCCTGTGCTCCCCAGCCCATCTGTCCTGAACGTCGGAACCTCTCATCGGAGGCAGCACGCCAAGCAGCCGGTCAGTCTCGGCCGTGCCAAAGGCGACCGGGTGGAGGAGTACTCCCTGCCGGTCTCCCGCACCTTCCTCACCGACGACGAGGAGCTGATCGCCCGTCGCGTCGATCCGCTGCCCGAAGGGTTCCTGGATCGGGAGACGATGAACTTCCGTTTCTCGAATCGCAGTTGGGTCGCGCGCGCCGATGGCCTGACGGTCCTTGTGGACCCCTGCACGGGCAACGGCCGCAAGGGCAGAGGGCCGTACTTCGACGATCTGGACGTCCCCGATTTTTGCGCGGGATGAGTACGGGCGTTGGGGCACCACGAGTCCGGCTCGGCACCCCAACACGTTCAACCCGGACGTATTCGACGAATGCGTGCGTCCGGTCGTGGAGGCCCGACCCGCTCGCGTCGTCGCCCCGCCTGAGGCGTACCCCGGAGCCGTTGTCCGGGCGCGCGTCGACTTCGCCGACGTTCAGTACGAGGGCATCACGTCGCGGAACACCACAAATGCTCAATTGGGCGTCCGCTGACCGGAACAAGCGCTCTGCGCGCCATCACCGTCGAAGGAGGATCGGCGTCACGTGGTGACCCCGACGGCAGTTACATGTACAGTCCCAAGAAGTAGATGAGTGCAATCAGTAAGCGGATTGAACCTAGGGTGGATTCGCATGCGCCGTCAGGCCGCGAGAGCCGTCCGAGGTCATCGAGGGAGGGAGTCACATGACCGTGCACAGTGCGTCCGGAGCAGCCGCGTCCGGGCCAGTGGACGAGGCGTTCATCCGGCGGGCGCTCGACGACGCCGACCTCAACGCCCTGCGCATGGCGCTCTACCAGGCGACCGGCGACGAGGAACTGCTCGCGCTGCCCCTGAAGCAGACCCCGATGTACGGCGGTGCTCTCAAGCAGACCGTGATCGAGGGGGGGGCGGCTCAGGCCGTCAAGGACAGGGCGCTCCGTTTTCTGCTGCAGCTTCCCGCCGACTTCACGCCGGTGCAGCCCTCCGACCCGGACCTGCGCGCCATGTACGAGGCGTTCCGCGACGAGAGCCTGACCGACAAGGACTGGTCGTACCGCCGGGACCTGGCCGCGTTCGACGAGCATCCGCGGCTGGCGCGATGGAACGGAGAACGGCCCGCGATCCCCGAGGACTTCGAGGTCGCGATCATCGGCGCCGGCTTCGGCGGGATCGCGGTCGCCGTGCAGCTGCAGAAGCTGGGCATCCCGTACACGGTGTACGAGCGGCGCACCGACCTCGGCGGCACGTGGACGATCAACGCCTACCCGGACGTCCGGGTCGACACCACCAACTTCCTGTACCAGTACTTCTTCGAGAAGAACTACCCCTGGACCGAGTACTTCGCGCGGGCCGACGAAGTGCAGGGCTACCTGGAGCACGTCGCCCGCAAGTACGGGGTGTACGAGCACATCCGTTTCGAGAGCGACGTCACGTCGGCCGTGTTCGACGAGGACGCGGGCAACTGGCGCCTACAGGTGGCCGCCAAGAACGGCACCGCGCACCTGACCGCGACCGCCGTGGTGAGCGCGAGCGGTCTGTTCTCCACGCCGAAGCGCCTCTCGGTCCCCGGCATCGAGGAGTTCGGCGGCGAGATCGTGCACACCGCCGAATGCACCGGCGAGGAGCGGATCGACGGCCGGGACGTCGCCATCGTCGGCAACGGGTCCACCGGTGTCCAGATGATGTCCTCGGTGCGCAAGCGCGCCCGCAACGTCGGTGTCTTCCAGCGCACACCCCAGTGGATCAGCCCCCGTGACCGGTACGGAGAGCCGATCGACCGGGAGACCCGTTGGCTGCTCGACACCATGCCGTACTACTGGAACTGGTACTGCTACTCGATCGCGACCATGCGTCTCGGCGGGCAGCTCCTGCAGGAGCCCGACCCGAAGTGGAAGGCGGCGGGCGGCCTGGTCAACCAGGCCAACGACTCGTACCGCGAGAGCCTCGTCAAGTACGTGCAGACCAAACTCGCCGACCGGCCGGAGCTGTGGCCCAAGGTCATCCCGGAGCACGCGCCCATGGCCCGACGGCTCATCGTGGACAACAACTGGTACGGCTCGCTCCTGGAGGACAACGTCGAGCTGGTCACGGACAAGATCGAGCGGTTCACACCGACCGGCATCCGTACGGCCGACGGCAAGGAACGGCTCTTCGACCTCGTCTTCACCGCCACTGGGTTCGCCGTGCAGAAGTACCTGTGGCCCACCACGTACCAAGGCCTCGGCGGCGCGACACTGGAAGACCGGTGGAGCGACCCCGCGGGCGGCGGCCCGCGCGCGTATCTGAGCCTGACCGTTCCCGACTTCCCGAACTTCTTCATCATGTACGGGCCCAACTCGCAGAACAGGGCCGGCTCGCTGATCGTGTGGATGGAGTCCTGGGCCCGCTACATCGCGCAGTCGATGATCGCGCTGATCGAGGGCGGCCACCGGCATCTGAGCGTGCGCCACGAGGTGTTCGAGCAGTACAACGAGCGCCTGGACCAGGCCATGCTCTCGCTCATCTGGTACGACGAGGGCTCCAAGGACCGCAACTACTACGTCAACGAGTTCGGCCGTCAGCAGGTGAACGTCCCCTGGCGGCTCGAGGACTATCACCAGTTGCTGGAGCGGTTCGACCCGGCCGACTACGACTTCGCCTGACCCGACAGCGGGCCGGCGCGTCCACGGGCGGCGCGCCGAGACAGGCGGGAAATGTGCAGGAGGCGCAGTGACGACGCAGACAACCGCGGACAAGGTCACCATCGAGGTGGTCGACCCCACCCCGGAGAAGATGCAAGCGACCGTGACATCGCTCGCACCGCGGCTGACGACGCTGAACGGGAAGGTCCTGGGCCTGCTGTCGAACAGCAAGCCCAATGCCGACAACGCCCTGCGAGCGGTCGCGGAGAAGATCAAGGAAACCTACCCGGAGATGGAGATACGTCTCTATCCCGGATCGATCCGGTTCGAGCCCGCGCTGCTGCAGCGCGCCATCGAGGAGAGCGACGCGCTGATCGGCGCCACCGCCGACTGCGGCGCGTGCACCTCGTGGCTCATCCACGACGGCGCCCAGGGTGAGAAGGGCGGCGTACCCCAAGTAACCATCGTGGCGCGCGGGTTCGAGAAGGACACGGCCGCCAGCGCCAAGGTGTTCGGTGTGCCGGATCTTCAGTCCGTGGTGGTGCCGCGGGTGTTCACCGCGCTCACCAAGGAACAGGCCATCGAGCAGACCCTGCCGCAGGTGCCGGAGATCATCCGGCTGCTCACCACCGACCCCGATCCCAGCAAGGTGGTCGAGGCGCCAGAGGCCGAGGAGGAGCGACAGGAGTCGTACACCTTCCACGGAACGAGCGCGGCCGAGGCTGTCGAGGCGTTCAACGAGTACTACCTCGACCAGGACTTCAGCGACGGGCTTCCGCTCCACCCGCCCACCCGCGAGCGGGTGGAGGAGCTGATCGCGGCGCAGGGGACGGCGCGGGACGAGCTGATCGTGACGGTGCCGCCGGGGCACGGTCACGGCACCCTGGAACGCATCGCCGTCAACGCGGCCATGGCCGGCTGCCGCCCGGAGGAACTGCCCGTCGTGATCGCCGCGTTGAAGGCGATCCACGACTGCCCGCCGCCGATGAACCTCTCCGTGCTGATGTCGACCGGGGCCTTCGCGCCGGTCATCATGGTCAACGGGCCGGCCGCGAAGACGCTCGGCATCAACAGCGGCCGTAGCCCGCTCGGTCCCGGCCGCGCCAACCGGGTCAACATTCGCATCGGCCGCGCGGTCTCCCTGGCCCTGCACAACCTGGGTCTGTGGACGCCGGGCCGCATGGACCTCGACACCATCGGCACGGTCCGCAAGAACATCCAGGTCCTCGGTGAGAACGAGGACGAGAGCCCTTGGGAGCCGTATCAGGTCACCGCGGGATTCCGCCCTGACGAAAGCACGGTCACCGTGCTGCACACGACGGGGGAGTGGGACCTCGGTTCCAACCACGGTGGGCCGGACCGTCGCATCCGTTCCATCGCCGCCCGAACGCCCACGGCGACCCAGGTCGGGTTCATGACCAGCACGCTGGGCGGCCTGCGCGGCAACGAGGACGGACTGTTCTACCTGCTGCCGCCGGAGACCGCGAAGCGCCTCAACGAGGCGGGGCTCGACAAGCGCGCCGTGCAGCGCTTCCTGCTGCACAACGTCCGGTCCAGCATCAGCGACGTCATCGCCCCGTTCCTCGATTTCCGCGACCGGGGGCTCGTCCGCCCGGAGTGGCAGTGGATGTTCGAGCTGTCGCCCGCGGAGCAGCGCAGCCAGACCGTCCCCGTGTTCGTGGACCCGGAGACGATCAAGGTCGCTGTCGCGGGGCACGGCACGCCCAAGGAGTTCGTGTTCGGGACGATGACGACCCCGATCACCCAGAAGATCGCCATGATCAACCGATGACGGGCCACGAATCCCGCCGGGGACTTTCGGACGGAGGGAGCAGCCCGTGGCAAATGTGCGCGAGCTGACCGATGACGACTTCGACGAGATCGTCCTGGGCGCCGGCCGTGCGGTGCTGGTGGACTTCTGGGCTCCGTGGTGCGGGCCGTGCCGGGGCGTCGCGCCCGTGATGGAGGCGATGGCCGATGACCACCATGACCGCATCGACGTGGGCAAGGCGAATCTGGAGCACGTTCCCCGTGCCGCCGAGCGGTACGGAGTCACCTCTCTCCCCGCGCTGCTGATGTTCCAGGACGGGAAGGTGGTCGCGACGCTCGTCGGCGCCAAACCGCGTTCGCTCGTCGAGAAGGCGTTCGCCGCGTACCTGTGAGGAGAGACCGAGGGGCGCTCTCCGCGAGGAGGCGCCCCTCCTTCATGCCCGCCGTCGCGAACCGACTTGCCGGAAGGGTGAGAGACATGAACAGAGCCTCGAAGCTGGGGACGTGGGTGACGGCGGTGGCCCTGCTGTCGTTGACGGCAACAGGATGCGGGTCCTCCGACGCGGCCGACAGCGGCCCCGCCGCGCAGAAGTTGAGCACCAAGGAACTCGTCAAGAAGGCCAAGGCCGAAGGAGAAGCCGTCTGGTATGCGGGCGGCGTACGCGCCCAGGACGCGGCAACCGCCTTCGAGAAGAAGTACGGCATCAAGGTCCACGTGGAACGGTTGTCCGGCGGAGCACTGAGCCAGCGCGTCCAGGGCGATGTGAAAAGCACGGGCCACCTCGGCGCGGACGTGATCGACAACGCGAACATGGACCTGCTGAACGAGCTGGTCAAACAGGGCCTCGCCCGCCACCTCACCGCCAAGGACATTCCGGGCTACCCCGTGACCGGCGAGGTGAAGGGCGTCGGGAACACCTGCCGGATCAGCGTGGCGGTCATCGGCTACAACACGGACCTGCTCGGGAAGTGGCGGCCGAAGACCTGGCGCGACCTCCTCGATCCCCGACTCAAGGGCAAGCTCATGGTGAGCGACCCGAACGACTCCGACGCCTGGGCCACTCTCTGGTCCCAGGTGCTCCGCACACCCGCCCTCGGCCGCGACTACCTCAAGGCCGTCGCCGCACAGGGCATCCAGCCCGTCGCCTCCAGCCTGGTCGGTGCCGAGCAGCTCGGCGCGGGACAGGGCGCGGCCCTCGTGGCCGCGACCACGTCCCTGCTGGAGGACCAGCAGAAGGCGAAGGCGCCGGTCGGGTTCTTCGTCCCGAAGGACCCCTCTCCCGTCGTCCCCACGGTCTGCATGCCTGCGATCGGCAGTGCACACCCCTACGCCGGTGAGCTGCTGGAGCGCTATCTGCTGAGCAAGGAGGGCCAGCAGGTCCTCAACTCCACCGAGCGTGCGGCATCGGTGTACACCGGGTTGAAGGGAACCCTGGCCCTGCCCCCGAACGCCGCGCCGATGCCGCACGACAAGGACTTCACCGCGCAGACCGCTCGCGTGCGCAAGGACCTCCCCGAGATCAACAAGCTGCTGGGAGTCGGACAGTGACGCGGGAGGCGACGAAGCAGAAGCGGTCGCGGACCGAGGCCGTGGAGCCGGCGCCCGCTGCCGCTGAGGCCACCGCGCGGGCGTCAGCGGCTCTCAGTGTCGAACACCTGCGCCTGACGTTCACGCGCGCCGACGGTACCCACGTGAAGCCGATGGACGACATCTCCTTCAGCATCGAGCGAGGCGAACTGCTCGTGCTTCTCGGCCCCAGCGGCTGCGGGAAGACCACGCTGCTGCGCGCCATCGCGGGCCTGGCCGCTCCCGATGAGGGGACGATCGCCATCGCGGGGCGCACCGTCTTCGACGCGGCCACAGGGAGGGCGCGCGCCGTACCGCCGGAGAAGCGCGGTGTGGGCATGATCTTCCAGTCCTACGCACTGTGGCCGCACCTGACCGTCGCCGAGAACGTCGCGTACCCCTTGGCCGCTGCCAAGGTGCCGCGCCGCGACCGTGCCGAGCGGGTCGAACGTGCGCTGGGCATGGCGGGGATCGCGGAAGTGGCAGGACAGTTGCCGGGGCGACTGAGCGGGGGACAACAGCAGCGCGTGGCACTCGCCCGTGCGCTGGTGGCCGAGTCCGAACTGGTCCTGTTCGACGAGCCCTTGTCCAACGTGGACGCCAAGGTCCGCGAGGAGCTGCGCCTTCAACTCCGCGAGACACAGCGCCGGGTCGGGTTCACGGCCGTCTACGTCACGCACGACCAGGTCGAGGCCATGGAGATGGCCGACCGGATCGCTGTGCTCGACCGAGGACGCGTCGTTCAGATCGGTCCGCCCGACCAGCTCTACCGGCAGCCCGCGTCCGCGTTCGTCGCGCGCTTCATCGGCACGGCCAACGAGCTCACCGCCACCGTCGTCGCCGCTCACGGCGACTCTGTGACGGCGGAGCTGCCGGGCGGCCTGGGACGCTGCGAACTGCCTGCCCCCGCCACCGGCCCCCTCCCCGCCAACGGCACGCCGGTGCACGTCATTTGGCGACCGGAGCACACGGTGATCGACGGTCGTGTACCGGAGCCCGGGGCCCTCGTGCTGCCGGGGAAATTCATCCTGGGCCGCTATCTCGGCGCCTTCAGCGAGGCACTGGTCGAGCTGACCGACGGCACACGGGTGCGGGCAGCCACTACGGACCAAGAGTTCCCCGAGACGGGCCGGCAGTTGAGAGTCGGCGTCGCCCGCGAGAACCTGCATGTCTTTCCGGCGGAGGCGTCGGCATGACCGGTCTCCCCACCCTCCGTCTCCGACGCAGTGACCGCGGGTGGCCCCGGCCGACGACCATGTCCGCGCTGGTGGTCGGCCTCCTTCTGGCCGCGTTGCTGGTGTATCCCCTGGCGAGACTGATCTACGAGGTGTTCGGCACCGACCCCGCCGAACCGTTCCGCAAGGCTTTCGCGCTCCCCGACACCGGCGCGATGCTCCTGCACACGGTGCTGGTGGTCGGGGTGGCGACCGTCTGCTCCGTGCTCGTCGCCGTGTTGTTCGCCTGGCTCAACGAGCGCACCGACGCCCGCCTCGGCGCCGTCACCGCGCTACTGCCGCTCACTCCGCTGCTCGTCCCGCCGCTCGCGGGCACCATCGGCTGGGTCTTTCTCGGCGCGGACCGCGCCGGGCTCCTGAACGTCGTACTGCGGGACATGCTCGATGTCGTCGGCGTGCACATGGACTCCGGGCCGTTCAACATCTACAGCGGTTACGGCCTGGTGTTCCTCTACACCCTGCACATCGTGCCGTTCGTGTATCTGCCCGTTTCGGCGGCGCTCTCCCGGCTGGACCCCGGCCTTGAGGAAGCGTCCCGGATGTGCGGTGTGGGACCGTGGCGCACGCTGCTCAAAGTGACGGTTCCCGCGGTCCGGCCGTCGATCGCCGCAGGAGCGCTGCTCGGAGCCGTGATCGGCCTCGCGACCTTCTCCATTCCGCTGATCGTCGGCACCGGCGCGCGGATCGACGTGCTGGCAGTACGCATCTACCGCCTGCTCACGAACGGATTCCCGCCCCGGACGCAAGAGGCCGTTGCCCTCAGCCTGATCCTCCTCGTCGCGGTGGTGATTCTCTCGCTCTTGCAGCGGCGGGTTTCGGTGCGCGGCGGACACGCGATGATCGGCGGGAAAGGCCTGCGCGCGGAACCGGTGAGCCTGGGCCGGGCCCGCCTGCCGGCCCGCCTGTTCATGCTGGCGTTCGTCGCCGCCTCCTGCGTCCTGCCGTTCCTCGGGCTGATCTATGTCTCCGTGCTGGGACGCTGGGAGCCGCGGCTGCGCCTCGACGGGCTGAGCCTCAAGGCCTACCGGACGACTCTGCTGGACAACCCGCGAACGCAAGACGCGCTCACGAACAGCTTCGTCCTCTCCCTGGCCGGCACCGCTGTGGTTCTGATCGTCGCTGTTGTTGCCGTCAACTACGTTGCCCGACAGGGCGGTTGGGGAGCACGGCTGCTCGACGTACTGGCCAAGGCGCCAGGCGGCCTCTCCCACCTGGTGCTGGCCATCGCGATTCTGACCGCGCTCGCGGGGCCCCCGCTGCGTCTGGGCGGTGGGAACACCATCCTGCTGCTTGCCTTCGCAGTCTTCTTCCTGCCGCAGGCGTACGTCGCCACGGGTTCGGCCCTTGGACAGATCGCGCCGGAACTCGCCGAAGCCTCCGCGATGAGCGGAGCCGGCCCGGGCAGAACCTTCGCCCGGATCACGTTGCCGCTGGCCCGCCCGGGGCTCTCCGGTGCCGCTGTGGTGCTGTTCGTGCTGATGATGAGCGAGGTCACCGGCTCCGCTCTCCTGTCGGGCACCCAATCGCCGGTGGTCGGCTTCGTGATGATCGACTTGTGGGCCAACGGCAGTTTCGCCACCATCGCCGCACTCGGCGTCGTCATGACCGTGGTGACATCGGCGGTGGCCGGGTTCCTGCTTCTCGGCGGGCGCAAGTCGGTGTCACTGCGCTGAGCGATATCGACGGGAGAGTGGGGCGGCGTACTCGAGTACGCCGCCCCACTCAGCCATATGGTGCCGGAAACTCCGCGGATGAGCCGGAGTTGGGTGTGAGCGGTATTGATCAGACACGTCCGGCAGCTTCCGGACTCGGGGATGCGGAGCGTGGGACGGGTCCAGCCGAGCGATCGCTCCATCAGTCGGGAGGTCTGTCGACCAGCTGCCGCCCGTCCAGACGGGCGGTCGGCCCGGCTTCCAGCTCATCGGCAACAGCGACTCAAGGAGCGATCCGTATCGCAGGCCTCATTGCTTCGGCGGGGTTGGCGGATCGGTGGCTGCTCGGGATGTCAGGTCCGCGGCGCGGGGAGTGCGGGTGAACTGTTCATCCAAACCGTGTCGAACTGCTTCAAGGCGATGAAGTACAAGAGGCCGGGGCCCGGGCGTAGAGGCACGGGGACAGTCAAGACCGCACTCGAACCCGCCATCACGGTGTGTCGTACGCGAACCTGCGCCCCGTACCGCCGTCGACGACCAGCGTCTGGCCCGTGATCCATTGGGACAGGTCGCTGAGGAAGAAGAGGATCGCCGAGGCGATGTCGCGCGGCTCGCCCACGCGGCCGAGCGGGACCCTGGCGCCGACCTTCTCATAGTAGTCGGGCTCCGGGTGACGCTCTGCCACGCGCGGGGTGTAGGTCTGCCCCGGGGCCACGGCGTTCACGCGTACCGTGGGTGCGAGTTCCAGTGCCGCCGTGCTGACGAGGTTGACCAGTGCGGCCTTGGCGGCGCCGTACACGGCGTGGTTCGGGGCGGAGCGCTGGCCCGAGATCGAGCCGACGAACACCATGGAGCCTCCCGCCGGCATCGCCCGCGATCCCGCTTGGAGGGCCAGCAGGACGTGTCGCAGATTGAGGTCGAGGCCGCGTTGCCAGGCGTCGTCGCTCACCTTCGTCAACGGTCCCTGTTCCGAGATGCCAATGATGTCGGCGAGCCCGTGCAGCGGCCCGAACCGGTCGACCGCCTCGGAGACGGCTCGCTCGATGTCGGCGCGGGCGGTTGCGTCGGCGACGAGTGCCAAGCCCTTCACCTCCTGGGCCACGGCCTCGGCGCGCTCCGGCAGTGTGTCGACGACTGACACACGGGCGCCGAGTGCGGCAGCCGCGAGACAGGTCTGCCGACCTATTCCCTGTCCACCTCCGAGCACGAGGACGTGTCGGTCCGTCAGGTCGATCAGCCCGCGGTAGTCGGGAGTGGTGTCGTGCCAGGAGCTCATCTGTTCGTCCCTCGCAGAAGTGGGGTTCAAGGCTGCAGCACTGCTTGACGCCGTACGGAACTCTACGGTTAGGATATCAATCAGTGAACCCATTTAAATAAGTAAACCAAGGGCGCTCAAGGCTCCCGGAGCCGCGATGCGGGGCGAGCCGCCCGAATGAGAGGTGGCTCTCCATGGATTGCACGGACGCGGAGCCCTTCGTCCGGGGTGTGTTGCCCTCGTGGGTGAGCGAGGGCTCGCGCCTTCCGGGCGAGTTGTGTCGCAAGCTTCCGATGGACACCGTGCGGGCCGCGCGTATCGCCGCCGGTGTCCATCTCGCCTTCCGGGGGAGTGCTACAGCCGTCGAACTCGCCCTGACGCTCGGGCAGAAGACCACGGTGCCCGCGCCGGCGGCCCCGAACGCTCTGGTGGTACGCGGTGCGCGCCCGCCCTCCGTCCGCGTCCCGCTTCCGCCGGCGCCGGGCGAATGCGTCGTCCGCGTACCCCTGCCCGACCGCGCTCCTGGCGAGGTGGTGAAGGCCTATCTGCCGGAGACCGTCGAGGTGCGCGTCGACGGCGTCGTGGCGGTGGGAGGAACCCTGGAGCCCGCACCGCCGCAGCCGCTGTGGGTGGTCTACGGCGATTCCATCACCCAGGGCTGGTCGGTTTCCGAACCGGGCCTGGCCTGGGGTTCCTTGGTCGCCGAGCGGCTCGGTCTCGACCTGGTCAATCTCGCCTTCGCGGGTGCCGCGCGTGGGGAGGTGCTGGCCGCTGACGCCGTGGCGGGGTCCGGTGCGGCGGCCGTCGCGATCGCCTGGGGCACCAATGCCTGGTCGTCCCTCCCGACCGATGCCGGTGCCATCGCGGAGACGGCCCGGCTGTTCCTGACCGCCGTACGGCAAGGCCTCCCACAGGTACCGCTGGTCGTGGTGAGCCCGCTGCTGCGTCCCGATGCCGAGCGGAAGAAGAACCGCTTCGGCGCCACCCACGCGGACATGCGTACCGCGATGGAGACGGCCGTGCGGCACTTCGCCCGGACCAACGGTGATACGCGCCTGAAGCTCGTCCGTGGGGCGCATCTGGTGCCGACCGATCAACTGGCCGACGGGCTGCACCCAGGGGACGCCGGCCACCGGAGCCTGGCCGACGCGGTGGCGCCCGCGGTGGCGGAAGGGCTCGGGCTCGACGTCGGGGCCCCTGGCGGGCGGCCCCGCGACACGGCGGCACGGCATGCGACGTCACACCCCTAGATTTGATCGACCGGTCGGTCTAACGTACGACGCAGGTCGAGTCCCGGCCACCCCCGCCTCATCTGCGCCTTGTGGCGCGGTGGATCAGTGGAGTCCTAACGCATTTGATCCAACTGGCCCCTGCGGGTCGCCGGTGGTCACGACTTGATGTTCTTGGCGCTGGCGACGGCGCGTCGATTCGGAAGTAGGTGGAGATGGAACTGGCAGAGGTGTTCCGGTTCACCGGGATGACCGCGGTCGTCACCGGTGCGGGCAGCGGGATCGGCAGGGAGACCGCCACCGTCCTCGCCGAGGCCGGAGCCCGGGTGATCGTCGCGGATCTCGACGGCGGTGCCGCGGAAGACACGGCGGCCCACATCGTCAAGGCGGGTGGACAGGCTGAAGCTCGGCAGGTCGATGTCTCCGATCCCGCCGATGTCGCGCGACTGGTCACGGGCGCAGTGGAGCAGACAGGGCGCCTGGACGTGATGGTCAACAACGCCGGAATCATGCTGCGTAAACCGGCGCTCGACATCACGCCGGAGGAGTTCGAGCGGGTGCTCTCCGTGAACCTCAAGGGCGTTCTCTACGGCTGCCAGTCGGCGGCCCGTGTGATGAAGCCGGGGGGCAGCATCGTCAACACCCTCTCCACGATTGTTGACTTCAGCACGGCCGGCACTGGTTCCTACGCGGCGTCGAAGAAGGGCGCCGAGGCGCTGACCCGGACCTTCGCGGTGGAGCTGGGGCCGCGCGGGATCCGCGTCAACGGCGTCGCACCCGGCTGGACGGACACCGGGATCACGCGTGGGCGGAGCTTCGACGAGAACGGCGCGTTCGATCAGCAGGGCTTCGACGCGCTGGCTGGCCGCATGGCCGGATCCGCACCGCTCGGCGCTGTCGCCACCACCCGGGACACGGCCCTGGCCGTGCTCTACCTCGCATCGCAGGCGAGTCGCTGCGTCACGGGACACGTGGTGCGCGTCAACGGCGGAGCCTCCATGGCCTGAGGAGCCGAGAATGACGCAGAGACTGCAGGGCAGAACGGTCCTGATCACCGGCGGAGCCCGCGGGCAGGGCGCGAGCGAGGCCGCGATGTTCGCCGAGGCCGGTGCCCACGTGCTGGTCGGTGACGTACTCGACGAGGAGGGCGTGAGGACGGCGCGGGAGGTGGGCGGCGACTTCTTCCACCTCGACGTGACCTCACCGTCGGACTGGAGCGCCGTGGCCGACACGATCCGAGCCGACCACGGCAGGCTGGACGTCCTGGTCAACAACGCGGGTGTCGCCCCGTCGAAGCCGGGCGGTTTCCACGAGATCACGGTCGAGGAACACCTCCGCCTGTTCGACGTCAACGTGCACGGTGTGTTCCACGGCGTGCGGGCGACGCTGGAGCTGTTGCGGGCCGGCCACGGAGCCTCGGTCGTCAACATCTCCTCCATCGACGGGCTCGCCGGGGTCAGCGCCATGGCCAGTTACGTCGCCTCCAAACACGCGCTGACCGGGCTGACCCGGTCGCTGGCTCTCGAACTCGGCCCCGAGGGTATCCGCGTGAACTCCATTCATCCCGGCGTGATCGACACACCGATGGTGAGCACCGTCAGTCAGGCGCGCCGCGACCGGTTGACCAGGACGGTGGGCCGACAGCCGATCCGACGCATGGGCCGCCCCGAGGAAGTCGCCGCCATGGCGCTGTTCCTGGCATCCGACGAGGCCTCGTACTGCACCGGAGCTCAGTTCGTCGTCGATGGAGGGCACCTGGCGGGCCCCTATCGAGAACCAGCTGTGTGACCTCCTCGCCCCCCGGGGGGGTGGACGGGTCGCACCAGCGTCAGCAAGCACCGTCGCCACCACTTCGTACACAGACAGACCGAGCCGTTCCACCGCTACCGGGCTCCCGCGGGAGCCACTGCCCGGTGATGCCGCGCCGGACGGAGCTTCCCGAAGGGACCGGGACGCGCCGCCACACGCACGGTGTCGCGCATTGGCAAGCAAGGAGGTCGCAGATGTCCGATATCCCCTCGAGCATGGTCGACAGGGTCGTGCTGATTCTCGGCGCCTTCGAGCGTTCCGGCGGCACACTGACGCTGGGACAGATCGCCGCGCGGTGCAGGCTGCCGCGATCCTCCGTCCATCGGATCCTGCAGCAACTGGTCAGCGCCCGCTGGATACGGCGTGACGACAACGACTACACCCTCGGCCTCCGCATGTTCGAGCTCGGCAGCCTGGTCGTGCAGCGCAGCCGACTGTGCGAAGCGGCCAGGCCCGTCATGCAGGAGCTGGCCGCGGCGACCGGTCATGTCGCACACCTGGCCGTCTTGGACGAGCTGGACGTCGTGTATCTGGAGAAGATGATCGGGCCGCTCGCCCCTCCCCTTCCCTCGCGGATAGGGGGACGCATGCCCGCGCACTGCACCGCCGTGGGGAAGGTGTTGCTCGCGCACTCCCCGAGAGCGTTCGTGGAGAGCTACCTGGCGGAGGGGCTGAGCCGCAGGACGGGGGCGAGCATCACCAACCGTCAGGCCTTGACGCAGTCGTTCACGGCCATTCGCGAACACAGCTACGCCACGGAACGAGGCGAGGCCGCTGTCGGTGTGGCGTGCGTGGCCGCTCCGGTCATGGAGTTCGGTATCGCCACCGCGGCTCTCTCGGTGAGCGGGACGCAGGAACGCATGCGCATGCAGGAGCTGAAGGTGCGCGTGCAACTGAGCGCGGCCGAGATCTCGCGCCGGCTCACGGCGTCCTTCCACGCTCGCGACGAACGGCCCTCGGCGCCTGTTCCGCTGACCGGACACCTCGCGGCCACCGTCGGGGCGGCGGCCGCAGGATGAGGAGGCGGTGGGCCGGAGGCCTCGCGGGACACTCCGGTCCACCGCTCGAGTCCGCCGTCGGTGGGACAACGAGCGTAGGGGAGAGAAGCACGTTGCGTACGAAGACGACCGCGGCGCGGGAGGCGGCGGATGCCGCCGCGCGGCGGCTGGAGGAGGCGCAGGCCACGGGCCGGGCGTGTGAGCCGATCGCCGATCTCATCGGCGGCGACGACATCGCGCTGGCCTACGAGGTGCAGCAGAGAGTGACACGGAATCGTCTGGATCGCGGCGCTCGCCTCATCGGCCGCAAGATCGGGCTCACGTCCAAGGCGGTGCAGTCACAAGTCGGGGTAGATCAACCGGACTTCGGTGTCCTCTTCGACGACATGCGGTACGCCGACGGCGAGGTGATCCCGTACGGCCGGCTGCTCCAGCCGAAGGCCGAGGCGGAACTTGCCTTCGTGCTGGGCCGGGACATCACCGACGTCGGTGACCCCCGGACGGTGCGGGAGGCCGTCGAACTCGCCCTGCCCGCGGTGGAGATCGTGGACAGCCGGATCGCCGACTGGCGGATCGGCATCACCGACACGGTGGCCGACAACGCCTCGTCCGGGGTCTTCGTGCTGGCGGACGAGGGACTTCCGCTGGATCTCTTCGCGCCCGCCGACGTGCGGATGACCATGCGGCGCGGAAAAGAAGAGGTCTCCTCGGGCTCCGGCCGCGACTGCCTCGGCGACCCGCTCAACGCTCTCGCGTGGCTCGCCGCGACGGCGATCGACGTCGGCGCACCGCTGCGCGCGGGCGAGGTGGTGCTGTCCGGCGCGCTCGGCCCCATGGCGGCCGTGTGCCCCGGCGACGAATTCGAGGTGTCGATCGAACCGTTCGGCACCCTCACCGCGCGCTTCTCCCAGGCGCAGGCGGACGGAAAGGAGGAGGTATGAGCGGCAGGACGGGCGTGGCGATCGTCGGTTCGGGCAATATCGGAACCGACCTGATGATCAAGGTCATGCGGACCTCGGAGAGTCTGGAGGTGCGCGCCATGGTGGGCATCGACCCGGAATCCGACGGGCTGGCCCGCGCGGGTCGGATGGGCGTGGCGACCACCGCCGACGGAGTCGAAGGGCTCCTGGCCATGCCGGAGTTCGAGGACGTGGCCATCGTCCTCGACGCCACGAGCGCGGCGGCGCACACGGCCAACGCCGAACTTCTCGCACCTCACGGCCGCAGGCTCATCGACCTGACCCCCGCGGCTCTCGGGCCGTTCGTCATTCCGGCGGTCAATCTCGACGAGCACCTCGCAGCACCGAACATCAACATGGTGACCTGCGGCGGACAGGCGACGATCCCGATCGTCGCCGCCGTCTCCCGGGTGACCGACGTGCCGTACGCGGAGATCGTCGCTTCGGTGGCCTCGCGGTCCGCGGGCCCCGGTACACGGGCCAACATCGACGAGTTCACCGAGACCACCGCGCACGCCGTCGAGGCGGTCGGCGGAGCACGGCGGGGCAAGGCCATCATTATTCTCAATCCCGCGGAGCCCCCGCTGATCATGCGCGACACCGTCTTCTGCCTGGTCGGCAACGCGGATCACGAACGGATCCGCGAGAGCGTCCAGAAGATGGTGGCCGAGGTCGCCGAATACGTGCCCGGCTACCGCCTCGTACAGGACGTGCAGTTCACCCCGGTCAAGCAGGACGAGATGACGACCCTGCTGCCCGAAGGGACTGGCGACGTCGACACCCAGGTCTCCGTGTTCCTTGAGGTCGAGGGCGCGGCCCACTACCTGCCCGCCTACGCCGGAAACCTGGACATCATGACGTCCGCCGCGCTCCGCGTGGCGGAGCGGATCGCCCGCAGTGAAGGAGAGGCGGCCGCCCGATGACACCGAACCTGTACATCACGGATGTGACCCTGCGGGACGGCATGCACGCCATCCGGCACCGCATCACCCCCGAGCGCGTCGGAGAGATCGTCTCGGCCCTTGAGCGCGGCGGGGTGACCGCCATCGAGGTCAGCCACGGCGACGGCCTCGCCGGAGCCAGCCTGAACTACGGCCCCGGCAGCCACTCCGACTGGGAGTGGATCGAGGCGGCCGCGGCTCACTGCGACCGTGCCGTTCTGACGACGCTCCTGCTGCCCGGCGTGGGCACCATCGCCGAGCTGAAGCGGGCCTACGAGCTGGGCGTGCGGTCGGTGCGGGTGGCCACTCACTGCACCGAGGCGGATGTCGCGGCACAACACATCGCCACTGCACGCGAGTTGGGCATGGACGTCGCCGGGTTCCTGATGATGGCGCACATGCTCGAACCCAAGGAGCTCGCGGCGCAGGCCCGGCTCATGGAGTCGTACGGCGCACGTTGCGTCTACATCACCGACTCGGCCGGCCGGCTCACCATGGAAGGCGTACGGGCTCGTGTGCGCGCCTACCGGGACACGCTCGACGACGCCACGCAGGTGGGAATCCACGCGCATGAGAACCTGTCCCTCGGCGTCGCCAACGCCCTGACAGCCGTTGAGGAAGGCGCTGTCCGCGTCGACGCGTCGTTGGCGGGACAGGGCGCGGCCGCCGGCAACACCCCCATCGAGGCGTTCACCGCCGTGGCGGCGCTGAAGGGCTGGGACACCGGCTGCGACCTGCTCACGCTCCAGGACGCCGCCGACGACCTCGTGCGGCCGTTGCAGGACCGGCCGGTCCGGGTGGACCGGGAGACGCTGACCATCGGTTTCGCCGGTGTATACGGCAGCTTCCTGCGCCACGCGGAGAACGCGGCCCGCATCTACCAGGTCGACGCGCGGCAGATCCTCATCGAGGCCGGACGGCGCAAGCTCGTCGGCGGCCAGGAGGACATGCTCGTCGACATCGCGCTCACGCTGAGCACCGCCGCTTCCTGAACTCTTCATGCCGTGACGCCCGGTGGCGCCAGGAGAAAGGCACACACGACGATGACGACGACCGCGACCTACGAATCGACCAGGGTGAGCAAGGACGTCGGGGGACTCGGCTTCAGCTACCACGAGGCGGGCGAGGGCGAGCCACTGCTCATGCTGCACGGATCGGGCCCCGGCGTGAGCGCCTGGACCAACTTCCGTGACAACCTGCCCCATTTCGCCGGCCGGTTCCGCGCGATCATGCCGGATCTCCCGGGCTTCGGCGCCACCGAGCTGCCCGACCTCGACGAGGTCTATCCCGTCGCGGCGGCGCGCTGGATCTCCCGGCTCATGGACACGCTGGGCCTCGACTCCGCGTACTTCGTCGGCAACTCGATGGGAGGCGCGGTCGCCGCCGAGCTCGCGGCACTCGAACCGGCACGGGTACGCAAGATGGTGCTCATGGGATCGGGCGGCCTGTCGATGAACACCTTCGCCCCGGAGCCCAGTGAGGGGTTCAAGCGACTGGGCGAGTTCCTCGCGGACCCGACCCGGGAGCGGATGATCGGCTGGATCCGGACGATGGTGTACGACCACACCCTCATCACCGACGAGTTGGTCGACGAGCGGATGCGCAACGCGCTGGCGCCCGGAGTCATCCCCCGCATGCAGGCGATCTTCGGGTCGATGTTCGACCCCAAGCGCAAGGCCGGGTACACGCCGCTCTGGACGAAGGCGGCGAGCGTCGCCACCCCGACGCTGATGGTGTGGGGCCGGGACGACCGGATGCTCCCCTACGACCAGGCGCACTTCGCCAACCGGCACATGCCGGACGTCGAACTGCACACCTTCGCGCGGTGCGGCCACTGGGTGCAGGTCGAGCGCAAGACGGACTTCGAGCGCGTGGTGACGGAGTTCCTCACCCGCGAGTCGCCCGAAGTAGGCAACTGAGACGGTCCATCGCCCGTGGCCCGCGCGGGGCGGGGCGATGAACGCAGTACGAGAGTCGAGGCCGCCTGGAGGCGGTCCCACGTGGCACAGGCAGTGGGGAGAAAGTGCGATGGCGCACGAAGTGGTGGAGCGGGTCGAGCAGATCGGCCCGAAGCTGGCCGCGCTCGCGGACGAGAACGAGAAGCTGGGCAAGCTGAGCGGTGAGACCGTCGCGCTGCTGCGCGAGGCGGGCGTCATGCGGCTGTTGCAGCCCAAGCGGCACGGCGGTTACGCGGCTCACCCGCGCGACTTCGCCGAGGCGGTCATGGCGGTGGCCCGGCACGACGGCGCGGCCGGCTGGGTGTGCGGTGTCGTCGGCGTCCACCCCTGGGAGATTGCCCAGATGGACCCGCGCGTGGGCCAGGAGATCTGGGGCGAGAACCAGGACGTGTGGGCCGCGTCGCCCTACATGCCGAACGGCATCGCGGACCCGGTGGACGGCGGATACGTCCTCAGCGGCCGCTGGCCGTTCTCCTCGGGGACCGACCACTGCGACTGGGTGTTCCTGGGCGCCCTCGTGGGCGACGGCAAGGGCAAGCCGGCCTCGCCCCCTGCCGTCATGCACGTGGTCCTGCCGCGCTCCGACTACGAGATCGTCCAGGACTCCTGGAACGTGATCGGACTGTCCGGTACCGGCAGCAAGGACGTCGTGGTCGACAAGGCGTTCCTGCCCGCTCACCGCACGGTCGACCAGGACGAGGTCTCCGGCGGAGAGGCAGCCCTGCGCAACGGCGTCGAGGAGCCGCTGTACCGGCTGCCGTTCACCTCCATGTTCCCGCTCGGCATCACCGCGGCCGTGATCGGCATCTGCGAGGGCGGTCTCGAGGCCCACCTGGCGGCACAGCGCGACCGTGTCACCGTCATCGGAGTGCAGGTGCGCGACGATCCGTACGTCCTGTCCGCGGCGGGCGAGGCGGCGGCGGAGATCGCGGCCTCCCGGGTCCAGCTGATCGAGGGCATCAGCGCCCTGCACGAGCGGGTCGCCGCGGGCGAGACACCGACGATGGAGGACCGGGCCCGGATCCGCCGCAACCAGGTCCGCTGTGCCTGGCGGGCGGTGTCCGCCCTGGACGAGATCTTCGCCAGGTCCGGGGGCAACGTGATCCGGCGCGACAACCCTCTGCAGCGCTTCTGGCGAGACGCCCACGTCGGTCTGCAGCACATGATCCACGTGCCGGGGAGCGCCTATCACTCGAGCACATTGTCACAGATGGGGATCGAACTGCCGCCGCAACTGCGCGTGATGGTCTGACGGTGGCAGGGGAGAGGAGCAGGGCCATGAAGACGGCGAGTGGGTCGCAGCGCCAGTCCGACGGGGCGGGACAGGAGGCGGAAGAGTTCGACGCACGGGCCTTCCGCGACGTCCTGGGCAACTTCCCCACGAGCGTCGTCGCCATCACCGCCGCGGGGGAGGGCGGGCGGCCCAAGGCGATGATCGTGGGCTCGTTCGCCTCGGTCTCCCTCGACCCACCGCTGGTGTCGTTCCTCGCCGACCGGTCCTCGACCACGCTCGGGAAGATCCTGGCGGCGGGGCAGTACTGTGCGAACGCCCTCGCCGCCGACCAGGAGGGGATGTGCCGGCGGATGGCGGCACGGGGGGCGGACCGGTTCGCCGGTACCGGCTGGCAGCACTCGCCGCTGGGGAATCCCGTGCTGGAAGGGGTCGTCGGCTGGGTCGACTGCACGATCGAGAAAGTGGTGGAGCTCGGCGACCACTTCCTCGTGGTCGGCAGGGCGGTACACCTGCGGACCGAGTCCGAGAAAACCCCGCTGTTGTTCTTCCGCGGCGACTACGGCGACTACTTCTCCACCACGTCGTTGCTCCTGGACCGACTCACGGGTTGGTGACCGGGGCGGCGGAGGGTGTCGCACGCAGGGGTGGGGCCCAGCACGGATTCCGTGCTGGGCCCCACCCCATGACCCGTTGTGCCCGGGTCACGCCCCGGCCGCGGCCGAAGCCCGCACGGTGACCTCGTCGACGGGTACCCCCCTGGTCTGCAGGCCCTCCTCTATGAACGCCTTGAGTGAATCGGCGTCCAGCACACATGTGGAGCAGGCGTCGTTGGTCCCTCGGGCGTAGTCGACGACGAGACGGGACGGCTCTGCGGAGTACTCCGCGAGCCGGATCGAGCCGCCGTCCGGCTCGACCATCGGTTCCAGCAGGGAGAGCACTTCGCGAATGGTGTCCTCGGACTGTGTCATGACCGGCCTCCTCGATTCAGAACGGCTGAAGGTGACGATGTCGTGCGTTGACGTGCGGGAGCTGCTCGGGTGCGGCTCAACTCAATTCATTCTGAGCGGCTTTGAGCAGCGGCAGGCTGGCCCGGGCGTACGCGCTGCGTCGCCTCGGGCTGACCATGAAGGATGGCGGCGCGAGATAGGTGACGTCGCGGGCGAGAGAGTGCCGGCGTCGGCGCAAGGCGGAGCGCACGTCGCTCGTGGTCCCGCACAGGCCGATCGCCTCGACCATGTCGTCGGTGACGGCCCGGGCCATGTCGTCGGTACGGCCGTCGGCGAACGCCTCGCGGATCTTCTCCACCTGGGCGGTCCAGCCGTGGTGGGCCGCGTACGCGTCGTAGGTGCGCACCGTGAGGTAGAAGGCGATCATCCGGCGCATGTCGGTGACGGCCCGCTCCGGATCGTCGTCGTCGATGGCGGTGAGCAGCCAGCCGTGCTCCAAGGGCCTTACGTCGCGGTCGGCTTCGCGGGCTCCCTGCTCGACGGCGGGTCGCACGACGTCGTCCCACCAGACGTCGGTGAACAGACCGTGACCGATCACTCCGTCGGCGCCCTTGCCGGCGAGTGCGGCCATTCGCTTCTGGAAGCCGGCCAGCAGCACCGGCGCGTCGATCCGTCCGAGGACGGGGGCCTTGACCCGTGCGCTGATGCGGTAGAACTCACCCTCGAAGCTGACCTTTTCGCCGTTCTCGGCGTGCAGCCAGGTGCGTACTGCCGCGATCAGCTCCGTCATCCGCGCGACGGGCCGGTCGGCCTCGACCCCGCACCAGTCGCGATTGATCGCGAACGCGCCGGAGCCGAGGCCCACGAACACCCGCCCGGGGGCCTGCGCCCACAGGCTGCGTACCGCGGCCGCGTGGGCGAACGGCGTGCGCGAGAACGCGTAGGCGATGGCGGAGCCCACCTGGGCACGTTCCGTGTTGAAGGCCATCTCGGCGACGGTGACATAGGCATCGTGGTCGGCGAACTCGCCTGTGCAGAAGGCCGCAGAGCCCGCCGCTTCCGCTTCTTTGCCGGCCTCGGCTCCGGGCCAGGGCATCCCGAACTCAGTCATGATGGCATCGTAGCATTCAGTTAGCTATTTAAGTTGATCGAGATGAAGGGTTGCGAGTGGATACCTTCACATGATTTACCTCTCCTTATAAAGTCAACTACTGCTTCGCAACGTGGATCGACTCGACCCGCGGAGGGGACTAGGGATGCCGCACACCGCGACCACATCCGACGACCTGGAGCGTGCCCGCAGCAAGTACCGGGCGGAGCGCGACAAACGACTCGACTCCAACCGCCGTGAACTGCTCGACGTGAGCGGCCATGAGGAGTGGGTGGGCGATCCCTTCACTTCCACGGTCGAGCGCGAACCCTGCCACGACGAGGTGGACGTCCTCGTGGTCGGCGCCGGGTTCGGCGGGCTGCTCGCCGCGGCCCATCTCCGCAAGGCGGGAGTGCGCCGGATACGTCTGGTGGACCGCGCCGGTGACGTCGGCGGCGTGTGGTACTGGAACCGGTACCCCGGCGTCATGTGTGACGTGGAGTCCTACGTCTACCTGCCCATGCTGGAAGAACTCGGATACATCCCGCGGCATCGATACGCGTACGGGCCCGAGATCCGCGCCTACACGCGCAAGATCGCCGAGCACTTCGACCTGTACCCCCTCTCCCTCTTCCACACCGGTGTCACAGGGATGGAATGGAACGAGCAGGAGGGTGTGTGGCGGGTGACCACCGACCGCGGGGACGACTTCCGCGCCCGCTACACCGTGCTCGCCCACGGTTCGTTCACCTCGCTCAAACTCCCCGCGATCGAAGGCATCGAGACCTTCCGAGGCAAGATGTTCCACACCTCCCGCTGGGACTTCGAGTACACCGGCGGCGACACCCTCAGCCCGCTGAACAAGCTCGGCGACAAGACCGTGGGCGTCATCGGAACTGGCGCGACCGCCGTGCAGATCGTCGCCCCGCTCGCCGAAGCCACCCAGCAGCTGTACGTCTTCCAGCGCACCCCTTCCACCGTCGCCCCACGGAACAACCGGGAGACGGACCCGGAGTGGGCGGCCACGCTGCAGCCTGGCTGGCAACTGCGCAGGCGGGACAACTTCACGACGCTCACGAACGGGGAAGGAGCCCCGGAGGACCTGGTTCAGGACGGGTGGACGATCTTCTACAACGCGATGCTGCGTGACGACACCCGGGGAAGGAGCCCGCAGGAACTCGGCGAACAGCGGGAACTGATCGATCTGAGGCACATGGAGGATGTCCGGGCCAGGATCGACACGATCATCGAGGACGAGTCGACCGCCGAGGCCCTGAAGCCCTACTACCGGTACCAGTGCAAGCGTCCCTGCTTCCACGACGAGTACCTGCCGGCCTTCAACCGGCCCAACGTCCAGCTGGTGGACACCAACGGCCAGGGCGTACGGCGCATCACCGAGAAGGGCGTCGTCGTCGGAGACGAGGAGTACCCCCTGGACTGCCTGGTCCTCGCCACGGGATTCGACCAGGACTCGCTGTACACGGACCGGATCGGCTTCGACATCGTCGGCGTGGGAGGCCGAAAGCTCTCCCAGAAGTGGGCGGACGGCCCCGAGACCTTCCACGGAGTCATGAGCAGCGGCTTCCCCGATCTCTTCCTCTTGCCGCCCAACTACACCCAGGGCACCGCCGCGGTGAACTTCGTGCACACTCTGGAGGAGACCGCACGTCATGTGGCCTTCCTCATCGGCGAGTTCGACCGGCGCGAGGTCGTCGCCGATGTGCACGAGGACGCGGAGCGAGCCTATGTGGACAGCGTCGTCGACGGATCGGGACTCGCGCTGCTCGGCGGCGGCCAGTTCCTGCGCGACTGCACGCCCGGCCGGTGGAACAACGAGGGTGCCCCGGACAGCCGCCCCGCTAAGAACGTGAACTACCCGGGCACGTCCACGGCGTACTTCGCGATGCTCGAACAGTGGCGCTCTGCGGGCGACTTCACCGAACTCGGCCTGACCGCGAGGCCCTCGCGCGCGAGCGGAGAAGGCGCATGAAGCACGAGATTTTGGCCGCGCCGCTTCCTGACAGTCCGGTCAGCCGTCGCTTCGAGGGGCAGGTGGTGTTCGTCACCGGCGCCGCTCGCGGTCAGGGCCGGGCCGAGGCCGTGCGTTTCGCGGCGGAAGGTGCGGACATCATCGCGCTCGACATCTGCGCGGATCTGCCCACCACCCAATACCCGGGAGCCACCGAAGAGGACTTGGCGCAGACGGCCCGTATGGTCGAAACGCTCGGCCGCCAGGTGCGGACGCACAAAGCCGACATTCGGGACTACTCCGCGCTCAAGGCGGCCCTCGACGAAAGCGTCCGGGACCTGGGGCGACTGGACGTCGTCGTGGCGAACGCGGGCATGACGACCCAGGCGCCGGCCTGGGAGATCGACCTGGAGAGCTGGGACGCCACCATCGGCATCAATCTCACCGGCGCCTTCCTCACCGCCAAAGCGGCCATTCCGCTGATGCTCGACCAGGGAACCGGCGGTTCCATCGTGTTCATCAGCTCGGTGGCAGGCCTGCGGGGTCTGCCCCTGCTGGCCGACTACGTCGCCGCAAAACACGGTGTCACGGGCCTGGCCAAGACGCTCGCCAACGAACTGGCCCCGCACCGTATCCGGGTCAACTCGGTCCATCCGCACGGAGTCAACACCGATCTTGTGCCGGGAATTCGGACCCGCTTGGAAGCCGACGCGGACCTGTCCGCCTTCTTCCAGGGAACCCTGCCCGACGGAGTCAGTGAGGCCGAGGACATCGCGGCGGCGGTGGCCTGGATCGCGTCCCACGAAGCCCGCCACGTCACCGGCATTCAACTGCCAGTGGACCTGGGCCGCACCAACCGCTGACCGTCGAACGGCGACGTTCGCGCTCGTGTCCCGCTGACCGGTCGCCGAGGCTTCGGGGGCCGTCGGCGGCGGCCAGAGTGGCCGTGGCCAGCTGGCGTTCGAGGCGTCGGGACCGCGTCCGAATCCGTGAGCACAGGAGGAGTTTGTGGTGGGCAGAGACGAGACGTACGACACCTACGACGTGATCGTGGTCGGCTCGGGCGGAGGCGGGCTGATCGGCGCCTACACCGCGGCCGCCCGCGGCCTGAAGACGCTGTGCATCGAGAAGACGGACGTGGTCGGCGGCACCACCGCCTACTCCGGCGCGGGACTGTGGTTCCCCGGCGCGGCACCGATCGACCGCGCCGACGCGGAGAACGACATCGAGGCGGCACGCCGCTATCTGCGGGCCGTGGTTGACGACCCGGACCGTGAACGCCTCCAGGATGCCTACCTGAGCACGGGCGCTCGCCTCATCGACGAGCTCGAACAGAACCCGCACTTCGGGGAGTTCGCGCACCAGCCCGTGCCCGACTACTTCCATGACGCACCGGACGCCTCGCCCGCCGGCCACACCGTATTCCCACCGGACATAGCCGTCGAGGAACTGGGTGAACTCGCAGGATGGGTGCGTACGACGATCTACGCGGAGCGGTTCGGGGAAGACCCCGGGCCGGTGCTCAGCGGCGGCCGCGCGCTGATCGGACGGGCGCTCGCCGCCTTCCTGGCCACCGGACACGGCACCGTGGCCAGGAACACCGCCCTGGAGAGCCTGATCGTCGAGGAAGGCAAGGTCGTCGGTGTCACCGCGGCTCAGGACGGCGGTCAGCTGCGCATCCGTGCCCGCCGCGGCGTACTGCTGGCCGCCGGCGGTTTTGAGCGCAGCAAGGAGCTGCGGGACACCCACCAGCGGCTCGGCCTGACCGGCGAATGGTCCAACGGCGGTCCGGGCAATACCGGAGACGCGCTGCTCGCCGGCCTGGCCGTCGGAGCGGACGCACAACTGCTGGACGAGGCGTGGTTCGTCCCCGGTGTCGTCCAGCCCGACGGCCTGCCGATCTTCCACAGCGGCACCCGCAGCGGTATCTGGGTCAATGCCGAGGGCGAACGGTTCGTCAACGAGACCGCTCCGTACGACCAGGTCGGCCACGAGATGGCCAGGCTGCACCGCGACACCGGCGTGGACCACACGAGCTGCCACTGGGTGTTCGACCAGGCCCACGCGGACCGGGACGGCTTCGGCGGCCCGCCTGAGGAAGGGATCCAGCCGTCGTGGCTGGAGTCCGGGGCGGTCCGTCGGGCCGACACACTGGAGGAACTTGCCCAGATCATCGGCGTACCGGCGAAGGCGCTCGCGGCGACCGTCGAGGAGTTCAACGGGTACGCGAGCACCGGCGTCGACGAGAAGTTCCGGCGGGGTGAGTCGCCGTGGGATCAGATGTACTTCCACATCGTGGGCTTCCCGGCGCGCAATCCGTTGAACTACATGGGCAAGCCCTCACCGCACCTGACCAACCCGCTGCTCATGCCGCTGGAGAAGCCGCCGTACTACGCGGCCCGCGTCGTCCTCGGCGACATCGGGACCAAGGGCGGACTCCGTATCGACGAGCACGCGCGCGTCCTGCGGCACGACGGCAGGCCGATCGAGGGGCTCTACGCCGCGGGCAACACAGCGGCACCGATGTCGGGCCGTGTCTACCCGGGCGCGGGCACGCCGATCGGATCCAGCATGGTCTTCGGCCACCTTGCCGCGCTCGGCATGGCAGACGTGGGGGAGTGACACGAGCCCGTTACGTCCCGCCGACCGCGGCGGGACGTAACGACGGCATCCGATGAGCCAAGTGCTCCGCGCCTCTGGCGTCACACGTCCGCTGTGGTGCGGGTGACGGGGGCGCTCCATAGGCCGGTGAGGGCGTCGATCAGGGTGAGGGCCGTGTCGTGCCAGCCGGATCGGAACAAGGAGCGCCCGTCGGCGAGGGCGCGTTCGCGCTCAAGGCACAGGTGAACGATGAGATGGCGGCTCATGGTGTCCCGGACGGCGTGGACCTCGGGCGGCATGTCGGGCAGGCAGGCGTTGAATCCGTCCATCAGGCCGCACACGGAGGGATGGGCAGCCGATTCGGCTGCGACGGCTTCGTAGAGGGCTGGATCGGTGGAGACCTGGGCGTTGAAGCGGGCGTACCAGGTGGGACCGCCGAGGGCCGCCAGGTGTTCGGTGACGGGGAGAACCATGCAGGTGACCCAGTCCCTCAGACGGGCGGACCCATGGGTCTGGATGACGAGCCGTTCGCGGATCTGCTCGATCTGCTGGGCGTGCCGGCCGGAGATGGCACGCATCAGGTCGATCTTGCTGCCGAAGTGGTAGGTCACAGCCGTCGTATTGCGCTGCCCTGCCGCTTGGCCGATCCGACGGCTGGAGACGTTGTAGATGCCTTGCTCGGCGAACAAGCGCTCGGCGGCGGCCAGGATGGCCTCCCGAGTCGCGTCGACCTTGCTCTCGCGCACCCTGTTGCCTGGCATGATCACCCACGCTGCTGGGTTGGGAATGGGTCCCCGTGCGTCATCGGCGGGTGTCGGACGAGGCCCCGGTGAGCAGAGCGCAGAGCCGGTCCTGGTGCAGGGCCGCGTCACCGTGCAGGACGGCGTCCGCTCGTGCCCGGCGCAGATACAGGTGCAGGTCGTGCTCCCAGGTGAAGCCGATGCCGCCGTGCAGTTGGAGGGCTCGCCCGGACACCTCGGTGGCGCCTTCGGCGGTGAACGCGGCGGCGGCGCTGACCGCTCGGGCGGCGTCTTGGCCCTGCGGGTCGTGATCGGCCGCCATCGCGGCGTAGTAGGTCGCCGCGAACGCACCGTGCACGGTCAGCGCCATGTCGGAGCAGCCGTGCTTGACCGCCTGGAAGCTGCCGATGGGGCGCCCGAACTGGACGCGGGAGGAGGTGTGCTCGACGGTCAGTTCCAGCAGGCGCTCCATCGTGCCGAGCGCGTCCGCGCACCGCAGCACGGACCCTTTGTCGAGCAGCCTCTGCACTGCCGTCGGTCCGCCGCCCAACCGCCGACCTCCCAGGACACGTACCCCCGCCAGGCGGACCTCGTAGAACGTGCGCGTCGGGTCGATCACCCTCTGGCGGCGTACGGTCACGCCCGGAGCCGCGCGGTCCACAAGGAAAGAGGTCGGCTCGCCCCCGTCCAGAGCGGTCACGAGAATCCAGCGTGCGCCACCCGCGTCCTGCACGGCTGTCTTGACTCCGTCCAGGACGTACGACCCGTCGGAGTCGCGGCGGGCGACGGCCCGCACCCCGTCCAGGCTCCACGCCATACCGGGCTCGGCGAAGGCCCACGCCGCCCACGCGCGGCCCGCGACCAGTTCCGGCAGAACTTCGGCGGCCGTACCGGCCTCGCCCTCGTCCACGAGAGCGGCGCCGACCAACGCGGTGCCGAGGTGAGGGCCGCGCGCGAGAGCGCGTCCCCCTTCCTGTGCCAGCAGCGCGAGTTCGACCAGACCCAGTTCCGCTCCGCCGAAGCGCTCGGGCAGGGTCAGCCCCGTCCACCCTGCCTCGACGGCCGCCTTCCACAGGTCGGAGTCGACGTCCTGGTCGCTGTCCAGGAGTTCACGCACCCGTGTGATCGGCGCACGGTCGGCCAGTAGCTCACGCACCGAGTCGCGGATAAGTACCTGTTCGTCGTTGAGCTCGAAGTTCATGTTCCACTCTCCGGTCCTGACGCGACGTGCGGGGTATGACCCGCGGGGTTCACCGGGCCCTCCACTGGTCGCGCGCCACCGCCGAGCGATCCACTTCCGCCTTGCCCAGGGGATTGCCGAGCTGGGTGTACGACAGCCCGGTGCGCAGTGCCTGGGTACGGGTGGAGTCCAGGGACTCCCAGATCGCACGTACGGTGCCCTGGATGGCGGCAGGGGGTTTCGCGGCGATCGCGGCACCCAGCTCGGCGGCCCGTTCCCACAGCTGATCGTTCGGCACGACCTCGCTGACGAGTCCGATCTCCAGGGCACGGCGCGCGGTGACACGCTCGTCGAGGCCGAGGAGCGCGATCCGCAGGGCCTCGCCGAGGGGTATGCGCCGGGCGAGCCCGATGGGCTCCAAGGCCGCGGTCAGCCCATAGCTGACATGCGGATCGAAGAACGTCGCATCCTGCGAACAGATGACGATGTCGGCCTCGTTGAGCCAGTAGAAGGCGCCGCCCGCGGCCATGCCCTGCACCGCGCACACGACGGGTTTCCAGACCTGGTTCAGCTTCGGCGAGAGGTATTCGCCGGGGTCGGTCTGCGACCAGACGTTGGAATGCCGGTCGATGCCTTCCTTGACGTCCATGCCGGTACTGAAGGCACGGTCCCCGGCGCCGCGAAGGACGACGACATGCACATCGTCGTCGTCCTTGACGGTCCGCCAGATCGCCGCGAAGTCCTCCAGCATCTCCTGGGTGAAGCTGTTCAGCGCCTGTGGCCGGTCCAGAGTGATGGTGGCGACATGTTCTGCGACGTCGTACAGGACGGTCTTGAGATCCATGCGACTGCTCCGATCGTGGTCGTCCTCAGCGGGGTTCGCGCGGCATACCGAGTCCGCGCTCCGCGATCTGGGTGCGCAGGACCTCGTTGGCGCCGCCCGCGATGGTGTACGCCCGGGCGTACAGGAAGGCGTCCTGCCACCAGCCCCCGGCCTCCGCTTGCGGATCGTCCTCGGTCAACAGTCCGTCGCTGCCCTGGACACGTGTGCCGAACTCGGTGAGGTCGTGGTTGAGCTCACTGAAGAGGATCTTTCCGAGGGGCGCGTCGGCCGGCTGCTCCGTGCCGTGTGTCGTCCGGGACCGCATGAGGGCGAGCACCGCGCTGTTCACCTCGACCCGGGCAGCGAGAGCCCCCAGCTCGCGACGGGTCGCGGGGTCGTTCAACGCACCCCGCCGCGCTGCGAGTTCGCACAGTTCGGCCAGGTGCATGTGTAGCTCGACGCCGCGCGCGGCCACCCCCGAGCGTTCGCGGGACAGGCTGCTCATGGCGACTCGCCAGCCGCCGCCGACCTCGCCGATGACCTGGGAGGCCGGGATGCGGACGCTGTCGAGGAAGACTTCGTTGAAGTCGGTGGTGCCGGTGATCTCCCGCAAGGGCCGCACTTCGACGCCCGGCGAGCGCATATCCAGGGCGAAGGCGGTGATCCCGCGGTGCCGGATCGCGTCAGGGTCGGTGCGCGCCAGCAGATAGCCCATGCCGGCGTGCTGCCCGTTGGTGGTCCACACCTTCTGTCCGTCGACGACGAAGACAGCCTCATCGCCGTCGCCTTCGCGCCGGGCACGGGTCCGGAGCGCCGCGAGATCGCTGCCTGCCTCCGGCTCGCTGAAGAGCTGGCACCAGATGTCCTCACCGGACCTGATGCGGGGCAGAAAGCGGTCGCGCTGGGCACGGGTGCCGAAGTCGATGAGTGCGGCGGCCGCTAGGGTCGCGGCCCCTATGGGCGGCCATGTGCGAGCCCGGGCGATCTCCTCGGCGACGACGAACGGCTCCAGCGGGTGCGCGTCGGGGCGGCCCCCGTACTCGGCCGGCCAGTCGATGCCCAGGTAACCGGCCGCGTACAGCTCAGCCGTCCACGAGCGGATGGCCGGCAGCTGCCGTGGTGCCGGAGCACGCACTCCCGTATGGAACTTGATGCCCGGCGCGTGAGTGGCGATGAAATCCCGTACTTCGCGCCGGAACGCGTCCAGTAGGGGTGTGGGCTCCAGCTGCATCGCTGTCGGCTCCTATGGTGACCCGGTCGTCCATTGCCAGTCCGAAGGGCGAAGCGCTGGGGCGGTGCGACGGACCGCCCCAGCACAACCTCAGCCCGCCGGCTGCGGCGGCGGAGTGAAGTGGTGACCCCAGAAGGCCCCGTCGGTGATCTCGTAGACGGGCGTCGGCTCGGGCACCTGCAGGCCCTGCCAGCCGAACTCGACGGCGTAGTTCTCCGGCGACCACACATAGAAAGAGACCATGCGGTCGTTGGTGTGCTTGCCGAGCGAGTGCATCATCGGCACTTCCATGCGTTGCGCCCGGTCGAGGGCGAGGCCCACGTCGTCCAGGTCGGCGCCTTCCACCATGAAGTGGAGGAGCCGGCCGGGCCCGGGGGCAGGGGTGATGCCCAGCGTGTGGTGGCGCGGGTTGCAGCCCATGAACCACGTGGTGCCACCGGGGCTCTTCATCGTGTTGCGCTCGATGAAGCCCAACGTCTCCACATAGAAGTCGAAGGCCGACCGCGCGTCCTCGGCCGAGACGATCGCATGCCCGAACCCCTGGTCACCGGTCACGAACCGGGACACGAGCGGCGTGCGGACCGGCACATGGTTCAGCACGGCGCCCCAGTAGAGCTCCACCGGGTTGCCGCCCGGGTCGTTGAACTTCACGAAGCCGCTCACATTGCGCTCCGCGCACTCCTCCGGCGTGCCGGCGGCCACCTTGATGCCGGTCTTCTCGACGGCCTTGGCCAGGCGGGCCAGTTCGCGCTCGTCGATGACCTCGAGGCCGAGCGCCGTCATCCGGTCCTGCGCGCCGGGTGCCACCGCGATGCGTGCGGGGTGATCGTCCATGCGGAAGGTGAGGGTCTCGGTCTCGGCGTTCTCGACGGGCATCAGCCCGAGGAAGTCGGCACCGAACGTCTTCCACTTCGTGGTGTCAGTGGATTCGAGGCGTAGGTAGCCCAGAGAGCTGACGGCCATCCGAATTCTCCCATCATGCTGATGATGTATTGACATCGCTCGCATAGTGCTTGCGTCAGGAATGCACCCGTTGGTTGAACGTAACCAGGGGGCGTCGGCCTCGGGCCGAGGTGTTCCGCTCACCGGGAAACCCGATCGAGCGGGGTGTGCCGGAGCGCTCAGCGAGCGGTCCAGCCGCCGTCCACGGTCAATGTGGAACCGGTGGTGAAGCGTGCCGCGTCGGAGGCCAAGTAGACGGCGGCGCCGCCAAGTTCGTCCGCCTCTCCGACTCGGCCCATGGGGGTGGCGTCCGTGATGCGCCGGCCCCAGCGGCTGTCCAGCAGCCCAGAGCTGAGGTCGGTGCGGAAGTAGCCGGGGGCGAGCGCGTTGACCCGGACCGAGCGGTCCGCCCATTCGACTGCCAGTGCGCGGGTGAGTGCCTCGACCCCGCCCTTGCTCGCCGCGTAGGCGGCGATCCGCTCGAACCCGGTACTGGCGTGTACGGAGGTCACATTGATGATCGACCCCGAGCGTTGGTCCAGCATGACCCTGCCTGCCTCCCGGCAGCAGAAGAACGTGCCCTGGAGATTCACGTCGACCACGTGGCGCCAGTCGTCGTCGGACACGTGCTCGCTACGGGTGAAGTGCGGGCTGATTCCGGCGCAGTTGACAGCGACATCGAGGCGTCCGCTCCAGTCCACGACCGACCGGATCATGTCGCGTACGGCCGCAGGCTCGGCCACCGAACCGGGCAGCACCAGTACCTTGCCGCCGCCTCGGGCGAGTTCGGCCTCCAGGTGATCGAGGTCGGATCGGGTGCGCGCCGTGACGGCCACCTGAGCGCCCGCGTGGCTGAGCGCCGTCGCGATGGCACGGCCGAGCCCCTTGCCTGCGCCGGTCACCCAGGCGGACTTCCCGTCCAGGCGCAGCTCGCCGTGCGCCGTGCTCATGCCTGGTCCTCCCACGGGGTGTCGCGCAGTTCGCGCTTGAGAACCTTGCCGGACGGGGTGCGGGGCAGGAGCGCCACGAAGTCGATCCGGGCGGGCGCCTTGAACTTGGCGAGCCGTTCCAGACAGAAGGCGCGCAACTCGGCCGTCTCCGCGACCTGCCCGTCGCGCAGCACCACGAAGGCGCGGGGCACCTCGCCCCACCGCGGATGGGGCATGCCCACGACGGCGGCCTCCAGCACCGCCGGATGCTCGTAGAGCACCCGCTCCACCTCGGGCGTGGCGATGTTCTCCCCGCCCGAGAGGATCATGTCCTTCTTGCGGTCGTCGACGTACAGGAAGCCGTCGTCGTCGACGTGTCCCATGTCTCCGGTGTGGAACCAGCCGTCGCGCAGGACCGCGGCTGTGGCGGCCTCGTCCCGCCAGTAGCCCGCGAAGACCTTGGGTCCGCGTAGCGCGATCTCACCGATCGCGCCCGCCGGTACCTCCTTGTCGTGTTCGTCCACGATTCTGACCCGGGTGAGCGGTACCGGGCGGCCGACCGAGCCGAGCTTGCTCAGCGCGTGGTCGCGGTCGAGGAAGGTGTCTCCGGACACTGTTTCGGTCAGCCCGTAGGCGTCGGCGAACCAGGCGTTGGGGAACGCCGCCATGATGCGCCGCAGCACGGGTTCGGGGGTCTTCTCGCCACCGCCCAGGATGAATCGGACGGAGGAGGTGTCGTACCACTCGCGGTCCGGGACGTTCAGCACCTCATTGACCATGGCGGGTGCCAGCCACACATTCGTCACGCGGTGTCGCTCGATCCCCTCGATGACATCTCGGGCGTCGAACTTGCGTTGCAGCACCACGCTCCCGCCCGCGTGGAGCACCCCGAGTGCCGGCATGTCCAGGCCGCCCACGTGGTACAGCGGGCCGCACACCAAGGTCGAGTCCTCGGCCGTGATTCCGAAATGCACGATGTGCGCCGTGTTTTTGGCGTGCACGTTCCCGTAGGTGACACGCACGCCTTTGGGGCGTGAGGTGGTACCCGAGGTGTACATGAGACGTTGCAGGTCATCGGCGGACACGTCGGCCGGTTCGACATGTGCGCCTGGGTGGCGTGCCACCAGGTCTTCGTATCCGGTCCAGGGATCCGGAACCGGCTCGGTGCCCGTCACGACACGGGTCCGGAGCTCGGGCAGCGAGGGCGCGAGTCGGTCGACGGCCGGGAGGAACTCGCGCTCGGTCACCACGGCCGTGGCGCCTGCGTGATGCAGGATGTACTGCCATTCCGCCTCCGAAAGGCGGTAGTTGAGCGGTAGGAACACCGCGCCAAGACGGTTGACAGCGTGCACGAGTTCGAGGAACTCGGGACGGTTGTACATGAGCAGCGCCACGACGTCATCGCGGCGTACGCCCAGTGCGCTCACACCAGCGGCCAACTCGTTGACCCGTCGGTGCAACTCGCGGTTGGTCAGAGCGTGTTCGCCCTGCGTGATGGCGACCGAATCGGGCCGCTGCTGCGCGTGGTAGTCGAGGATGCTGGCGGAATTGTGCACGGCGGCTCTCCCGTGTCTGAACCGAATGTTCCAGCCGGTCTGTTGCTCGTACACCGAATTTCGTGTACCCATTGGTCTATAAAACCTTGGGCGCACTGTACGGGTGCCGGGGCCCACCGACAACCGGTCGTGCGCCTAGCGCTTCGACCTGTGAGGACGAGGAGGGCAGCGCGTGGCGCGTATCCGTGCCGACGGCGATGAATCGGTGGTGACCATTCGTCTCGACAATCCGCCGATGAACGCCTTCGATTCGACACAGCGGGATGAACTCGTTGACTGTGTCAGGGAGTTGACCGGCGCCTCCGGTGTGCGGGCGGTGGTGGTCTACGGCGGTGAGCGCTTGTTCGCGGCGGGAGCGGACATCAAAGCGCTGGCCGCGATGGACCCCGGGCAGGTGCGTGGGTGGAACCGCGCGTTGCAGCGGGTCTTCGACGACGTCGCCCGCCTCCCCGTTCCGGTCATCGCCGCGGTGACCGGCTACGCACTGGGCGGTGGGATGGAACTGGCACTCGCCGCCGACTACCGGATCGTCGCCGAGGACGCTGTGTTCGGCCAGCCCGAAGTCCAGTTGGGGATCATGCCTGGTTCCGGTGGCACTCAGCGACTGACCCGCCTGGTCGGCCCGGCCCGGGCCAAACACCTGCTCATGACGGGACGACGGGTGAAAGCATCGGAGGCACTGCGGCTCGGTCTCGCGGACGAGGTCGTCCCCGCCGCCGACGTGTACCCACGAGCGTGCGCCTACGCCCGAGAGCTTGCGAAGGGCCCCGCGGCGGCGCTCGAAGCCATCAAGGAGGCCGTGGACAACGCGGCCGACACTTCCCTCGCCGCGGGGCTCGCCCTGGAGCGATCCCTGTTCACCGGCGTGTTCGGCACCCGTGACGCCACACACGGCATCCAGTCCTTCATCGAGCACGGACCCGGACGCGCCAACTTCGAGGTTGCGCCCGACGGCCGGACCAAGGAGGCGGGCGAGGAATGAAGGCGTTGCGCTGGCACGGCAAGGGCGATCTGCGGCTCGACGACGTACCGGAGCCGACCGCCCCGGCGCCGAACGAAGCCGTGGTGGAGGTCGCCTGGTGTGGACTGTGCGGTACCGATCTGCATGAGTTCCTGGACGGGCCGCACATGATACGCACGGGGCCCCACCCGCTGACCGGACAAGGCCCGCCGCTGGCCCTCGGGCACGAGCTGAGCGGCAGAGTCGTTGCCCTCGGCGGCCCCGCACCCGGCATCGAGGTTGGCGACAGGGTCACGGCGGATCCCGTCTGGAGCTGCGGCAGTTGCTGGTGGTGCCTGCGGGGCGACTACCACATCTGCCCGCGGAGCGGCTCGGTCGGTCTCGCCTCACCGGGCGGGTTCGCCGAGCTGGTCACGGTGCCGCTCTCGGGGCTGACCCGCCTGCCGGACAATGTGAGTGACGAACACGCCGCGCTGGCCGAGCCGTTGGCCGTCGGGCTCCACGCGGTCGACCGTGCCGGCGTCCGGCCGGGCGACAACGTCCTGGTGCTCGGCGGAGGGCCCATCGGCACGGCTGTGGTGATGGCGGCACGCCTCGCCGGAGTGAGTGGACTCTACGTCAGCGAACCGCTGGCGGGACGGCGCGAACTGCTGCACGGCATCGGCGTGACAGAGGTGTTCGACCCCGGCGCGACGGACGTGCGCCGGGAGGTGTTCCTGCGCACCGCGCGCATCGGCCCCGACGTCGTGATCGACGCCACCGGCATCCCGGCATTGGCCGCGCAGGCCGTCGCCACAGTGCGCCGCGGCGGCCGCGTCGTGCTCGCGGGCGTGGGCCACGGCAGCGTGGAGTTCGACATGGGGCAACTCGTCTTCTACGAGCGGTCGGTGCTCGGGACGCTCGGCTACAACTTCGACATCCCGCGGGTCATCGGCCTGATGAGCACCGGCCGGCTGGACCCCGCCCCCCTGCTTACCGGGCGCTTTCCGCTCTCGGCGGGTGCCGGGCTCTTCGCCGAGCTGGCCGCCGACCGGGCCCGTCACCTCAAGGTCGTACTGACCCCGAAGGGACTGTGACATGGACTTCGACCTGCCCGAGGAGACGCGCCAACTACAGCGCATGGTAAGGGACTTCGCCTCGAACGAGATCGCACCCCGTGCGGCGCAGTGGTCCGAGAATGCGGAGTTTCCCACCCACGTCTTCACCAAGCTCGGCGAGCTCGGCCTCATGGGCATGTTGGTCCCGGAGGAGTACGGCGGAGCGGGCTCCGACATGGTGTCCTACGTCGCCGTGATGGAGGAGCTCGGCGTCGCCGACCAGTCCGTCGCGTCATCGTGGAACGCCCACTCGACCATCGCCACGCTGCCGTTGCTCACCTACGGCACTCCCGAGCAGAAGCAGCGGTGGTTGACTCCGCTGGCACGCGGCGAGGCCATCGGCGCGTTCGGGCTCACCGAGCCGGGGGCGGGCAGCGACGCCGCCGGAGTCACGACCACGGCGCGTCGCGCGGACGGCGGCTGGCGCATCAACGGCGCCAAGACGTTCATCACGAACGCCGGCACGGACATCAGTCAGGGCGTCACTCTGCTCGCGACCACCGGCCACGACGAGAACGGGCGTAAGCGTTTCGCCACCTTCTACGTGCCCACCGACACCCCGGGCTACAGCTGCGGCCGGAACCTGAAGAAGCTGGGCTGGCACGCCATGGACACTCGCGAGCTCCTGTTCGAGGACTGCTGGATCCCCGAGGACCATCTGATCGGCGAGGAAGGGGGCGGGCTGCGCCAGTTCCTCGCCGTCCTGGACCGCGGGCGGATCAGCGTGGCCGCGCTCGGAATCTCCCTGGCGCGCGCCGCACTCAGGCTGGCGATCACCCATGCCAATGGGCGGCAGCAGTTCGGCAGGCCGATCGCCAATTTCCAGGCGGTGGCGCACAAGATCGCGGATATCGGGACCGAGTACGAGGCGGCCCGCTGGCTCGTGTACCGAGCGGCGTGGCTGGCCGACCAGGGACGTCCTTACAGCAAGGAGGCCGCCATGGCGAAGCTGTTCGCCTCAGAGGTGGCCAACCGGGCCGCGTCGCAGGCGCTGCAGATCCACGGCGGATACGGCTTCGTACGGGAATCCGAGATCTCCCGCTTCTTCGCGGACGCCAAGATCCTGGAGATCGGCGAGGGCACCAGCGAGATCCAGCGGAACGTGATCGCGAAGGAACTGCTCGGACAGCGGTGAGCACGCCGGGTCATGCCCCCGTGGGTGACGATTCACCACGGGGGTCAAGGTCAACCGATCGCGGCGGACGCGGAGTCGGGAACGACGTCCTGCTCCCACGCGTGCTCGGGGTCCAGGGGGTGACCGGGGTGGCTGCGCTTGAACTCCGCGGCGCGTTCCTCCACGATCGGCAGTGTGTGGTCGGGAGCTCCGAAGCCGCGGAAGAGCGTGGCGCAGTACTCCTGGGAAAGGTAGGCCGGGTCCCACGCGCCCTCCGGCTGCACCCACTGATACGTGTGGTTATGCAGGTTGAAGAACTGCAGCATGGCCAGGCGCGGCGTGAATGCCCGGAGAATCCCTCGGTCCATCGCTTCACTGAGGAGCGTCATCACCAACTGCTCGAACTCCGCGCGCTGGTTGAGGAGCGTCTGCAGTTCGTCCCCGGTCAGGCTGCGGTAGTCGTGCTCGTAGACCCAGATGTGGTCCAGCCTGCGGAAGATGATGGTGAGCAGGGACTCGGAGAGGAGCCGGAGCCGCACCAGCGGATCGGCTTCCAGCCCGGCGATCTGCCGGGCGCGGGCCACCAGCGGCCGCATGACGCGTCCCTGGATCTCGATGAGCAGGTTCTCTTTGGAGCCGATGTAGTAGTACAGCGCGCCCTTCGCCAGCCCCACGGCCCGGCCGAGGTCATTGACCGAGGTGGCGGCGTATCCCTGACTGGCGAACAGGGAGGCGGCCGTGTCGATGATCTTCTGGCGCCTGATCTCGAATTCAGGTCCGTGTCCTGGTGGTCGTGGCAAGGCAAGTCCCCCTGGTCGGACGGCCCCTGACCCTTGCTGCGGGGCTGTCATCGGCGTGGGGAAGCCGTGGTGTCGCCTCCCCGTTTTCCATTGTTAGACCAGACGGTACATTATCCGCGAGTGCAGCGTGCGCCTTGATGCGTCCTGCCACGGCCAGCAGAGCGAGGTCACCCGTGAACGAGTCGCCACGGTCCATGTACGCACCTTCTGGACATGCCGAGAATATTCTGGAGATGTACCGCCGTATGAGCCGCATCAGGCGGTTCGAAGAGCGCGCGGCCGAGTTGTACAAGGCCACCGAGATCCCAGGATTTCTGCATCTTTCCATCGGTCAGGAAGCCAGCGCGGTGGGCGCCTGCTGGCCGTTGGGGGAGCGCGACGGCATCACTTCCACCCATCGAGGTCACGGCCACGTCCTGGCCAAGGGTTTGGACACGGCTTCCATGATGGCCGAACTGATGGGCAAGGAGGCGGGAACCTGCCACGGCCGGGGCGGCTCGATGCACATCGCGGATCCGGGCCAGGGTATCTACGGCGCCAACGGGATCGTGGGCGCCGGTCTGCCCATCGCCGCGGGGGTGGCGACCGCCGCCAAGCTGCGCGCCGCCGGTGATGTCGTCGTGGCGTTCTTCGGTGACGGAGCGGTCGCCCAGGGCATGTTCCACGAAGCCGTCAACCTGGCGGCCGTATGGGACCTGCCGGTTGTCTTCCTGTGCGAGAACAACCACTACTCGGAGTTCTCGGCCGAGGCCGACCAGCACCGTGCGCCGATGTCCGCGCGCGCGGCCGGCTACGGCATCGGCTACGCGCACGTGGACGGCAACGACGTCCTCGCGGTCGCAGGCATGATGACGGACATCGTGGAGGGGCTGCGCGCCGGCGGCGGGCCCGTCCTGATCGAAGCAGAGACGTACCGCTGGCACGGCCACTACGAGGGCGACCCGGAGCGCTATCGCAGCGCGGAGGAGGTCACCGCGGCCAAGGACCGCGATCCGCTGGTGATCGCCCGTCGGCATCTGACTGCGGCAGGAGTGGACGAAGGCCGGATATCCGCTGTCGACGAGGAGATCGGGAAGGAGATCGATGCGGCCGTGGAATGGGCGCGCGGCCTGCCCGAACCGGACCCGGCCGACCTGTACGACTTCGTCAGCGCCCCCAGGCCGGTCCTCGCCGAACCGGCTCCTCCCGCCGCGGACGCGGAAGTCTTCCGCACCATGGACGCGGTCCGCCTCGCGCTGCAGCACGAACTGAGCGCCGATCCGGACGTGTTCGTGGCCGGCATCGACGTCGGCGCGGGCGGGAACGTCTTCGGGCTGACCCGCGGACTCGCCGACGAATTCCCCGGACGAGTACGGGACACCCCCATCAGCGAAAGCGCCATTGTGGGCTCCGCCGTCGGCGCGGCCATGGCGGGCATGAGGCCCGTGGTCGAAGTGATGTACATGGACTTCATCGGCGTATGCCTGGACATGCTGCTCAACCAGGCAGCCAAACTGCGCTTCATGACCGGCGGCCGGGCCACGCTGCCACTGGTCGTCCGTACCCAGTTCGGCGCCGGACGTTCCTCCGGGAGCCAGCACTCGCAGAGCTTGGAGGCACTGCTGGCGCACATCCCCGGGCTCACGGTGGTGATGCCCTCCAATCCAGCCGACACCTACGGGCTGTTGCGCGCGGCCATTCAGGACCCCAACCCGGTCGTCTTCGTCGAGAATCGCCTGCAGTACGGCCTGAAGGGGCCTCGCCCACCGGCGGATCACCTGGTCCCACTGGGCAAGGCCAAGGTGGTGCGGGAGGGGGACGACATCACGCTGGTCACCTGGTCCCGCATGGTCCAGGAAGGCCTCGCCGCGGCCGACGTCCTGGCGGGCGAGGGCATCGGGGTCGAGGTCGTCGATCTGCGCACCATCAGTCCACTGGACCGCGAGACCGTCCTCACCTCCCTGGCCAAGACCAATCGGCTGGTCGTCGCCCATGAGGCCGTACGGGACTTCGGGGTGGGCGCCGAACTGGCTGCCCTCGCCGTCGACGAAGGCTTCTGGCACCTCGACGCGCCCGTCACACGGGTGGCGGCGCCTCCCATGCCGGCGCCGTACGCGCCCTCCCTCGAAAGGGAGTGGCTGCCCTCGCGCGACTCCATCGCCGACACGCTGCGGCGGATCGCGGCAGTCTGAACGGTTGAAGGGGTGCCGCCCGACGCGACCTGTGTCGAGCGGCACCCCTTAAGGGGGACGCCGAGTCAGACAGTGGCGACCGGCGTGAGGGGGCTGCCCTGCGTGCCGGGCAGATTGAGTGGGGGAGCGGTGAGCATGAACCGGCTGCGCCCGTGCTCGCGCAACCAGACGGCCAAGTCATGCAGATACCAGAGTTCGCCGAGGGGCACACCCAACTTGAACAGGCAGAGGTTGTGGATGGGCAGCAGAGTGTGCGGCTCGGTCCGCTCGCTCGCCATCACCCCTTCCACGGCGTAATTGTCCGCGATCAGCGCGGATATCTGTGAGTCCGCGATCCACTGCAGCAACTCGGGGTCGTGCGCATCGAGGTAGGGGGCCGTGGTGTGGATGGCCACGGGATCGGGGTCGCGCTCCCACGCGAGGATCTGCGTGGCGAACCCGGTGTGCAGGAGCAGCATGTCGCCCGGCTCGACCGTGACGTTGTCGGCGGCCATGATCTCGCGGAGCGTCTTGAGGTCGACTGGTTGCCAGGTCGTGCCGAGGTGATGCGCGAGGTCGATGAGTACACCGCGGCCCTGCACGCCATGACTCGCCATGTGTTCGAGACCCAGGTGGCGCGCGTGACTGAGACTGCCGCTGCCGTCCCCCTTGACGTCCTCGCGCGGCCCGATCACATCAGTTCCCGGCCGGTAGCCGTTGTAGTAGACCGGCTCGGCCACTCCGTCCGCGTCGGCATCGAACTCGGCGCCTTGGTGCGACAGCGAGTCCCACTGGGTCGAGTACTGCAGCCACAGGGTGACGACGTCGTCGGACCAGACGTCGATCAGGTGGGGGCTGATCTGCTCGCGCGCCACGACGTTGTAGAAGACGTCCTGGTTGTGTTGCAGGTCCTCGGTCGGCCGGAGGATCGGCGGATATCGGCGCTGGTTCAGGGCCGTCCCGCCCGGGTAGTCCAACGGGAGGCTGAGGCTGAACGTGATGCCGTGCTCCACCTCCCGCACCCCCTCCAAGACCTTCGCGGGGGTCAGGAGGTTGATGCGTCCGAGCTCGTCGTCCTCGCCCCAGTCGCCCCAGGTCGAGCCCGAGGGACGCTGCTTCCAGCGCTTCGTCACGTGTGGTGCCTCCTTGAAGCGTGGCGGCCCCATGAGGCGCCACCTCAGTCGGTGGCCGCATGCTATGAACGTTAGACCACTCGGTCAACTACTCGCGCACAAGCCGATATTGGCTTCTCTTCAATTTCTGGCAGGAGAATAGACTGAAGGGTCGAAATATGGTGCAGTGAGCACTGCCTGGCCAGAGCCGCTCGAAGGGGAGTGCTACATGAAACAGTCCACCGAAGGCGTCGCCGTAGCTGTGCGGGCGGTCATCGCCGCCCACGCGCAGGCCCAGGACGCCGGCCGGACCGACGACATCGTGGCGCTGTACACGGCCGACGCGGTGCTGGAGGTGCCCGGCATGCCAACGGCGAACGGGCGCGAGGCGCTGCGCGCGGCCTTCAAAGGATGGGCCCCTGCACAGCCCCAGCTCCACATCGTGTCCAACACCGTGCTCACCGACAGAGGCGCCGAAGAAGACGGCGAAGTGACAGCCGTCAGCGATGTCGCATTTCTGCAGCGCGGCGATTCAGGCTGGGCAGTGCAGTTGGTCGGCCGGTACGAGGACACGCTGTTCCACGAAGAGGGCGCCTGGCGCTTCAAGCGCAGGAGTTCGACCTTCACGGCGTGAAAGCCCGCGATCAGTTGACGCGAATCCGACCCAGGCAGGGAGAGTTCCATGAGCGAGCGCGACAGTCGGCCGGAGTGGACGGAAGAGGCGGTCACCGCACAGATACAGTCGGCCATTGCCGCGTACGCGCACGCGTTGGACGCAGGGGACCTGGACGGCATCGTCGACCTGTTCTGGCCCGACGCGGTCGCGGAGATCGCCGGTGTGGGCGAGTTCGAAGGACTCGAGGCCATCCGGCAGGCGTACGCGGGGTTCGCGCCGACAGGGCCGCAACTGCACATGGTGGCGAACACTGTTGTCACGCGGAACGACGGTCGGGAGGCCACGGCTGTGAGCGATCTCGCCTTCATGCAGCGCGGTGAATCCGGCTGGGCGGTGCAGCTTGTCGGCCGCTACGACGACACGCTGCTGCGCCGGGGTGACGAGTGGCGCTTCGCGCGCCGGGTCACCACCTTCCGCGGCTGACCGATCCGGACGACGGGCGAAGCCTGCCACTGCTCCCCGCGTTGCCACGGCCCCCGTCGTCCGGACTGCACACCTCGGAACACACCTCACCGCACAGAGCGCCGGTCTCACCGGCCGAGAGGAAAGGTCATCGCCTGCCCATGAAGCCGTACTTGACGAAGCGGGCCTACTTGCCGATCGGCGCCGGGTGTGACGAGGTGCGGTCATGACGGGGGTGTCGCGCGTCGTGGTGGTGGGTCTGGGCGCGGCTGGGCTCGCCACCGCCGAAGCCCTGCGCCGCAAGGGGTACACCGGAGCGCTCACACTGCTGGGGGCCGAGCGGCACGCCCCGTACGACCGTCCTCCGCTCTCGAAGCAGATTCTCTCGGGCGCATGGGAGGCGGATCGCGTCGCTCTGCGCCCTCACGAGGCACTTGCCCAGCTCGACGCCGAACTCCGCCTGGGCGAGGCCGCAGTGGCTCTGGACGTGTCGGAGCGAGCGGTCGAGACCGCCTCCGGAGAGCGAGTGGAAGCGGACGCGGTCGTCATCGCCACGGGCGTTCGGCCACGGCAGTTGCCCGGGGCGGACCGGCTCGCCGGCATGCACGTGCTGCGCACGCTCGACGACGCGCTCGTGCTGCGTGAAGGCCTCGCTAAGGGAACGCGGCTGGCCGTGGTCGGTGAAGGCGTACTCGGTTCGGAGATAGCCGCCACCGCTCGGACACTGGGCGCGGACGTCACGCTCGCCGGACCGCTCGCGGCACCGATGGCTCTGCAGGTAGGCCCTCTGGTGTCGCGGCTCTTGGGCGAACTCCACGTGGAACGTGGTGTACGGCTCCGCCTCGGCGAGGGTGTTGCGGGGGTGCTCGGGACGGACGGCCGGGTCAGCGGGATCCAGCTTAAGGGAGGCGACGTCATACCCGCCGATCTCGTGGCGATCGCCATCGGCGCCACGCCTGACACCGACTGGCTCGCCGAAAGCGGACTGCGCCTCGGCGATGGCGTGGTGTGCGACGCGCACTGCCGGGCGGCCGAGGGCGTCTACGCGGTCGGGGACGTGGCCCGCTGGCATCACGAAGGACTGGGGCGGACGATCCGGCTGGAGAACCGCACCAACGCCACGGAGCAGGCCATCGCCGTCGCCGGGTCGATCCTCGGCGACGATCGACCCTACGCGCCCGTGCCGTACTTCTGGACGGACCAGTACGAAGCAAAACTCCAAGTGCACGGCATGATCCCGCCCGGAGCCGACGCGGAGGTGGTTGAGGGCAGCCCCGCCGACCGTCGGTTCGTGGTGCGCTACGCCGTCGACGGCAGTGTCGTCGGCGTTCTCGGCTGGAACATGCCCAAACAGGCACGGCTTCGCCGCGCCGAGATTCTTGAAGCGCTCGGCTCACCGGCCGGCACGCGCTGAACCATCGCCGGACGACGATCAGGAGAACCGCGATGAAGGTTGTCATCGAGCAGGACAAGTGTGTGGCCGCCGGACAATGCGTGGCCGCGGCCATGGACGTATTCGATCAGAGGGAGGACGACGGCATCGTCGTCCTCCTGGATGAATACCCTGCTCCGGAACTCGCCGACGACGTGCAGCAGGCGGCCGCGGTGTGCCCGGCGCTGGCGATACGTATCGAGGACTGAGTCACATGTTTCTGCCGTCCGCTCAACAGGCGCCGGGCGAATAGGCGGCCCTGGCCTCCTCCCGCAGCCCCCGGCGGATCGCGGCCACCGTGTCGCGGACCATCTGCCGGCTGATCTCGGCATCCTGGATGATCCCCGAGGCGTGGAAGGTCCCCGGGTACACGTGCAGCTCCGTGGGAACTCCCGCGGCGAGGAGCCGCGTCGCGTAGGCCAACGCCTCGTCTCGCAACGGATCGAATTCGCAGGCGGACACATAGGCCGGCGGCAGGCCACTGAGGTCGCTCGCCCGAGCGGGTGCGGCATAGACGGAGACGTCTGTTCCGCCTCGCGCTCCGGCGCCCAGATAGTTGTCCCACATCGCCACGGCATCGGCGCGCCGCAGGCCGGGAGTGTCGGTGAAGGCACGCATCGACGCGGTCTCCAACCGGTCGTCGAGCACCGGCATCCCGAGATATTGAAAGGCCGGGACCGGACCGCCACGGTCCCGTGCGAACAGGGACACAGCGGCTGCCAGACCGCCGCCCGCGCTGTCACCGCCGACACCGATACGGGCAGGATGGACGCTCAACTCGGCGGCGTGCCCGACCAGCCAGTCAAGGACGGCCCAGCAGTCGTCGATCGCATCGGGGAACGGGTTCTCAGGAGCAAGGCGGTACCCGACGCAGACCACCACCGCACCTGTCTCCGCCGCGAGCATGGCCCCGATACCGTCGGCCGAGCCGAGGTCGCCGAGGCAGAATCCGCCGCCGTGGAGGTAGACGAGCGCGGCCTTGATCCGGTCCCCGCCCGTGGGCGTGTAGACACGGACCGGCACCTCGGGCACACCTTCGGCACCTGCGACGTTCAGTGTTCGCACGTCCACGAGGCCGGACGTCTCGCGTGGCGGCCGCCCGGCCGACAGCTCGGCACTCAGGGCGCGTGCCCTGGGGACGTCGTCGAACGGCATCGAGGGCACTTCTGCGGCCCAGGGGGCCAACTCGGGGTCGAGCGCGTAGGGCACGGGATCCTCCCGGAGGGATACGGGCGTCGGCATGAGAACTCCAGCAGCGTGTGGGACGAGGCCGGCCTGATGTCTTCTCCTTCCCGGCCAGTGGAACGGCTCCGCTACCGATCTCCTCGTTGTGCTTAAAGTGACCGAGGCGGTACCGCCGGGAGCCAGTCTGCAGTCGAGGATCCGTCGGGGTCACGGAGGGTGCGTATGCGTCTGGACGGCAAGGTCGCGGTCGTCACCGGAGCGGGTTCCGGGATCGGCAAGGCCATCGCGCAGCGGTTCGCAGCGGAGGGCGCCAAGGTGGTCTGCGCCGGGATCACCGGCAGATCGACCGAAGTGGCGGCCGGTATTGGGGAGGCCGCAGTCGGAGTGCAGGCAGACGTGAGCGAGGAAGATGACGTCCGGCGCATGTTCCGTACGGCCGAGAAGGCGTTCGGCCGCGTCGATGTCCTGGTCAACAACGCCGGCTTCGGCGGGGGCCTGCTGCCCCTGCACGAACAGACCACGCAGACGTGGGACCGGGTCCATGGTGTCAATCTGCGGGGGGTGTTCTTCTGCATGAAGTACGGCATCCTCGCCATGCGCGAGACCGGCGGCGGCTCGATCGTGAACGTCTCTTCGGCGACCGGTGTGATCGGGTGGAAGCATCACGGGGTGTACGGCGCGGCCAAGGCCGGGGTGAACCAGTTGACGAAGGCCGCGGCGCTCGACTACGCCGGAGAGAACATCCGGGTGAACGCCGTCTGCCCAGGTACGGTCTGGACCGGCCTGGTCCCGATGTCGAGCGAGTTCCCCGAGCCGCCCCCGGGGATCCCACGAGTCCCCGGGATACCGATGGACCGATGGGGGAGTTCGGACGAGATCGCCGCCGCTGCCCTGTTCCTCGCGAGTGATGAAGCCTCCTACGTCACCGGCACGCTGATGCCGGTCGACGGCGGGTACTCCGTCGGCTTCTCGGGCCTGGGAGCGGAGATCACCGGAGCGTCCGGCACGTGAGCCGGAGGCCGGAGCGCATCCGCTCCGGCCCGCGTCACCGCGCCGTGGCGCCAGGCTTGATCCGGAAACGGCGGACCTTGCCGACGCTGGTTCGTGGCAGTTCGTCGATGAGGTGCCACTCGCGCGGCCGCGCGGCGGGGACGAGATGGGCCTCGGCGTACTCCCGCAGCCGGTCGGTGGAAGGGGGCGTCGCTGGATCCTTCGGGACCACGTACGCGACCGGCACCTGATCCCGTATCGGATCGGGACGGGCGACAACGGCGGCCTCCAGCACCCCCGGCGCCTGTGCGATGACGGCCTCGCTCTCGGTCAGGCTGACGTTCTCTCCGGATACCTTGATCACGTCGTCGATCCGGCCGGCGAAGCGCAGCGCGCCCGAGCCCTCTGCCGTGGTGACGAGATCGCCGGTCCGCAGCCAGCTGGTGCCGTCCGGCAGGTCGACGAAGCACCGAGCGGTCGTCGCGGGATCGTCGAGGTATCCCACGAAGAGGTCGCGTCCGCGCACGCCCCGGACCCACAGCACGCCCGGCAGCGACGGATCTCTCACCGGCTCATCGTGTTCCGTGTCGGTCACTTTCACCTCACGTCCGGGGAGCGGGTGACCAATGACGTCGTGCCGTGCCTTCTCGCCCCGGTCGGTGGTGACGACCGCGACCGTCTCGGTCATCCCGTAGAGCTGCCGAGGGCGGCAGCCGACCAGCGCGGCGAACTGTTCGTAGTGCGAGTGGCCCAGACTCTGGGCGAACCACACGTGCTCAAGACGCAAAGGCGGGGGAGTGCCACCGCAGCGGGCCAGGATCATCCTGATAGGAGCCGCGAAGAGGCTCGCGTGCGTGACCGACAGTTCCTGTGCCTGCGAGGCCCACCGTGAGGCGGAGAAGGCGTGGGTCAGGGCCACGCTCGCACCGACGGCGATGGCCGGAGCGAAGCAGTAGTACTGCGCGTTGGCGTGGAAGAGCGGCAGCGTGACGAGCCAGCGGTGGCGTTTCCGCAGCCCGGCTGCCGAGGCCATCTCGAGCCCCGCAGTCGCGTAGTTGGCCTGGGTGAGAACGACGCCCTTCGGCGCGCTCGTGGTCCCCGAGGTGAACATGACGGCCAAACGCCGGCCCGGCTCGGGAACCTTCGCCGCGGGCTCTCGCGGCGCGTGGGCAACCAGGACACTGTCTCCACGCAAGTCCGCCGCGGTCTCGGCCAGTTCCATCGTGCACGAGACGGTTTTCCTCGCGGCCTGCCGGTAGGCCGCGGACCGGGCAGCCGCACATATGCCGACCGTCGGCCGGGTCCTGCGGATCTGTGCTTCGAGGTCACGGCGAGTGGATGCGGGGTCCACCGGCACGAGCCAGGCGCCGAGGCGCGTAGCGGCGAGCCAGATCGCGACGAAGGCGGGGCAGTTGCGCAAAGCGACGTGGATCGACGAGCCGGGCCCGACGCCACCGGCCGTCAGCGCGCCTGCCACCCGGGCGACGATGCCGTCGAACTCCGCGTACGTGTAGGTGGTGGTCTCGTTCTCGCCCTGGAACACGAGGAAGGAGGCATCACCATGGCTGTGGACAGCGCGGGACCACAGTGAATGGAAGGTCCTGTTCTCCGGTGGATCCCCTCCCCGGGACGACCGCGTCACTGGGTGAATCCCGGGTCAGTGCGCTCGAGCCGACGGACGAGGGAGGGCCACTCGCGGTCGTTGGACCCGGCCAGATCGGTGGCCCAGGTCCGCGCTGTCAGTTCGACGACCTCCGTCGGAGGTATCCGCAGGGGACGGCCAGTCGCCTGGGCACGCAGTTGAGCGCCCGCGGCCTTCTCGAGATAGAACATCTCCGTGAAGGCTTGAGCCACACTGCGGCCCACTGTGAGGGTGCCGTGATTGCGCAGGACGAGTGCGGTGTTGTCGGCGAGGTCGGCGACGAACCGCCGCTGCTCGTCCAGCGTGAGCGCGATGCCTTCGTAGTCGTGGTAGCCCACCTTGCCGTGGAAACGCATGGCGTGCTGAGTCAGCGGCAGCAGCCCTTCCTCCAGGGCGCTCAGCGCCATGCCGGCCTCGGTGTGCAGGTGCATCACGGATCCGGCGTCCTCGCGTGTGCTGTGGATCGCCCCGTGGATGACGAACCCAGCGGCATTCGGCCGGTGCGGGCTGTCGCCGACGACGTTGCCATCGATATCGATCTTGACCAGGTTGGATGCGGTGATCTCGTCGAAGCCGAGGCCCAGCGGATTGACCAGGAAGTGGTGCTCCGGACCTGGCACCCGGGCCGATATGTGCGTGTAGATGAGGTCGTCCCAGCTGAACAGCGCGCACAGCCGGTACGCGGCGGCCAGATCGCGCCGCACGAGAGTCTCCTCCTCCGTCACGGGCCCGGACTCCGCGATGCGAGTGACCGGCAGCTCGAAGGAGGTGAAGTCGAGTGCTGCGTTGCTTGTCATTGTTCGCCTCTTCTCGGTGTTGGTGTCTCCGCCCGGCAGTGGTTCAGCGGCTGGAGACGGGTGTCTGCGTGGGCCACGGCGAGTTGTCGGGCCGTGCGGAGCCGGCAGGGGGAAGGCGGCGCCGGCTCGACCGTGCCAGGAGCACGGTGGCCAGGGCCGCGGAGACCATGCAGAGCCCTACGGCCCACAATGCCGGCCGGTTGGTCCCGGTCGCGTCGAGGAGAAAGCCGCTGATGTACGGCGCGGCGAACCCCGAGACGTTGCCGAGCGAGTTGATCAGGCCGATGCCTGCGGCGGCCGCCGCGCCGGTGAGATGGCTGGTCGGCAAGGCCCAGAAGCCGACGATCGAGCACAGTACGCCGCAGGCGCACACGGTGACGGCGGCCGTGGCGAGAAAGGGGTTGGACAGATACAGCGTCACAGGAATCGCCAGGCCACCGAATGCCGCCGGGAGAGCGACGCGCAGAGTGTCGCTGAGCCGGACACGGCTCCAGCACAGCATCGCCACCGCGGCGACGGCGAACGGAACGGCGTTGATCAGCCCTCTTTCGACCAGGCTGTACTGCGTTCGGAACTGTTCCTGGAAGCCGTCGACGATGGTGGGGAGGAAGAAGCTCAGCGCGTACAGACCGTAGGTGGCGCCGAAGTACACCCCCGCCAGCGTCAGCACACGACCGCTGGTGAGCGCCTTCCGGACGGATCCCGGACCACTGGAGGCCTTTTGTTCCTGCTCGGCACGGAGCCGTCGGTTCAGCGCTTTACGCTCCGATTCGCTCAGCCAGGAGGCTTTCGCGGGACCTTCTGTCAGGAAGAACCAGGTGATGAAAGCCAGGACGACGGCGGGAACCCCTTCGAGCAGGAACATCACGCGCCAGCCGGACAGTCCGAAGAAACCGTCGGCCGCCTCGATGATGTTGGTGGAGAGTACGGCCCCGAGCGCCGTCGACACGGGCAGCGCGGTCAGGAAGAGCGCGGTCACACGTGTCCGGTGCGCGGTGGGGAACCAGTACGTCAGATACAGGATGACGCCGGGGAAGAAGCCGGCTTCGGCGACCCCCAGCAAGAACCGCAGGGCGATGAGCGTCGTCGGGTCGGGCACGAAGGCCATGGCCGTCGCGACGACGCCCCAGGTGATCAGGATCCTGGCGATCCACCTGCGGGCCCCGAACCGGTGGAGGGCCAGATTGCTCGGCACTTCCAGCAGGAGATAACCGGCGAAGAAGACTCCGGCGGCGACGCCGAACAAGGTCGAGGTGAGGCCGAGTTCGGAGTTCATCCCGTTCGGCCCCGCGAACGCGATGTTGACCCGATCCAGGTAGTTGACGAGGTAGAGCAGCACGAGGAGGGGGAGCAGGCGTCGTGTGGCCCGTCGCACGGCAGAGTCCACCAGGGCTTCGCCGCTTCCAGAGGAGCTGCCCTTCGACCGATGAGCTGTCACACCAAGTCCCTTCTCCTGTGGACCGAACGCCTTGTGATCCCTCGGGGAGCCACGGCGGGAGCGGCTCGGCCGACCCGGCCGCTCCGCTGCCTGCCGCGGGGGCTGTATTGAGATGACCACAGCGGACGACGCGCGGGGGATGGGGAAAGTGCTGCGGATGGCTTCATGAGGTGGTGGGAAATCCACATACTGAGGGAGTGACGACGGACGGGCCCTGCGAGTGGCTGGAACTTCTAGACGACCACCGGTCCCTGGACACCCTCGACGCGCTGCGGCGGCGGCGCCTGGCCGACGGCGCCGCTCCTGACGCGGTGCACTCGGACGCGGACCGCGCCCAGCGCATCCACCGCCAACTCGTGGACCGCAAGCGGCACGGAGACGAGCTGACGGTCCTGAACGACCTGGCCCGCAGACTGACGGGGCTGCGTGACCCCCGGGAAGTGCTCGACGAGGTGGCGGCACAGGCGCGCCGTTTGCTGGCCGTCGACATCGCCTACCTGATGCTGGTCCAGACCGACGGGCGACTGCGCACGGAGGTCGTCTCCGGCACCTTCGGCACCGCGCTCCAGGGCATCGTCCTGGACCGCGGGATCTGCCTGGCAGGAGAGGTGCTCCGCACAGGACGTCCGCTGATGAGCGACGACTACCTCGGCGACCCGGCTTTCTCCCACATTGAAGCCGTCGACGACGCGGCGGCCAGCGAGCACCTCGGAGGGCTGCTGGCTGTCCCTCTCCTTCTCGGCGATGACACGATCGGAGTGCTGTGCGCCGCCGCCCGCGAGCGTCGCCACTTTGTCCACCGGGAGGTCGAGCTTCTGTCCGGTCTCGCCTCGCACGCCGCCGTGGCCATCGCGAACGCACGCCTCTTCGAACAGAACAGCCGGACGCTGGCGGAGCTCGAACAGGCCAACGCGACCCTGCGACGCACGGCCGAATCGCGGCAACAGGCCAACGCCCTCAGGGACCGGCTCACCACCTTGCTCATCCGCGGGAGCGGATTGACGGACCTGGTGGAGGAACTGAGCCGTTCCCTGGGCGGTGCGCTCACCGTGTACGACACCGATGACGCGCCGATCGCCGGTGACCGGGGCCTCTCACTCAGGGAGGCGACGGGCTGTGGTTCAGGGTCCGACATCGCCGCGAGCCCGACGGAACGGCTGATACTCCGGGGGCCGAGCGGGCCGCTTCTCGTCGCGAAGATCAGCCTCGCCACCGGCTACGAAGGTTGCGTGGTCAACATGCGCAGCGGCGAACAGGAGGCCACCGAGGAAGCGGGCGGCCTGCTGGCCGTGGGGGCGACCGCGCTGGCGCTGTACATCGCCTCGCAGCGGTCGGTCGCCGAGGCGGAACTCCGGTCCAGGGGCGAGTTCGTGAGCGCGTTGCTCTCCGCGGACAGCGAAGAGCACGTCATCCGGCGCCGAGCCGGCGTCGCGGGGATCAACCTCGACCGCGTCGTCACGGTTGCCGTCTTCGAGCGCGTGGACCGGGACGCCGGTCCTGTCCTGCGTCTGGCGGACCGGCTCAGCGGCCGACTCGACGGGTGGAGTGCGGAGCACGCCGGACACGTCGTCGCGTTCCTTCCGGATGTGTCGCCGCAGGCGGTCAAGGAAACGCTGATGGACCTGTCCGGATCCGTGCTCCCCACGTCGGTGGGTCTCGAAGACTGTGTCGGAGGGGTGCGGGATGTGCGGCGCGCGTACGAGACGGCCCGACAAACCGTGCTGATGCTCCGTGCATTGGACCGGGACGGCACCTGCGCGCTGAGTGCTGAGCTCGGCCCTTACCGTCTGCTGTTCAGCGCCGGCGGCCGGGGCGAGGTCCGCACGTTCGTCGACAGCACCATCGGGCCGATCCTGGAGCACGACCGCCGCCACCACACGGACCTGGCCGCCACCCTCACGCGTTTCCTCGCCATCGGACAGAATCACACGAGGGCCGCCGCTGATCTGCACATCCATCCGAACACGCTGTACCGGCGCCTCGAACGCGTCACGGCGTTGCTCGGTGCGGGCTGGCGGACGTCTCCCCGACCTCTGGAGGTCCAGATCGCGCTCGACCTGCACGGACTTCTCCGTAAGGTGTGAAGGTCGCGCCTGGCCTCCCGCGGATCACCTGGTGGGACGCGGTCCCGCCAGATCGCGTCCGATGATGTCCTTCATGATCTCAGTCGTGCCGCCGACCAGGGTCTGCACCCGGGCGTCCGCGTACGCGCGTGAAATCGGATACTCGTCCATGTAGCCGTAGCCGCCGTGCAGTTGGAGGCAGCCGGTGACGACGCGGTTCTGCAGCTCGGTCGCCCACCACTTGGCCTTGGCGCCGGTCACGGCGTCCAGGTCGCCTTCGTTCAGGCGCAGGACGCACCGTTCCAGGAAGCTGCGCGTGACATCGGTCTCGGTGGTCATCTCGGCCAGTCGGAACCGGGTGTTCTGCAGGTCGGCCAGGCGCTTGCCGAACATCTGGCGTTGCCGTACATGGTCAAGGGTCCACCGCAGGGCGGCCTCGGAGGCCGCCAGGGCGCGCCAGGCGATCGACAGGCGCTCAAGCGGGAGTTGGGCGGTGAGATGCGCGAATCCGGCGCCCTCTTCGCCGAGGAGCGCTTCCGCGGGCAGACGCACGCCGTCGAAGAACAGCTCCGCCGTGTCCTGCGCGTGCAGACCGAGCTTCTTGAGCTTCCGGCCGCGTTCGAACCCCGGGGTGTCGGTCGGCACGAGAAACAGCGAGAGCACCGCGCGCCCGCGCTCTTCACCGGTCCGGGCGGCGACGATCACCAGGTCGGCGCCGAAGCCGTTGGTGATGAATGTCTTGGCGCCGCCGAGCAGCCAGTCGTTGCCGTCACGCCGCGCCGACGTGCGCATACCGCGCAGATCGCTGCCGCCGCCCGGCTCCGTCATCGCGATCGACGTGACGAGGTCCCCGGTGGCCATCGGCGGCAGCCAGCGCTCTTTCTGTCGCGCCGTGCCGAAGCGCGTCAGGTAGGAGCCCACGATGTCTTCGTTGATGGAGAAGCCGGATGCCGCCGCGGCCGCGCCGACCGCGGCGAACTCCTCCTGCACCACGCACCGGAACCGGTAGTCCGAGCTGCCCGCGCCACCGAACTCCTCAGGTATCCGCAACCCGAGGAGGCCCGAGGCGGCAGCGGCCTTCCAGGCCGCTCGGTCGACCAACCGGTCCTCCTCCCAGGCCTGTTGATTCGGGACGACGGAGCGCTCCACATAGGTGCGTACCGTCTGGCGGAAGGCTTCGTGGTCGTCCTCGTAGAACGAGAAAGGCATGGTCTTCTCCCGGTTCCATCAGGTTAAATCGCTTACTAATATAGCGACTAAGGTTCTGCAGGCGGAGGTTCTGTGATGGAGGAGGCGCGATGACGGCTGATCCACCCCTTGCCGGTCTGCGTGTGCTGGAGTTCCTGGGGCTGGGGCCGGGCCCGTTCGCGGGCATGATGCTCGCCGACCTGGGGGCGGACGTCGTGGCGATCGCCCGCCCTGGGACACCGCGTCCCGCACTCGCCGAGAACCGCCCCGTACTCGAGGTGGATCTGAAGGACCGGCACGGGGCTGACCTGGTCCAACGCCTGGCGAGCCGGGCGGACGTGCTGGTGGAGGGCTTCCGGCCGGGAGTGATGGAGCGGGCGGGGCTCGGGCCCGAACCGCTCCTCGCCCGCAACCCCGGGCTCGTCTACGCGCGCATGACGGGATGGGGCCAGGCGGGCCCGCTAGCCGCACGGGCCGGGCACGACATCAACTACATCTCCATCACAGGGGCGTTGCACCACGCTGCCCGCCGCGGCTCCGCTCCGGCTCCGCCCGCCAATCTTCTCGGGGACTTCGGGGCGGGCGGCCTGTACCTGGTGGCCTCGGTGCTTGCCGCCGTCCACGAGCGGCACCGTACGGGCCGCGGGCGGGTGATCGACGCGGCCATCGTCGACGGCACGACCTATCTGACGTCGATGCTGCACGAGTACCGCTCGCGCGGCACCTGGTCGGACGAGGCCGGAACCAACCGCCTGGACACCGGAGCCCCCTACTACGACGTCTACGCGTGCGCCGATGGGCGATACGTCGCGATCGGCGCCCTCGAAGACAAGTTCTTCACCGAACTCGCCAAGTTGTTGGACCTGGACCGGGCATGGATCGAGCGTCGGCACGACCCGGGGAGCTGGCCCGAGCTGCGGCGGCTGACCGCCCAGGCGGTGCGGCGGCGAACGCGGGACGAATGGTCCCGCCTGGCCGAGGGCACCGATGCCTGCCTGACTCCTGTGCTGTCGCTGGACGAGGCCGCAGGCCATGCGCACATCCGCGCCCGCGATGTCCTCGCCCCGGCGCCACCGGCGCAGGACGGATGGAGGCCCCGACTCACCGGCTGGCCCGCCCCGGAACCGTCCGGCACCGACGACGCCCTGCGGCGATGGGACGTAGAGCGCGCTGAAGACCCGCACACATCCCCGGACCATCCTGAGCGCCATGAGAAGCACGAGGAAGGAAGCAGCCGATGACGGCTCGCGAGGCAGTGATCGTGGACGCGGTACGCACCCCGATCGGCAAGCGCGGCGGAGCGTTGCGAGAGATCCACCCGGTGGATCTCTCGGCACTCGTCCTGAACGCTCTGGTCGAGCGGACCGGCGCCCCCCCGGAATCGATCGACGACGTCGTCTGGGGATGCGTCACACAACTCGGGGACCAGTCCAGCAACGTGGGGCGGTTCGCCGTGCTCGCGGCAGGCTGGCCCGAGTCCGTTCCCGCGTACACCGTGAACCGGGCCTGTGGCTCCAGCCAGCAGGCGATCGAATCCGCCGCACACGCCGTCACCGCGGGAGCGTACGACTGGGTCGTGGCGGGCGGGGTGGAGTGCATGTCCCGGGTGCCGCTCGGCGCGGCCCGCGCGACCGGATTCCCCTACGGGCAGACGGTGCTGGACCGCTACGAGACGGACGAGCTCGCCCAGGGACCGGGAGCCGAGGCGATCGCCCGGAAGTGGGGCCTGTCCCGCCGCCGACTCGACGAGTACGCCTCCCGCTCGCACGAACTCGCCGCGCACGCCATCGACTCGGGCGCGTTCGACCGGCAGTTGGTGAGCGTCGATCCACTGGCCGACCTGAAGCAGGACGAAGGCCTGCGCCGGGGCACCACGCCCGACTCCCTCGCCAAGCTCAAACCCTCCTTCCGGGAGGACGGCGTGATCCACGCGGGCAATGCCTCGCAGATCTCCGACGGAGCCGCGGCCCTGCTCATCACCACGGACGAGCTCGCCCGCGCCCACGGCCTGCGTCCCCTGGCCCGCATCCGTGCGGGCGCAGTGGCGGGCGACGACCCCGTGATGATGCTGACGGCGCCCATCCCTGCCACGCAGAAGGTGCTCGCCCGAGCCGGGCTCTCCATCGCTGACATCGAGGCCTTCGAGGTCAACGAGGCTTTCGCGCCGGTGCCACTCGCCTGGGAGAGCGAGCTGGGCGCCGACCCCGCCCGTGTCAATCCACTGGGCGGAGCGATCGCCGTGGGCCACCCGCTGGGGGCCTCTGGTGCGATCCTGGCGACCCGCCTCCTGCACCACATGCGCGACCGCGGCCTGCGGTTCGGACTGCAGACGATGTGCGAAGGCGGCGGAACCGCCAACGCGACCGTCTTCGAACTGGCCGAGTGAGGACACCGTGACCCCTGAACTCACCGACGACACACGGCGTACAGGACGGGTGGCCGGCCCGGTCGCCCGCGAGCGGGAGCGCGACCTGGCCGTCCTGCGCGCACGCTGGTACGACGAGGGCCTCTATACGACAGCCACGGTCGGCGACACCGTGCGCGATGCCGGCCGACGATTCACCGACACGCGGTTCATCTTCGCCTCCGAACAGAGCAGAGACGTCCTGACCTTCCCCGACGTGCTCGCACGGGCCCGGCGTGCGGCCCTTGGACTGCGCAGGCTCGGCGTCCGGCCGGGCGACACCGTCGCCGTGCAAGTGCCCAACAGACCTGAGCTGGTGGTGTCCTACTTCGCGGTATGGCTGGTCGGCGCCGTGCTCGTTCCGGTCACCCACATCTACGGTGCCGCGGAAGTGAGCCTCATCCTGCGCAGCTCGCGCGCCCGCGTGCTGATCATGCCCGACGCCTGGCGCTCCATCGACTTCGTCGACCGGCTCGAGCGTATGGACGCGGGGCCGTGCCTGGAGAAGGTCGTGGTGATCGGGGAACGTGTGCCGCAGGGCGCCGTGAGCTGGTCGGAACTCGTGGCGGAGGACGGCCCGCTCCCACCCGTGACCGGTGTGACCTCCGACGACGTGTGCACCGTCATCTACACCTCGGGAACCACCGGAACCCCCAAGGGAGTCCAGCACACGCACAACTCGTTCCTGTACGAGCTGCGCAAGGGAGAGCTGCTCAACGAGGCCCGCCCGGACGACCGGCGCCTGATCCCCTGGCCGGCCGGACATGTCGCCGGACTGCTCGCCGTGTGCTGTGGTCTGCCCCGCGGCATGGACGTCGTGCTGATGGACCGGTGGGACGCGGCGCTCGCCGTCGACCTGATCGACGAGTTCGGCTGCACTCTGACCAGCGGCACGCCCCTCCATGTGTCGGCGCTCATCAGGGCCGCGCACGAGCGCGGCCGTGACGTCTCGGCCCTCCGCTTCGTCCAGGTCGGCGCCGCCAATGTGCCGCCGTCCCTGGTGGCCGACGCGGACGCGGCCGGCATCACGGTGGCCCGCGCGTACGGCAGCACCGAACACCCGCGCTGTGCCACCTCGCCCTTGGACGCCGGCCCCAGGCAGCGTGCGGGTACCGACGGCCTGCCACGCTTCGGGGACGAAGTGCGCATCGTCGACGAGCGGATGCGGCCCCTGCCCGTGGGGAAGGAGGGCGAGATACTCACCCGCGGCCCCAGCCAGTTCAGCGGCTACCGCGATGCCCTGCACGACGAGAAGGCCTTCGTCACCGGCGGCTGGTTCCGGTCGGGTGACATCGGACGCCTCGACAAGGACGGACACCTCACGGTCACCGACCGGATGAAGGACATCATCATCCGGGGAGGCGAGAACATCGCGTCCAAGGAGGTCGAAGACATCCTCGTAACCCATCCGCGGGTTCGGCACGCCGCCGTCGTCGCCGAGCCGGATCCCAAATACGGGGAACACGTGGCGGCCTTCGTCGTCCTGGACGGCGGCACCTTGGACCCGGACGAGGTGCGCGAGCTGTTCGCCCGCCATGGTGTCGCGCCGCAGAAGGTGCCCGAGCGGATCGAGGTGGTGGCCGACCTGCCGCGCGCCCCGTCGGGCAAGGTCCGCAAGTTCGAGCTGCGCGACCGGCTCCGGGGCGGGGCAGACCTCCGCCCGGACGAGAGCGGGGCCGCCGATGGGTGACACGGGCCCGCACCAGGTATCCGTCGCGAGGCCCGAAGAGAGGCGCCCGATGCACATTGGTCTGTTGCTGAGCCATAGCGGGCCGTTCGCCGAGACCGCGCGCCAGGTCGTCGACTTCGAGGCGGTGGGCGTCGACACCGTACTGCTTCCCGAGGCCTACACCTTCGACTCGGTGAGTCGCCTCGGCTATCTCGCCGCCCATACGAGCCGGATGGGGATCGCCTCCGGGATCATCAACGCGTACTCCCGTTCACCGGCACTCATCGCGATGACGGCCGCCGGACTCGACGATCTGAGCGGCGGGCGCTTCACGCTGGGGCTCGGTGCGTCGGGACCGCAGGTGGTCGAAGGGTTCCACGGGGTTCCCTACAAGGCGCCGTTGTCGCGGCTTCGTGAGGTGGTGGAGATCTGTCGCACGGTGTGGCAGAGGGATCCGCTGCGCCACGAGGGCCGCCACTTCCAGGTGCCCCTCACCGCGGAGCGCGGCGGCACAGGGGCCGAGGCCAAGGCGCTGCGGCTCATCAACCATCCCGTCCGTCCGCGTATCCCGATCGTGCTCGCCGCACTGGGAGCGCGGACGGTGGAGCTCGCCGCCGAACTCTGCGAGGGCTGGCAGCCGACGTTGTATCTGCCCGAGGCGGCGGGGGAGGTGTTCGGTCCGGCACTCGAAGCGGGACGGGCACGCCGGGACAGCAGCCTGCCGCCCTTGGAGGTGCTGGTCGACATCAAGGTCCGGATCAGCGAGGACGAGCGGGAGCTCGAGGAGGGGCGGCGCGCCGTACGCGACTACCTGGCCCTGTACATAGGCGGCATGGGCGGCCGAGGCCGCAACTTCTATCACGGGCTCGTCTGCCGCTACGGCTTCGAGACGGAAGCGAACCTGGTCCAGGACCTGTACCTGGCGGGGCACAAGGAAGAAGCGGCGGCGGCCGTACCGGACGCTCTGGTCGACGGACTCTCGCTCGTGGGTTCACAGGCAGCCGTCACGGCACGGATAGAGGCTCTGCGAGCGAGTGGTGTCACCGGCTTCCAGGCCTCGCCGGTGGCCCGCACGCACGAGCAACGGGTGCAGGACATCGGCCTGTTGAAGAAGCTGACGGTGTAGGAGTAAGGAAGGGGCCCTGTGGACCAGGCGGTCCACAGGGCCCCTCTGCCTGGTTGACGAACTCGGCACTTTCAGGAAGCGAAATGCTCGATCTCCGATTGCAGGAGATCCTGCAGCGTGGCGGCCGGCGGTTCGGGAAGACGCACGGTGCCGCCTCGACGCGTGGGCAGCAGGACGACGGCCCGGGCGGGCGTGGTGGTCTCGCCCCGCTGATTCGTACAGGCGAGTTCCACATGCACCTCGGCGCGTCCCTCGGTCTCCACCTTGTCCACCACCTTCCCGCGCACCCACGTGGTGTCACCGATGTAGTTGAACTTGCGGTGCTCGCAGCGCAGGCGCATCAGCCAGCCGTCGTCTCCCATCCAGTCCGTCAACGCATGGGTCAGCCACGTCTCGCGCATCGCGCCGTAGTCGTAGCTCATCGGAATGCCCAGCTCGTGGGCGCGCTCGGGCTCCCAGTGCAGTCGCTGCACGGTGTCCGGGATGTTCCGCCCGTTGGGCGGGTACAGGCCCGGCGCCTTGGTGCGCACGCGGCGGGCCAGGGCGAATGCGCCGGGTGGCGTCAGCTGCATGCCCCAGCCCAGGTGCCAGACCACGACATCGGTGACGGTCAGGGGCCCCTTGACCCGCGGCTGGATCTCCTCGCCGATGCGTACGTCCTCGAAGTAGCGAGGACGAGCACCGCGCCGCTCCTCGGCGTCGTAGGCGGCGTCGATCTCCGCCAGTTGCGCGGAGGTGTAGGGCGGGAACTCCGGAGGGGGTTTGCGGGCGGCCCGGTCCTTGCTGTTGTGCCGCTCGGTGTGGATCCATGTCCCGCGCTGCAGGGCGGTGATCTGACCGGCGCCGTTGGCGAAGAGGAAGTCGCTCGTCACGTGCGCAGCCTTTCCGCCGAACGAGCTGGCCTTCACGTTCACTCCGACCTGGGCGCGGATGGAGGAGCAGCGGTCGCCGAGTCGCAGCGGCCGGTAGTACTCGAACTCCATGGCGGCCTGGTAGGCGCCGAGGCCGGCGAACGGATCGCCCTTCAAGAGCGCCTTGCCCTCCGCGTCGGGCTCTTCGGCGTTCTCACCCATTGTGTAGAGGAAGTTGGGCGGTGCGATGAGGCTCTCCCAGCGGGTGCCCGCCGCATGGACGGGATCGCACCACAGGGGATTGTCGTCGCCGTAGCCGTAGGCGAAGTGCCGCAGGCCGTCCGCCGTCACCTCCAGGTTGTGCGGCGGCTGACGCTTCTGCGGAATACCGATTCTGCGTCGTGACCGCTCTATCGCCTCGTCTGTCAGCAGCCCGTATCCGGGCCGGTCGGTCACGGTCACCTGGGTCCTCCAGTGGTCGGCGCCGGTGGCTGCCCGCGGTGGGTCACGGACGGGGGCTCGTTGGTCGGGCGGGCGGCCAGAGCGCTGTCCCGTGCGGCGAGCAATTCCTCGCTCACGTGTCGCCTACTGATCTTGAGTGACGAGGTGCGTGGCATCTGCTCAAAGACTCGCAGGAGCACCGGCATCTGATAGCGCGTCAGCCGCGCCGCCAGATGATCGTGCAACTCCTTCTCGGTGGCGGGGCCGCACAGCGTGACGGCCGCCGCAGGTACCTCTCCCAGACGGTCGTCGGGGAGAGCGACCGCGATGGCGTCACTCACGGCCTCATGGCAGTGCAGCGCGTCCTCGATCACACTGGGCGGGATCTTGAACCCGCCACGGTTGATGGCCTGGTCGGCTCGCCCGTGGATGTAGAGAAACCCGTCCTCGTCGAGTGACGCCAGGTCGGTGGTACGGATCCAGATGTCGGCTCCCGCGGGCAGCTGGGGCCCGCGTACTTCCAGCAGGCCGGTCCGGCCAGTGGGCAGGGGCTGCCCGGATTCCGCTTCCACGATGCGTAGTTCGACGCCGGGGTGCGCCCGCCCGACGCTCCCGCGCTTGCGGGCCGACCACTCCCGGTGGTCCGCGAGGGTCCAACCGGCCACGGCGCCCGCGAACTCCGTCGCACCGTACGTCACGAGTACGGGGACGCCGTACCGCTGCTCGAACTCGTCCCGCAGTTCCGGGGAGAGGGGAGCGGTTCCCGAACCAATGGCCCGTACGCCGTGAAATGTCTCAGGCGGCAGCCCGGCTTGCAGAACCATGCGGATCGCGGTCGGTGGCAGGCGCAGGAAGCGAGGGCGGAAACGCTCGACGAGCGCGACCCACCCGGTCACTTCGAACTTCTCCATCAGGGCGACGTGGCGGCCTTCGACGGCGTGGACGATGGCGAAGTAGAGGCCGCTGATGTGAGTGAGGGACGCCCACAGGATCACCGTCCCCTCGCGCAGTCTGGGGCCGTCGGTGTCACCGAACGAACTGCCGGCCGCACCGAAGGCCGCGGTGATCTGGGCGTAGGTGAGGGTGATGCGCTTCGGCTTGCCGGTGGTGCCGCTGGTGGTCATGGACAGTGCGGTGTCCTCCATCGGCAGACATGCCGGAGCGGCGGTCCACTCCGCGGGCCGTCGTCTGATCGCCCTGTCGTGCGCGCACGACGCGGCGACGGCGCCGATGTCCCGGACCGCTTCGACTACGCCGGTCCGTTCCCAGTCCTCGGCATCAGCGATGACGATGTCCGGTCGCAACTCGGCGATCTCCTCGGCCAGTGCCGCATCGCCCGAGTGCGGTCCCAGCGTGACGACTTGGCGTCCCGTGGCGACCGCCGCCAGCGCCGCGGCCAGGGGACCGGGCCGGTTGCGGAGCACGATGCCGACGCGCCGGGCCTGTGGATGCGGACGCAACAGTGCGTCCAGGTCGTTCCGCGCAGCCGAGAAGTACGACCAGGGGTGATCCGTGCCCGAGAAGTGCAGTGCCCGTGCGTCCGGCCGCAGTTCCAGAACGCGGCAGAGCCATGCGGACAACAAGGGCAGTGGCGGTGACGCGGGATGTGCGCGTGCCTCGGTCTTCATGGGCCCCCTTGGAGGGATGGATGTAACTAGCTAAGCTAAATTAGTTACTTGATTCTACTAGGCAGCCCATTCGCTTCCAAGAGCATCGGGGCGAGGCGGGCGTCACCCGGGCCGGGGCGGGCCCGGCGACTGGAGGGGACATATGCGACTGGACGCGATGACAGCACTGGTCACGGGAGGGGCTTCCGGGCTGGGAGCGGCGACGGCACACGCGTTCGCCCGAGCCGGTGCAGACGTCGTCATCACCGACCTTCCGAACTCGGAAGGCAAGGAGATGGCGGCTCGGATCGGGGCGAGGGCGCGCTTCGTACCCGCCGACATCACGGACGGCGACAGCCTCTCCGCGGCCATGGGCGCCGCGAAGGAGGGCGGCCACCTGCGCGCCGTCGTGCACTGCGCGGGACGAGGAGGCGACCGGCTCCGCATCCTGGACAAGGAGGGAAATCCGGCCGGCCTCGACAGTTATCGCGAGGTACTGGAGGTGAACCTGATCGGCAGCTACAACGTGCTGCGACTCGCCGCAGCGGCCATGGCCGACAACCCCGTCCAGGACGGCGACCGCGGCGCCATCGTGCTCACCGCCTCCGCGGCCGCGTTCGAAGGGCAGATCGGCCAGACCTCGTACGCCGCGTCCAAGGGCGGCGTCCATGCCATGACGATCGTGGCGGCCCGGGACCTGGCCCGGTGGGGCATCAGGGTCAACACCATCGCGCCCGGGACCTTCGACACCCCGATGCTGGACCGGCTGCGTCAGGACATCCGCGACAGCATCGCGGCCACCATCCCGCACCCCAAGCGCCTCGGCGACGCGGCGTCGTACGCGGACCTCGCCCTGTCCATCGTGCGCAACTCGTATCTCAACGGTGAGACCATCCGTCTCGACGGAGCGCTGCGGATGGCTCCGCGGTGAGCGCCGCGGACGATGTCCTCGTCGAGGAGCGCGGCCGCGTCCTGGTCGTGACGATCAACCGCCCGAAGCAGAAGAATGCCATGACGCTGGCGGGCTCGGAGATCATCGCCGAGGCGGTCGACCGCCTGGACGGCGAAGCCTCGCTCGCGGCCGCGGTGCTCACGGGAGCGGGGGACGACTTCTGTGCGGGCATGGACCTCAAACGGTTCGCCGCCGGCGAGCGTCCCGCCCTGCCCGGCCGTGGTTTCGGCGGAATGGTGCAGGCGCCCCCGTCGAAGCCGATCATCGCCGCTGTAGAGGGCTGGGCGCTCGGCGGCGGATTCGAACTCGTGCTTGCGTGCGACCTCGTGGTGGCGGGGGAGAGCGCCAGACTCGGCGTGCCCGAGGTGAAGCGCGGCCTGGTGGCCAGAGGCGGCGGAATGATCCGGCTTCCGCAGCGGCTACCGCGCGCTGTCGCTCTGGAGCTGCTGCTCACGGGGGATCCGATCGACGCCGTCCGTGCCGAGAGGCTCGGCCTGGTCAACCGGGTGGTTGCCGACGGCGGCGCCCTCGGTGCTGCCCTTGAACTGGCCGGACGCATCGCGGACAACGCGCCGCTCGCGGTGGCGTGCGCCAAGGCGGTGGCCGATGCCGCGCCCGAGTGGACGCAGGACGAGGCATGGGAGCGTCAAGCGGCCTTCAGCGACCCGGTGTTCGCGTCGGAGGACGCGCGTGAGGGGGCGCGGGCCTTCTCGGAGCGTAGGGTCCCCGTCTGGCTGGGGCGGTAGGGCCGGGGACAGTGCACACGAACCCGGCGGCTGCGCAGGGCGCGGAGCGGCCGGGTACGGCGCCTTCACCGCGCCAAGCATCGGGGAAGGGCGCGCGGCAGTCACGCCGAGGGTGACCACGACGAGCTCGAACCGGCGACAACGCCGGACACCGCCACCCCAGGGGCTAGTGGCGGGAAGGAATCGACTGGTGCACCGCAGGGGCTCGCTGCCGACTCAGCTCGACGTTTCGGCGAGGGCCGCGGTCTGGCGTTCGATGAAAGCGTTCCAGTCCGTGGCCCGGTTGACGAGCACGTCCCGGACCTGCGGGTCGGTGTAGAGCATGAAGGTGTCGTCGAGGACCGCCTCGGCCACCTGCTCGCCCACTACGGCCGGGTCGAGTACGGCGAACTGTTCGCCAGGGCCGCGCGTGCTCACGGTGGGCCCGAAGGCCGGAGGCAACGATGAGGCGATGTTCGTAGCCACGGGTCCGGGGCACAGGACGGTGACGCCGATGCCCTGTGGTTGCAGGTAGAGACGCAGTCCTTCGGAGATCTGCACGACCGCGGCCTTCGACGCCGCATACGGGAGGCGGTCGTAGGCGTAGGTGTACAGACCCGCGAAGGAGGCGGTGTTGACGATGTGGCCGTGCCCCTGCTCGATGAGCAGGGGCAGGAAGGCGGTGTTGCTGCGCACGACCGAGAGGAGGTTGACCGTGAGAACCCGCTCCCACTCCTCGACAGGCAGGTGGTCCGGGCGGCCCCGGGTGAGCACTCCGACGTTGTTCATCACGATGTCGACCGCGCCGAACGCGACGAGCGCGGCCTGCTTCAGTTCGTCGAACGCTGTCGGGCGCGCGACGTTGCAGTGCACGGCGACCGCCGCGCCGCCGGCTTCGGATATCTCGGCGGCGACCGCGCGGGCGCCCTCTTCGTCGATGTCCGCCACGACGATGTGAGCCCCGCGGCGCGCGAGTGAAAGAGCTGTCGAGCGTCCGATGCCGCTGGCGGCACCGGTGATGACAGCGGCCTTGTCCTGCAGTGTCCGCATGGTGCCGCCCTTCTCAGTTCTGGTCATTGGTCCGCTGGTCGAGGACTTCGCGTCCGACGCGGGCGGCTGTCGACGCCGCGGGGAACCCGGCGTAGCCGGAGGCGTGATAGACGACTTCTTCGAGTTCCTCCCGGGTCAGGCCGTTGCGGAGGCCGATCGTGAAGTGGAACCGCAGCTCGTCCTCGGCGCGGAGCGCGATGAGGACGCCGAGCGTGACGAGGCTGCGTGCACGCCGGTCGAGTCCGGGCCTCGTCCACAGCTGCCCGAAGACGTTCTCCAGGCTCAGCTCACCGAGAGCGGCCGCGAACCCTTCGCCGTCGGCGGTGGCTTCCGGGCCGCTGCCGGAGACGACCTCGGGGAGGATCTCCTGAAGCAGGGCCAGGCCCGCGTCGCGTGTCGTGGTCATGGGAGTGCTCCGTTCTCCGTGAGACGGTTCGCAGCGCGCCCGAGGTTCGCCGTCGTGAAAGGGCTGCGCGCCGGATCGCCCGGCTACTTGCCGGACACGGCGGCGTGGTGAGCGAGAACTCGCTCCGCCAGCTTCGCGTGTGCCGCGTCCACCAGTTGACCGTCGACACTGGTCGCGCCTCGTCCGGTCGCCTCGGCGGCGCGGTAGGCGTCGAGTTGGCGGCGTGCCCGCTCCACCTCCGCCGCGGTGGGCCGGAAGACCCGATTGGCGATCTCGATCTGCGACGGGTGGATGGCCCACTTGCCGTCGAACCCCAGGGAGGCAGCGGCGCGAGCGTTCTGCTCGTACCCTTCCGGATCTTCGAAATCGGGGTAGGGGGCATCGATGGCGGCGATCCCTGCCACTCTTGCCGCCGTGAGGACCTGCATGCGGGCGTAGTACCAGAAGTCGCCCGGATAGGGATCGCGGGGCTGGAAGTTGGTGTCGACCCGTGCTTCCTGGGACACCGACAGGTCTCCGGCGCCGAAGATCACGGCGTCGAGTCGTGGACTCGCCGTCGCGATCCGCTCGGCATGGGCGACTCCCTCAGCGCTCTCGATGAGTGTCTCGAGCCGGATCTGCTTCCGCAGTCCGATCCGCTCCTCGATCTGGGTGAGCAGTACGTCGACCCACCAGATGTCGCGCGCGTCGGAGGCCTTGGGGATGATGATGGTGTCGAGGTTCTCGCGGGCGCCTTCTACGACCTCGACGATGTCGGCGTACGCCCACTTCGTGTCGATGCCGTTGATCCGCACCGCCCGGACCGTGGATCCCCAGTCGTGGTCGTTGAGGGCTTTGATCGCCTTGCCGCGTGCTTCGTCGCGCATCGCCGGTGCCACCGCGTCCTCCAGATCCAGGAAGACGAGATCCGCCGCGGAGCCGGCGGCTTTGGAGATCATCTGATCGCTCGTCGCCGGTGTGGCGAGTTCGGAGCGTCGCAACAACTTTGAACCCACTTTTCCTCCTCGGTTGTAGGGGAGCGTGACTCAGGCGCTTTCGCTCTGCTCCTTCAGCGCCAAGGGGTGGGCCGGACGTTCGAGGGCGAGGTTCTCGCGCAGCGTCTTGCCCTCGTACTCGGTCCGCACGAGACCGCGATCACGGAGTTCTGGCACCACCAGGCGCACGAAGTCCTCGAAGGCGCCGGGGAAGTGGGTGGCGGCGATGACGAAGCCGTCGCACGACCGCGCTTCGAACCACTGCTGCATCTGCTCGGCGACCTGCGGCCCGGTGCCCACGAAGCGAGGGCCCTGAAGCAGGGTCGCCCGATGGTTGGCGAGCATGCGCAGGGTCAGCTTGCCGTCGCCGACGTGCCGCCGGATGCCCTGCACGAGTCCACGGATCCCGGAGACCGAATCGATGAGCTCGTCGGTGACGACATCATCCAGTGAATGGCCGGAGAAGTCGTGGTTGGTCACCTCCGAGAGCAGGGTCAACGACGCCATCGGGTGGACCAGTTGGTCGAGGAAGATCGCCTCCTTCTCGCGGGCGATGGCCTCGGTCTCTCCGACGACGGTGTAGACGAGCGGAAGCACCCGGACGGAGTCGGGATCCCGGCCGGCTGCGCCGATCAGCTGCTTCTGCGCCTGGTAGTGCTCGTTGGCCACCTCCTGGCTCGGGTCGCTGGTGAAGATCAGATCCGCCCACTTGGCGGCGAACGCCTGACCTCGACCCGACTGCCCGGCCTGGATGATGACCGGTCGGCCCTGAGGTGTGCGCGGAACGGTCAACGGGCCCCGCACGTTGAAGTACGTCCCATGGTGGTCGACCTCGTGCACCCGGTCCGGATCGGCGAAGACGCCCGTCTCGCGGTTGGCGACGATGGCGTCGTCCTCCCACGAATCCCACAACTTTGCGACGACATCGATGAACTCGTCCGCACGGTCGTAGCGCTGGTCGTGCGCGAGGTGCTCGGTCATACCGAAGTTCTGCGCCTCCGCGTCGTTCACCGATGTCACGACGTTCCACGCGGCTCTTCCGCCACTGAGGTGGTCGAGCGTCGCGAAGGTTCGTGCCACATGGAACGGCTGGAAGTACGTCGTGGAGTAGGTCGCCCCGAGCCCGATGTGCTGGGTCACGCCCGCGACCGCACCCAGCACCGTGCTCAGGTCCAGCTTCACGGGGCGGGCCCCGTAGCGGACCGCTTCTGACGGCGAGTCGCCATAGCTCGTCGGCATCGCCAGGCGGTCGTCGAAGAACATCAGGTCGAAGGTGCCCTCCTCCAGGACTCGGGCGATGCGCTGGTAGTAGCGCACGTCCAGGAAGTCCGCTGCCGCGCTGGGATAGCGCCATGAACCGGAGTACACCGACACGTTGGAAGCCTGGAGGAACGCGACGAGGGTCATCTGTTCCTGGCGCGCTGCGGTCAACGGAGCCTCCCGGGAGTTGTGAACTTCAAGAGCCGTGCCACGGCTGGGAGTTCGAGTGGAGTCTGCGATGGCGGCGAGGTGGCCGGAGCTGCGTCGACCTTGTCGTCGCTTCTGCGTGCACGCTACCATCAAATCAGCTAACTCTTTGTACTTCGTTTTCGGAATGCTGCCGTATGACGCATGCACCACCAGGAAGGCAGGGAACGCCACCATGAGCCGAGGTCCACTGGCCGGTCTCCGCGTCATCGACGCCGCAACTCTCGCTGCCGGGCCGCTGATCGCGACGTGGCTCGGTGAACACGGAGCCGAAGTGATCAAGGTGGAACAGCCGGACGGAGGTGACCCGCTCAGGCAGTGGGGAGCCCAGAAGGATGGCGTCGGTCTGATGTGGAAGAGCATCGGACGGAACAAGAAGAGCGTCACTCTCAACCTGCGTCGCGAGGCCGGCCAGAGCCTCCTGCGGGACATGGCCGGACAGGCGGACGTGATCGTCCTCAACCTGCGGCCGTCAACCCTGCAGAAATGGGGCCTGGACTACGAGAGTCTGGCTGCGATCAACCCCCGCCTGGTGATGGTGCATGTGACCGGATTCGGAGCGGGCGGGCCGAAGTCCGACCGCCCGGGGTTCGGCACCCTCGGAGAGGCGATGAGCGGATTCGCTCACCTCACGGGCAGTCCGGACGGGCCTCCGACGCTGCCGTCGTTCATGCTCGCGGACGGCGTTGCGGGGCTGACCGCCACCTACGCGGTGATGATGGCCCTCTACCACCGCGATGTGCACGGCGCCGAGGGCCAGTTGATCGATGTGAACCTGATCGAGCCGCTGGCCCGGCTTCTGGAGCAGTCGGTGCTGACCTACGACCAGTTGGGTACGGCCCCGAACCGGACCGGCAACCGCTGGGACATCAGCGCCCCGCGCAACGTTTACCTCACCAAGGACGGGCACTGGCTGGCCATGTCCGGCAGCGCCCCCACGATCGCCAAGCGAGCCCTGGAAGCGGTGGGACGGCCGGAGCTGACCACAGACCCCCGCTTCGCCGAGGCGCAACAGCGCCTCAAGAACGCCACCGAGATCGACACGATCATGGCGGACTGGATCAGCGCCCGCACCCTGGACGAGGCGATGGCCGTCTTCGAGGCGGCGAACGTCGCGGCGGCTCCCGTGTACGACGCGGCACAACTCCTGGCCGACCCCCATCTGTCGGCCAGAGATGCCTACGTGTCTCTCCCGGACAGCGAACTCGGCGCTATGCGGGTGCAGTCACCCGTGCCCAGGTTCTCGGACACCCCGGGAAGCATCGGTCACCTGGGCCCCGTACTGGGTGAGCACAACGAGGAGATCTACGGGCAATGGCTCGGGATCGACCAGGCAGGGCGCCGGGACCTGCGTTCTCAAGGTGTGATCTGACCACGCAATCGGAAGGCGTCATGAGCCGACTCAGCCCGGAAACACTGAAAGCGAAGCAGACGATCGCCGCGTCCCTCATCGACGGAAGGACGGTCGGGACGAGCGAGGTGTACGAGAACATCGACCCGTCGACTGGCCGGTCACTGGGCGACGTGTCGAGGGCCGGCGCCGAACAGGTCGACGAGGCCGTCGCGACGGCCCGCACCGCGCAGCGCAGCTGGCGCACGACCACCCCGGAACACCGTGCCGACCTGCTGTGCCGCCTCGCCGACCTCATCGACGCGCAGGCTGAGGAACTGGCCCGACTGGAGAGCGAGGACTCGGGCAAGCCGCTCTCCCAGGCACGCAACGACGCACACGTGTGTGCCCGGTATTTCCGCTTCTACGGCCGTGCGATCGACTCCTACTACGGCCTGAGCATTCCCCTCCGACCGGACCTGCACGTCTACACCAGGCGCGAGCCGCACGGGGTGACGGGCCACATCATTGCCTGGAACTACCCGCTCCAACTCTTCGCCCGGAGAGTCGCCCCGGCCCTGGCGACGGGCAACTCCGCAGTGGTCAAGCCGGCCGACGAGACCCCTCGCACCGCGCTCGCCGTGGCCCGGCTCGCGATCGAGGCAGGGCTGCCTCCTGGCGTGCTCAACGTGGTGACCGGGCTCGGCTCCGAAGCCGGTGCCGCGCTCGCCGCCCACCCGGGGATCGACCATCTCGGCTTCGTCGGTTCGACCCGCGTCGGCAGTCTTGTTGCCGCGGCCGCTGCCGAACGCGTCGCCCCGGTCACCCTGGAACTCGGCGGCAAGTCGGCGCATGTCGTGTTCGCCGACGCGGACGTGGAGAAGGCCGCCCGCACAGCGGCGCAGGCGATCCTGCAGAACGCGGGCCAGACCTGCTCGGCCGGGTCCCGAGTCCTCGTCCACGAAAGCGTGCACGCCGAGGTGGTGGAGCGGATCGCCGCCCACTTCGCCAAGGTCACGATCGGGCCCGGCACCACCGACCCCGACCTCGGCCCTCTGGTCTCGCGCAGGCAGCAGGAACGGGTGCGCGGATATGTCGAGGGCGTCGACAGCGGTGAGATCGTGTTCGGCGGCACCGTCGCCGAGCCGGCGGGCATCACCGAGGGCGCGTTCTTCACACCGACACTGATCGACGGCGTGGATCCCGCCGCGCCCATCGCGCAGGAGGAAGTGTTCGGCCCCGTGCTCACCACCATGCAGTTCTCCACGGAGGAGGAGGCGGTGGCGCTCGCGAACGGCACCGCTTACGCGCTCCTCGGGGCGGTGTGGACCTCGGATCTGAGCAGGGCGCACCGGATCGCCGCCGAGGTCGAGGCTGGCCAGGTCTACGTGAACACCTATGGCGCGGGCGGCGGTGTGGAGCTGCCGTTCGGCGGTTCCAGGAAGTCCGGGTACGGGCGGGAGAAGGGCGTGGAGGCACTGGACAGCTGCACGGCGACGAAGACGGTCGTCGTGCAGCTGTGAACTGAACGCGACTGAGAGGGCCGGCGTCCGATGGCGCCGGCCCCCTCAGTCGTCGGTTCTACTTCAGCACGATCGGAGTGATCGGCGACCCGGTCGACCCGGTCACCTTCAGGCCAGGTCCGCAGAAGAGGAACTCCCAGACGCCGTCGGCCTCGCAGTCGGCCGCCAGGTCCTCCAGGTTGAACATCTCGCCGAGCGTCAGGCCCATGTCGCGGATCACGACTTGGTGGAAGGGGATGGTGACACCCTCGATGGGGCTCGGCCACACCTCACCGGAGTGGTTGTCCAATGCGAGTGCCGCGACCTCACGCTCGTACAGCCACTCACACGTGTCGAGGCAGGGGCCGGGCGCGTTGCCGAGGAAGTGCTCACGGTCGCCTTCCAGGAACCACTGGTACGACCCGGTCCGCAGGAGCACGATGTCGCCGGACTCCACGCGGACGCCCTGGCGTTCCTCGGCCGCGACCAGATCGGCCTCGGTGATCTCGTACGAGTCCTCCAGCCGGTCCACGCCCTTGAGACGCGCGATGTCGAGCAGGACTCCACGAGAGATGAGCCGCTCCACCGCCTTGTGGAACGAATTGCGGCTGGCGCCGGTGAAGTTGTTCACGGCAGCCGCGGGCACGTTGTTGTAGAACCGCCCGCCGTAGCCCGCGTGGGCGAGACCGTCCCACTGTGTCGCGGCCTGCAGACCGGTGACGATCATGTCGTCGGCGGAGATCAGGCCGTCCGGGGTCATCGCCGTGTCCGACGGCAGCAGGGTCATGATGTGCAGCGGGTTGTTGCGGAAGCCCCCGCTCTTGAACGGGCCGTTCTGGTCGAACGGCATCCCCAGGTCGAACGATTTGCCTGTGCGGACCAGCTGTGCGGCCTCGACGCGCTTCTGCGGGGTGACGAAGTTCAGGGTGCCGATCTCGTCGTCGTCACCCCAACGCCCCCAGTTGTTGAGCTTCTTGCCGAGTTCGTGGTGCGGCCAGATCTTTTCTTCAGTCACGTCTGCTCCTCAGCGGTGGGCCATGTAGCGGCTCACGCAGTCCATGAGATGTGCGGGCACGTAGTAGCCGGGGTGATCCTTGATCCGCTCCAGGTTCTCGACGACCTCCTCGATCGACGCCGGGAGCGGATCGGGTTGCACGTAGCCCTCGGTGATCCCGACGAAGAGGTGCGCGAAGCGTCCGCCCCCCGCGAGGAAGACCTCACCGCTGACATCGCACACCTCGTGGGACAGATAGGCGGCCATCGGCGCCACCAACGCGGGGTCCATCGCGCCGCCGGTGGAGTCGTGCCCCTGCGCCCGTAGGCTGTCCATGCCTTCGGAGGGGCCGCCCGCCAGCCGGGTCATGGCGTTGGGCGCGATGACGTTGACCTTGATGTCGTGGTCGCCGACGGACGCGGTCATGCTGCGGGCCATGCCGATCATGGCGGCCTTGGCCGTGGCGTAGCCGAGGTTGTCCGGGAGCCCGAACATGCCGATCGACCCGGTGAGCACGATCCTCCCGTAGTCCTGATCGAGCATGTGCGGCCAGGCGGCGCGACTGGTGTGGAACGCGCCGCGGACATGCACGTCCAAAAGGCTGTCGAAGTCCTCCACGCTGATGTCGGGAAGCCCGGCGAAGCGCGTGTTGCCCGCGTTGTTGACGACGACATCGACGTGGCCGAAGGCCTCCACCGCGGCCTCCACCGGGCGCCGGCCGCCCTCGGCGGTGGAGACATCGCTCGTGTCGGCGATCGCGATGCCGCCCGTGGCCTCGATCTCCGCGACGACCTCGTGCGCCGGACCGGAGTCCTGCCCGAACCCATCGGTCGAGCCGCCGAGGTCATTGACCACGACCTTCGCTCCGAGTCCGGCGAGCAGGTGGGCGTAGGCGCGGCCGATGCCCCGTCCGGCGCCGGTGACCACCACGACGCGATCGTCGAATCTGTATTTGGGCATGGCTGTGTCGTCCCTTCGGGTTGGTCGGTTCGTGGTGGTGGGTCAGCGCCGACGGGTCACGTGAAGAAGCCTGCGTACGTCGACTGCAGGACCTCGCCCATCGCTTCGCGCAGCTTCGGACGGCCACCGGGGTTGAGCAGGAAACTGCGGGGCTTGCCCGCGATGTTCGCCCCGAAGAAGTAGCTGTGCTCGCCGAACGAGGAATACACGGCCAGCTCGGCGACCATCCGGGTCCACTTCTCCTCCGCTTCGGCCGGCACCTCCATGGACCGGTGGCCGTGGTCACGCATGTACTCCATGGCCGCGGCGACGAAGTTCACCTGGTCCTCGGCGTACCGCGGATTGTTGCCCGCGGCTCCGTGTGGGCCGCCCGGGAAGAAGAGGTTCGGGAAGCCGTGAGCCATCACCCCCAGGGAGGTACGCGGACCGTCCGCCCAGTAGTCCTCCAGCGCCAGGCCGTCGCGTCCCCGGATGCCCATCCGGGTGAGCGCGCCGGTGCCGAAGTCGAAGCCCGACGCCCAGACGATGACGTCGAACTCGCGCAGGCCCTCGCCGGTCCTGATCCCGGTCTTGGTCACCTGAAGCATCGGAGTCTGCCGGAGGTCGACGAGGCTGACCTTCGGATTGTTGTACGCCTCGTAGTAGCCGGTGACGAACGGGGGCCGTTTGCCCGCCCAACCGTGGTTGTCCGGGATGAGTCGCTCGGCCGTCGCCGGGTCGTCGACCAAGGAGCGGATCTTCTCCGCCATGAAAGCGCACCAGTCCGCGTTCACCGCCTGGTCGGTGAGCATGTCGGCGTAGTGACTGATCACCTTGGCGAAGCCGGGGCTCTGCCACATCTTCTCGTAGAACGCCCAGCGTTCCTGCCGCGAGTCGTCGAACGCGCGCCGGTCGAGACGCTCGTGCAGGAACCCGCTCACCGACTCGTCGAGGGCGTCTCGCAGCTCCGTGAAGTGGACCAGCAACTCGTCCTGTCGGGCGTCCGTGATCGGCTCATTGTTGAGCGGGGTGCACCAGTTCGGGGTGCGTTGGTACACCGTCAAGGAGGCGACTTCGGGGACGATCTCCGGAATCACCTGGACGCCGCTCGCGCCGGTTCCCACGACCGCGACCCGCTTGCCGCGGAAGTCGACCGGCTCGTGCGGCCACAGGCCCGTGTGGTGTGCGACGCCTTCGAAGTCCTCACGGCCCGGAACGGGCGGATACACCGGAATGGAGAGCACGCCCGTCGCCGACACCAGGAAACGTGTCCGCAGTTCCGTGCCGTCGTCTGCTCGCACCAGCCAGGTGGCCGAAGCGCTGTCGTAGACGGCGGAGGTCACACGGGCGCCGAACCGGATGTGCGGGCGCAGGCCCAGCTGGTCGACGGCGTAGTTGAAGTAGCCCTCGTTCTCCGGCTGCCCGGCGAACCTCTCGCGCCACTTCCACCCCTCGAAGAGCTCCTTCGAGAACAGATAGCCGTACGTGTAGCTCTCGGAGTCCAGCCGTGCGCCCGGGTAACGGTTCCAGAACCACACCCCGCCGACGCCGTCGCCGGCCTCCAGCAACTGCACCGAGAAACCGGCCTTCTTGGCCTCGTAGAGCTGATGGATGCCGGTCACACCCGCGCCGATCACCAGCACATCGACATCGATATCGGTCCCGGCCTTGAGTCCGGGTTCCGTCGCGCTCATGCGGCATCGCGGGGGTCGCCGGGCGTCAGCCGGGTGGTGAAGCCCCAGGGAATGCCGAGTGCGTTCTCCGGCTCGGCGATGAGCGCGTCGTCCGTGCGGGTGCGGACACCCACACCCTGAGCCTGGAGGTGATGTGCCACCCGGTCGAGGTCGGCGACCTTCCACGTGATCGAGTGATACGTGTCGTCGGGCGCCTTCAGGGCCCAGTCGGCGTGGGCGGCTGTGCCCTCGTCGGGTACCGCGTATTCGAAGACGGCGTCGGACAGGTGGACGTACGTGCTGTCGGCACCGAGGACCTCGTTGCGCCCCTGGTGGACGACGCGCCCGCCCAGGGCGTCGACCACGACGCGCAGGGCCCGGTCGACCCGATCGGTGAGGACCGTGTGGTGGGAGCACCGCTCGATGCCCAGCGGATCGTCCGCCGACACGGGCGGCAGCTCCCAGCCCTCGGACAGCCGGTGGTCGAGGGGGAAGGGGATCTGCGGAAGGAACTCGTAACGCAGCCCGGCGTCCTCGGGGACGGTGAAGAAGATGGGCATCGGTGAGCCGGGCGCGGTGGGCGGATCGTTGCCCTCGGCCGGCTCGTCGAGCTGCCCGACCATCCCGACGCCCGCGTTCCTCAGCGCGCGGTACGCCTCCGCGACGCCGTCGACGTACCAGCCGAACCCTTTGAGGTGCGGGGTGTCGACCGACGCGTAGCGCTGGATCCCGTTCAGGACGTAACGCTTGGGGTCGATCGTGTCGAAGAGGACGTCGTTGATCGGCGTGAACGTCGAGTAGTCGGTCGGATAGCCCTTGCTCGCAGGGGCGTTCTTCGTCATCTCCGCCATGGGATGGCTGCGGCGGCCGAAGACGCGCTCGAACCAGGCCTCCGCCTCGCGCAGGTCGGTCACGTGATGGCTGGGGTGGTACAGCCGCGTCACGCGGAAACCAGTGTCAGACATGTGTCTCTCCGTTTTCGGGTGTGGCCACGTGTCACCAGGCGATGGGCAGGCGGTAGATGCCGTACGCCTGGGAGTCCTCCTTGAACGTCAGGTCGTCCAGGTCGGCGGCCAGGCGCAGCGTCGGAATGCGGCGGAAGAGGGTGCTGAACACCACCTGCAGTTCGATGCGGGCCAACTGCTGCCCGACGCACTGGTGGGGTCCCCAGCCGAACGCGAGGTGGTGGGAGGCGGACCGGGCGAGGTCGAGCGAGTCCGGCTCGCTGAAGGCCGCCGGGTCCCAGTTCGCCGCGGGCAGGCTGGCGATGACTCCTTCTCCGGCGCGTATCGTCTCGCCCTCGAACTCGAAGTCCTCGACCACTGCTCGGCGCGCCAGCAGGTGCGGGAGCGTGAGGTAGCGCAGCAGCTCCTCGACGGCCTTGGCCATGTACGCGTCGTCCCCGGAGCGCTCACGGAGGGCGGCGAGCTGCTCCGGGTGCTGCATGAGCAGCGCCGTGCTCAGCGTGATCATGTTCGCACTTGTGTCGTGGCCCGCGACGAGGAGGATGTGACCGAGCGGCGCGGCCTCCTCCATGGTGAGGTCGCCCGCCTTGATGCGTTCGCCCAGGTCCGAGAGAACGTCCTCGCCCGGGGTATCCATCTTCTTCTTGATGAGGTCCGAGATGTACTTGCGCAGGGTCGCTGTGGTGGCCGCGTTCTCCTCGGGCCGCCTGTTCACCGCGTTGGTGATCGTCGCGTGCTCCTGGAAGAACTCGTGGTCCTCGTACGGGACGCCGAGCAGCTCGCAGATCATCAGCGAAGGAAGCGGCAGGGACAGGGCCTCGTTGAGCTCGGTCGGGTTGGGACCCGTGAGCATCTTGTCGATGAGGTCGTCGGTGATCTGCTGGATGGCCGGCCGCAGGATCTCCATCCGGCGCCGCGTGAACGAACTGGTCAGCATGCGGCGCCAGCGGGCGTGTTCGGGGCCGTCCGTGTTGTTGATCGACGGCTGCATCTCCGCCGCGTGCACCTTCATCGCCTCGGTGGTGTGCGGGTAGCCCGGAGCGCCGATGTTCGCGCTGAGGCGCTGGTCACTGAGGAGGGCGCGCTGGGTGGCGTGCGTGAGGGCTAGCCACGGCGTGGTGCCGTCCCACGACCGTACGCGGACGAGCGGCTTGCCCTCGTCCTGGAGCTTGAGCAGATCCGGTGGGGGAGCGAAGGGACACGTACGGGACCGGGGCGCGGGGAAGCGCGGCAATTCCTCGGTCGTGTCGGTGTCGTGCTTGGATTCACTCATGGTCTTCCTTTCCCAGGTGGCTCACACGAAGTAGCGGCCGCCATTGACGCTGAGGGTCTGCCCCGTCACGTACGCCGCTTCGTCGGACGCCAGGTAGGCGACGGCGTGGGCGATTTCCTCCGGCCGACCGGCGCGCTTCATCGGCATGGTCGCGGCGACCGCGGCCGGGTCGAAGCCCTGCCGGAGCAGCGGAGTGTCGACGAAGCCGGGCGGGACGTTGTTGACGGTGATGCCCTTGTCGGCGAACTCGGTGGCGAGCGCCTTGGTGAGCCCGATGACGCCGCCCTTGGACGCCGCGTAGTGGGCGAGGGCCGGGGCGCCGGTCTGCGCCGACGACGAGGAGATGTTGATGATGCGGCCGTGTCCCGCGGCCAGCATCTCGGGGACGAACGCCTTCGTCACCAGGAACGGGCCCTTGAGGTTGATCTGGATCATCCGGTCCCAGGACTCTTCCGTCAGGTCCGTGAACGGCGCGTAGTTGGTGATGCCCGCGTTGTTCACCAGGATGCCGACCGAGCCCAGCTCCGCACGCGTTCGCTCCGCCGCAGCGGTGATCTGTTCGGGATCCGAGGCGTCGCAGCCCACTGCGATGGCTGTGTGCCCGGCGCTCTTGATCGTCTCGGCGGTCTCCTGCGCTCCGGTGGCGTCGAGGTCCCACACGGCCACGGCGGCGCCGCGCTCGGCGAGCACGATGGCCGTCGCCCGCCCGATGCCTCGGCCGCCTCCGGTGACGACTGCGGTTCTCCCATTGAGCAGCATCATGATTCCCCTTGCACTCGTGCTTGTGTCTCGTCGGGAAGGTCGTCGAGCACCTGCCGGGCCGCCTTGGCGGCGGCCATGGACCGGGGGAATCCCGCGTATCCCGCGGCATGACAGATGACTTCGGTGATCTCGTGCTTGGTGAGCCCGTTGTTCAGCGCTATCCGCACATGACTCGTGAACTCGGTCTCGGCGCCGAGAGCGATCAGGATGCCCAGGGTGACCAGACTTCGGTCCCGTCGCCCGAGGCCCTCGCGCGCCCACAGGGTCGCCCAGACGTTCACGAGGCCGAGCTCGATGACGGCGGCGTCGGGAGCGTCCGGTGGCGGAGCCGTGGAGGCGCCGGCTGGGCGGCCCGGGGCCGCGATGGCCAGCATCGTCTCCAGTCCCAATGCGCGCAGTGTGGCTTCTGTGGGCGGCTCGGCAGAGGCGTGCTGATCATTGACGGCGTTCATTGCGGGGCACCTTCCTTGAGTGGGAAGTGGCACGCGACATGCTGTCCGGGCCGTACTTCGCGCACTTGCGGTTCTGTGGTGGCGCACGCGCCCTGCGCGATCGGGCATCGTGTTCTGAAGCGACAGCCCGAGGGCGGCGACAGGGGAGAGGGAATGTCCCCGGCCAGTGCGGGTCCGGCGAAGCCCCGCTCGGTGTCGATGAGTGGAACGGAGTCGAGCAGAGCGCGCGTGTACGGGTGAGCGGGACGCCGGTAGAGCAGATCCGCGTCCCCGAATTCGCAGACCTTGCCGAGGTACATGACGAGTACGTCATCACTGACGGCCCGCACCACCCCGAGGTCATGAGCGATGAACACCACGGTCAGTTCGTGGGTGGACTTGATCTCCTCCAGCAGGTTGAGCGTCTGCGCCTGCACGGAGACGTCGAGGGCGGACACCGGTTCGTCGCAGATCAGCAGCTTGGGGCCCAGGGCCAAAGCGCGCGCGATGGCGACACGTTGTGCCTGACCTCCCGAGAGCTGGCGTGGTGTCACCTCAGCGAACCGGTCGTATTCCAGTCCCACTTGGGCCAAGGCCGCCCTTACCTTCGACCCACGCTCCGCCCGCGGCATTCCCGCGACGGCCAGGCCCTCCGCGACGAGGTCCTTCACCGCCCGCCGCGGGTTCAGCGACGCCACCGGATCCTGGAAGACCATCTGCATGTGGCGTCGCAACGCGCGCAGCCGCGCCCCGCCCACGTTGTCGATCCGGTCCCCGTCGAAGGTGATGGTCCCGCGGGAGGCATGGTCGAGCCGCAACACGGCCCGGCCCGTCGTGGACTTCCCACACCCTGATTCGCCCACGATGCCCAGGGTTTCGCCGGGCAGCACGTCGAAGCTGATCCCCGAGACTGCCTGAACGACGCCGCCGTCTGTGTGATGTTCGACGGTCAGGTCCCGTACCGACAACAGGGCCTTGTCACCGCGAAGATGTGTGGTTCCGCTACCGGCCAACGCGATCACCTCCCGCCGCCGTGCCCGGTACGGACACGGGGACGCAGCAGGAGACCTGGTGATCCTGCGCCAGCGGGGTCATCTCCGGCCCGGGCTCCGTGCACGAGGCCTGTGCCGACGAGCAGCGCGGCGCGAAGCGGCAGCCGTCCGGCGGGGCCACCGGGTCCGGCAACGTTCCGGTGATGAGGCGCAGTGGTGTGTGCCGCTCGTGGTCGAGGGTCGGCACGGCCCCGAGCAGCGCGTGCGTGTACGGGTGGCGTGGCGCCGCGAACACGGTGTCGGTGGACCCGACTTCGGCGAGGCGCCCCGCGTACATCACCGCGGTGCGGTCCGTTCGGCCCGCGACGACCGCGAGGTCGTGGCTGATCAGCATCAGCGCGGTGCCCCGGTCCTGTTGCAGGCGGCGCAGCAGATCCAGGATCTGGCGCTGCACCGTCACGTCGAGTGCTGTGGTCGGCTCGTCGGCGATGACGAGGTCGGGACGGCAGGCCAGCGCGATCGCGATCATCACGCGCTGACGCATGCCGCCGGACAGCTCGTGCGGATAGCACCGCAGCCGCCGCTCGGGATCGGGTACGCCCACCTCTGTCAGCAGCTCCAGCGCACGCGACCGAGCTTCCGAACGACTGATGCCCAGGTGGCGGCGCATGCCCTCGGTGAGCTGGCGTTCCACCCTTACGACGGGGTTGAGCGAGCGCCCGGGATCCTGGAAGACCATGGAGATGCGGCTGCCCCAGATCTTCGCGCGCTCCCTGCGGCTGAGCGCCAGCAGGTTCTGTCCCTGGAAGATGATCTCGCCGTCACAACCGGAGCGGCCGGGCAGCATGCCCATGATGGCTTTCGCCATCACGGACTTGCCGGAGCCGGACTCGCCCACGACCCCCAGTGCCTGCGCGGGGCCGATCGTCAGCGAGACGTCGTCGACCGCCCGGACGACGCCGCGCGACGTTCCGATATGGGCGCGCAGGTTCCGTACCTCGAGAACGGGTGCTCGTGCCGTGTGGGGCATGTCCTGCCACGACCTCTCAGCCACTGGGAACTGTGGGTGAACGGGATTTTCTGGGGAGTCGGCGGATCAGCTCACTTCTTGACCCACAGCTCCTCGGGGAGCAGCGAGCTGAATCCGTACTGCGTCATGCCGCCGACGTTCTTCTTGGCGATCGCCCCACCGCCGGTGCGGATGATCCACAGCATCGGGTGCAGCGCCGTCAGTCGCTTCTGGACCTGTTCATAGGCGGCCTTGCGGTCCTCGACGCTGGTCGCCGTGCGTCCGGTGAGCAGGGCCGCGTCGAGCTTCTTGTCCGCCACGCCGCTCATGTTGGTCGGCTCGTCGCTGTGGAACGCGGTCCACAGGCGGGGCTCAGGATCACGGAAGGCGGCCGAGGTGACAGCGGCGTCGAAATGGTGCGTGGTCTGCAGGGTCAGGAACTCCGAGAAGTCGACGACCTTGATTTTGACGCTGACGTTGTCGAACTTGCTGAGCTGGGCCTGGAACGCCTCGCCCAGGGCCCGGTTCTCCGTCGCCGAGGTGGTCGTGAAGGTGAAGGAGACGCGCTTGCCGTCCTTTGCGAGCTCGTCGAAGAGCCGCTGGGCCTCGGTCTTGTCCGGACTGCTTGCCGGGATGTCGGCGTAGAGCGGCGAGGACTTGTCGAAGAGTGTGGTGACGGGGCTGGCATCACCCTCGAACACCGAGTCGTTGAGGGAGTTCATGTCGATCGCCGCCGCCACGGCCGCACGGGCGCGCACGTCGTTGAAGGGGGCCTTGCGGGTGTTCAACGCGAGGTACGTGCCGCCGCTGAGCGGCAGCGCGTTGGTCGGAAGGCCGGCCTCCTTGGCCTTCTGGAGGTTCTGCATGTTGGTCTCGATCGCCAGGTCGGCGCCCCCGCTCGTCATAGTGTTGATGCGTTGCGCCGAGTCGAGGGAGACACGCAGCGTCAGACTGTCCAGATACGGCTTGGGGGAGTCCCAGTACTTCGGGTTCTTGGTCAGCTGCATCGACGACTGACGGCGCCACTCCTTCAAGGTGTAGGGACCGGCTCCTACGGGTTTGGAGTCGAACGACTTGGCGCCCTTCTTCAGAGCGGCCGGTGACGCGATCCAGTTCAGCGACGACGTCACGACGGACTGAGCGAACTGCGCGACAGGCTGCGCCATGGTGACCAGCAGCGTGGTGTCGTCAAGGGCTTTGGTGGAGGCGACCATGGAGGCGTCGGAGAGATAGGGCGACGCGGTGGCCGGCTTGCGCATCCGGTCCCAGTTGTACTTGACGGCTGCCGCGTCCAGCGGGTTGCCGTCGGTGAACTTCAGCCCGTCACGCAGCTTCAGCTCGAAGGTCTTGCCACCGTCCTTGGTGTCGAACGACTCCGCCATCGAAGGACGAATCTTCCCGGACGAGGGCGCGTCCACGAGCAGCGTTCCGTAGAGGGCGTTGCCCACGATCCCGCCGCTGGCGAAGTTGTTGCCCATCCTCGCCGGGTCGAGCGTCTGTGAGTCACTGGGCGTGAGCACGGTGGCCGCACCACCGACCACCGGCTTGCCCGACGCGCCCTTCGACGCCGTGGTGTCGGTCCCTCCGCCGCCCCCGCAGGAGCTGAGCAGGAGCGCTGCCGCGGTGGCGATCCCTGTCGCCAAGTAGCGCCTCTTGCAGATCATCGTTGACCTCTCAAAGGGGGGTGGCCGACGGATTGGTGGATGTACGAGACGTGCCGGCGCCACGCGCCGGACAGCGTCATGAGCGAAGACCTCGGTCGAACCGGTGGCGCAGGTGGTCTCCCGCCTGATTCAGGGAGAAGACGGTCAGGAAGATGAACACGGCTGGAACGAACACGACGTGCGGGACGTCGCCGAGCGAGTCCTTGCCGTCGGAGACCATGCCGCCCCAGCTCGGTGTGGGCGGTGGGATGCCCATGCCGAGGAAGCTCAACGACCCCTCGGCCACGATCAGCGCCGCCATCACCACGGGCAGGAAGGCCCCCAGGGTGGGGATCAGATTGGGCAGGATCTCCCGGAACAGGATCCTTCGGTCGCGGGCGCCCAAGGTGCGGGCGGCGGTGACGAACTCTCGGGACGCCCACGCCAGCGTGTTGGCACGGGCCAGCCTGATGAACGTCGGTACGACCATGAGCGTCAGCCCGACGAGGATCGTCCGCAGGCTCGGAGTGAGGACCGAGGCGAGCGCGAGCAGCAGGATCAACGGCGGGAACGCGAGCATCACATCGGCCAGGAGCCGGATGGCCGAGTCGGTCCGGCGCCGAAGGTACCCGGACACCATGCCCAGAATCCCGCCGACGACCGAGCCGACGACGCCGGCCACCGCACCGACGAGCAAGGAGACACGTGCACCGTATATGCAGCGCGACAGCAGGGAACGGCCCAGCCGGTCGGTGCCCAACAGCATGTCGAGAGAGCCCAGTTGCGGAAGTTGCCGGGGGGCTCCGATGGGCCGGTCGTAGGGGGCCAGCGGCAGCACGTCCGCGAAGATCGCTGCCGCGATCACCGCTACGAGCCACACGTAGGCGAGCACGACGAGGACCGAGCGCCGCTCACGGACCGGTGGAACCAGGGGGGCGGGCCGGCTGTCCTGCAGAGGTGTCCCGGTTCGACTCTTGACGGGGTGCTCGACGTCGGTCATGCCGCAGCCGCCTTCCTGACCCGCGGGTCCAGCCAGCTGTAGCTCAGATCGACCAGTGTGTTGACGACCACGTACACCACGACGATGAACACCACGACGCCCTGGACCGCGATCAGATCGCGGGAGACGATCGAGGACACGATGAACTGCCCGAGACCCGGCAGCGAGAACAGGGTTTCCACGACGACGGTCCCGCCGATCAGCCGGCCCACGTTCAGACCGGCGATGGTGACGAGCGAGAACGACGACGGCCGCAGGGCGTGCCGGAAGACGACGTAGCCGTGACTCAATCCCTTGGCACGCGCAGCGCCGATGAAGTCCTCGTGCAGCGTCGAGATCAGGTCTGCCCGGAGCGCCCGGTGGAATGCCGCGATCTCCGTCAGCGCGATCGACAGGGCGGGCAGGATCGCGGTCTGCAGATTGGCTCCGAGGCCGGCGTCACTGACATCGGCCCAGCCGCTCACAGGGAACCAACCGAACTGCATCGCGAAGACGTAGATGAGCACGGGGCCCGCGATGAATGCGGGAACGGACAGCAACACGGATGACAGAGCCGTCAGTGCGCGGTCGACTGCTGTTCCTTCCAGAGAGGCCGAGACCACGGCCAGCAGCATCGCCACGATGAGTGCGATGACCAGTCCCAGACCTGCCAGTTCGAGTGTCACCGGGAGGCGGTCCACCACTGCGTGGAGAACCGACTCATTGGTCACGGGTGAGGTCCCGAGGTCGCCGGTGACGGCCCCCTTGAGCCAGTGCGCGTACTGCTCCCACAGGGGCTGGTCGAGACCCAGTTTGGCGTTCAGTTCGGCCACTGCCTCGGGCGTGGCGTTCTCGCCGAGGATGACGGACGCCGCCGAACCTGGCGCCAGGCTCAAAAGCGCGACCGACCCCATGGTGACCAGGAGCACCACGAGCAGGTTGCGGAGGAGATGCCTCGCAACGGTGAGCACCATGCACCTCCCTCCCGTAGAGAGCCCAAGCCGACTGTGGCAACGCGGGTGGGAAGGCCGATTCAGGTGCCGGTCGCCCACCGGTCACCCAAGAGTGCGTACGGGCAAGGACCCATGGGCTGCGGGCGTCCGCTCAACGGAACGGCATTGTTTTTGGGCCTGGAGATATCGGTGCAAGGCGGTTGCGTGCAGGCCTGGTCGAGCGCATCCCCGACCCGGCCGGCGGCATGGCCCGCAAGTTCCGCATCACCGAGGAGGGCGAGCACCGACTCGACGAGGAGCGCTTGTACATCATCGCGAGCCTGGACGGGATCATGGCCGACTGGTCGGACGAGGACATCGCGACGTTCGCCGATTGCCTCCAGCGATTCAATGGGGGCATCGAGCGTCTTTACGGCATGCCCTGGCCGCGCCCGCAGGAGGTCGAAGGGCGGGCCTGATTCCGCTGTGGCACAGGCGCGATCGGCGCGCGCTGGAAGGGGCGGCGCGGCCTGGAGCTGCTGCTGGGCGGGGCCCCAGACAAGGTGTGGGAACTGGTCGACAGCGCGGAGCCAGACCGTGGACGTCGTCCGGTGAGCAGGGAGATTCACACCATCGGCGGGGGCCGCTGCGCCCGTCTGTTCATCGGGTCGACAGACGGTTACCTGCACGACAAAGAGGTGCTGCAGGTCGAGGACACAGCTGCTGACTGGGCGTCTGTCAACGAGGAGTTGGAGTACTCCGTCTCTGTCGGGCACTCATTGTTGAGAGCCGGAAAACGGCGCCGCTCGTGCCTACCAGAGCACCTGGGTGGGCACGAGCGGCTGTTCGTGGAGTCAGGCAGGTACGCCCGCGTCGGTCATCGGCAGCAGCTGACCGGCGTCCAGCTTGAGTTGCTGCCCCGTGACCCACCGGGACGCGTCGGAGGCGAAGTAGAGGACCGCCTCGGACACGTCCGAGGGAGCCAGCCACGGCATGTCCATCGGCGACTTGGACGCGAGCGAGGGAATCATCTCCTCGCGCGTGGGCGCATCCAGGTCGGGACGGAACGCCTTGTACATGAACTCGTTGTCCATCATCCCGGTGTCGACATTCGTCGGGTGGACGACGTTGACCCGTATCCGTCGGCTCGCGTAAACGCGCGCGAGATCGTGCCCGAGCCGCGCCACGTGACGCTTCGAATGGGCGTAGCCGAGACCGCCCGCCCCCGTGATGTCGACCGAGCCGGACAGGAGCGCCGCGGTCGAACCGGTCAGGATCATGGATGCGCCGCTCTCCAGATGCGGCGCGGCCGCCGTGACGGTGTTGATCACCCCGACGAGGTTGACCTGGACGACGTCGAGGAACGCCTGCGGAGTGTCCAGACCCATGGTCAGGATGCCCGCCTGAGCCACGACGACGTGGAGCCCGCCGAGGTCGGCGACACCCTGGTCCACGGCCGTCTTGAGCTGACCGAGATCGCGGACGTCCGCCTGCGTGGCGATGATGCGCCGGCCGAGTGCCTCCACCTGGCGAACCGTCTCTTCGAGGTCCGTCTTGGTTGCCATCGGGTAGGGGGCCGTCTCGATGTCCTCCAGGAGGTCGACGGCGATGATGTCCGCGCCCTCCTCGGCGAGGCGGACGGCATGGCTTCGGCCCTGCCCGCGGGCTGCTCCGGTGACGAGGGCGACCTTGCCCTCAACTCGTCCCGACATGGGTCACTCCTGGATCGTCTGCATGAACTGCGGTGAATGGGTCGGATGGGCTGGACGGGGCCGCTGCGGTGCGCGCTGCGACTGTCAGGCGCGGCTGGACGGCGGCTCGGCGAGAATCAAGGTCTTGGCCTCCGTGTACGGCAGGAGGCCGTCCGCGCCGCCCTCCCGGCCGACGCCCGACTGCTTGAACCCGCCGAAACCCATCCGGGGGTCGGTGCGGTACCCGTTGTGCCCGACGGTGCCCGCGCGGATGCGGCGGGCGACGTGATGGGCGCGGTCGTTGTCGTTGGTGAAGACCGTGGCGTTGAGGCCGAAGACGGTGTCGTTGGCGAGCTCAACCGCGTGCTCCTCGTCGTCGGCGGGGATGACGCTGAGCACCGGCCCGAAGATTTCCTCCTGCGCGATGGTCCACTGGTTGTCCACGCCGGCGAAGACCGTCGGTTCGAGGTAGAAGCCGGTGTCGAGTCCCTCCGGCCGACCGCCGCCGGTCACGAGCCTCGCGCCGTCCGCGACGCCCTTGGCGATGTAGCCCTCGACGCGGGCACGCTGGCGGTCCATGGCGAGGGGGCCGAGCTGCGCCTCGGGATCGAACGGGTCGCCGATGCGGACCGCGCCGAAGAATGCTCCCAGCGCTTCCGCGAACTCGTCGTGACGGTGTCGGCTGACGATGATGCGGGTGAGAGACGAACAGACCTGCCCGTTGAGGGTGCACTCCGCGTCGGAAAGGGTGCGGGCCGCCGTTTCGAGGTCGTAGTCGTCGAGGATCACCGCAGGCGACTTGCCACCTAGTTCGAGGGTGTAGCGCGCCATCCGGTCACCGCACAGGGAAGCGATCCGCCGACCCACGACGCTCGATCCGGTGAAGGCCACCTTGTCGACGTGCGGGTTGCGGACCAGCTGTTCGGAGACCTCGCGATCGGCGGTGACGACGTTGAGGACACCGGCGGGCAGGCCGATCTCTTCGGCGATCTCGGCGAGCACGTACGCCTCACCAGGGGCCTCCGGCGGCGCCTTGACCACCACGGTGCAGCCCGCGAGCAGCGCGGGCGCCACCTTGTAGGCCATCAGGGACATAGGGGTGTTCCAGGCGACGATCGCCGCCACGACACCGATCGGTTCGCGGACGACCGCGCCGAAGCCGCCCTGCTGGGTGTCGTGCCGCACCTCGAACGGGAAGTCCGCGGCGAGATCCGCGTAGTAGTCGTAGTGCGCCCCCACACGTTCAATTGCCGCGGTCGACATTGTGTGCAGGACACCCACCTGGCGGGTCCAGAGCGTACTGGCGTCCCCCGCGCGCCGGCGCAGCCCATCGGCGATCTTGCGCAGCCAGTCGGCTCGCTCGGCAGGAGCGAGCAGCGGCCAGTTCGTCCGGTCGAACGCCCGGCGCGCGGCCCCGACGGCCTTCGACATGTCGGTCGTGCCGGCCTCGGCGACCTGGTAGTAGAGCTCCTCCGTGGCCGGGTCGACGATGTCGAAGGTCGAGGACTCCGCCGGAGTCACCCACTGTCCGTCGATGTAGAGGCGGTCCGGGTGGAGCAGCGGCACAGGAAGGTCTCGCATCGCGTGCCCGGGCACGCCCCTGGACTGTTCGTTGCTGACGTGGCTGGACATCGAGCCCTCCCCTTTCGATCCCGCGGATGACACCAGGCGGGAGACGGGTGTGTTTCGCCCAAAAGAACGGGCGTTGCCTTACCGAGCTCGCTCAGCATCAAGGCGGGCTGCCGTAATTGTCAAGGACAAGAGCTTAAAACTGCGTCTGTCCTACTCCTTGACAGCGACTGTGGGGCGGAACACACTCTCGCGTTGTATGGATTGTCTGTTCCTTACAACGGAACGGCTGGGTTGTGGCTGTAGAGCCCACATCCACGGCGGAAATCCGCCCATTCTCACGCATCCCGCGGCCGGACCTCCGGCGACGCCCTGATGCCCGACGAAAGAAGCCACGATGCCACCCACCACTGGAACGGAAGCCGAACCGCGTCCTCAACGCCCGGTCGCGCTCATCGTCGTGATCCTTATCTTCGCCGCCGTCGTGAGCTCCTTCGAGGCGACGATGATGTATACGGCCCTGCCTGAGATCATCCAGCAGTTCAAGAGCACGCCCAGCGACGCCGGCTGGATCCTCACCGGCTTCCTCCTGGTCGGCGCCGCGTCCGCGGCCATCAGCGGCCGGCTCGGCGACGCCTTCGGCCGCCGCAACGTCCTGATCGTCGTCCTTCTCGCCTCCATCATCGGTTCGGTCGTCAGCCTCATGTCGGACAGCCTCGCCGGGCTGATCGCCGGGCGGGCGATCCAGGGCCTTGCGGGCGGTCTGGTCCCGCTCTGTGTCGGCATCCTCCGGGAGAGCCTCCCGAGCAAGAGCCTGCCGGTGGCCGTGGCGACCGTCGCCGGAGCCGCGATGTGGGGTGGTGCGGGCGGCAACATCGTCTCGGGCAACATCGTCGACGCCTGGGGCTGGCGCTACGTCTTCGTCGTCGCCGCCGTGGTGGCGGCCGTCACCGCCGCCGGTGCCTTCCTGCTGCCGCGCTCGACCGCCAAGGCGCGACTGGGGCGGGTGGACTGGTTCGGCGGCGTCCTGTTCGCTCCGGGCATCGCCCTCGCGCTGTACGGGGTCCACGAGAGCAGTTCGTGGGGCTGGTCGAGCGGCAAGACCATCGGGTTCCTCGTCGGCGGCCTGGCCGTCCTGGCGCTGTGGGTGGTCTGGGAACTGCGCGTCGAGGACCCGCTCATCAACATTCGCTTCTTCCTCAACCGCAAGCTCGGTCTGACGCTGGTGGCCACCGCGTTCGTCTCGTTCGGCACGCTGGGTGTCTCCGGCTTCGTGGGCCAGCTGATCTGGCAGACCCCGGAAGCGGCGCCGGTCGGTCTCGGCCTCAGCGCGGGCACCGCCGGCGACCTCTCCTTCGGGATCGGCCTCATCGGCTTCGTGCTGTCCCCGCTCAGCGGTCGTGTGTCCCGCAACGGCCGCTCGTGCAACGCCCTGTTCATCGGCACCGTCCTCGCGATCGCGGCCGCGGTCCTGTCCTCGGTGCTGCTCGGTTCCGTCGCGGGATTCTTCATCTCGCAGGTCGTCCTGACCGGCGCCACGGGCTTCCTGCTGAGCTCGCTTCCCAACCTGATCGTCGAGGGTGTGCCCGGCCCCAACACCAGTGAGGCATCCGGCGTTTACATGGTCACGCAGACGGCGTTCTCGGCTGTCGGTACGTCCATAGGTACCGTCCTGCTGTCCAAGAACCTGGAACCGGGCACCTCGTTCAGCTCGCGGGCCGGTTACAACGAGCTGTTCCTGATGGTGGCGGTTGCCGCGGCGGTAGCCCTGGTGGCGGCCTGGTTCATCCGGCGGGGCACGCTCCGGACAGCAAGTCTGCAGCCGCAGCCCGCGCCTGCTCCGGTTCCGGACGCGATCTGACCCCCCCCTCACCCGCGACTGCCTCCGACGGCGACGCAAGCAACCAGACGGTTCGCTCGCTCCGATCGTTCGGGGGCATTCGCCTGCGCGCTCACTGATTGGCGGCCGCATCCTGGCCGGGATGTTCGCGAGTTTCGACGGCACTTGAACTGCTGGAGTCTTCCCCATGACTTCGGATGCGAGGCTGGCATAGCTCGCAAACAGGTAGGAGGGAGTGCCGCGCCACGCTACGAGGGCAACTGCCGGCAGCGGTCCGACTCGGCGCGAGCCACGTCGGCGTCGTACTGACTCGCGTCGAAGTGAAGCTCCGGCAGAAGTGGGGGTGCGGAGCTGCGTGCCTCTCCCGGAACCTCCCAGCCCGACCACTGCACGATCTCTCCGAACCGCTGCACGATCACGGTCAGGAAGCCGCAGCAGCCACCGGTGCAGTCCGGTTCCCCCAGCTGCAGGCGGCGCGCCTCGCCTGTCGCCCGGAGGGGGCTGGGGCAGGCGACTGGCAACGCATCAGCCGCGTACGATCCTCGGCCACCTTCGCCGACCGCCTCTTCGACCAGGTCCTCGCCATTGACCCAGAACCGCAACTGAGCAGCGAACCGGGGTCCCGACGGCAGCACCCGGATCTCCAAACGATCGAACACCACATCAGCCTACGGGGGCGCGCTGACGTTGACGCATGGCCCAGCGACATCTATCCCCCAGCCATCGGGAGGGCCCCGAGGCGCTCAGGCGGCCAACCGTCGAACACCGGCCGTACGCGACTGAGCCCGTGCTGAGGGGAGATGCCCTCGGCACGGGCTCAAGTATGTGCGGTTGTCTCAGGAGGTCTTCACCGGGCTCGCCGCGATGACTCCGTCGGCGAGCAGGGAGTCGATCTCGGAGGCGGGAATGCCCAGTTCTTCCACCAGGATGTCGACGGTGTTCTCGCCGAGCGTCGGAGGGTAGACGGGGTCGACGCCGTCGGTCTCCCCGAAACGAATGGGCGTCGCCACGTTCTCGAAGGAGGACGTGTCATTGCGGACGACCACCAGGCTCCCGTCGTCCGCGGCCCGCGCGTCCCCCAGGGCCTCCAGCACGTTCTTCACCGGAGCCACCGGGACGGATGCCTCGGACAGCAGCTCGACCCACTCGGCCGCGGGCCGTTCGGCGAACCGGGCCTCCAGGATCGCCCACAGCTCCTCCTTGTTGCGCAGCCGGCTCGCGGCGTCGACGAAGCGCTCGTCGACGACCAGCTCCGCGACGCCCAGCACCTTGCACAACCCCTCCCACATACGCGGAGTGTTCGCCGTCACGACCAGCTCGCGGCCGTCCCCTCCGGTGAACGAGCGGTAGGTGGCGATCGAGTCGTGCCGCGCGCCCTGCGGCCCGGGGGCCACGCCGTTGAGGAAGGTGTACAGCGCCTGGTACGAGAGCATCGCCAGCTGGCCGCGGAGCATCGACACGTCGATGACCCGGCCCCGCCCCGTACCGTGGCGCGCTTCGAGGGCGGCCAGGATCCCGATCACGGCGTACAGGCCTGCCACCACGTCACCAGCAGGAATGCCGAGCCGCGCCGCCGGAGCCCCCGGATGACCGGTGAGGCTCATGACGCCGCTGAGCGCCTGGACCACCATGTCGTAGGCGGGCCGGTCCCGCAGCGGTCCGTCCTGGCCGAATCCGCTGATCGACGCCCAAACGAGCGCCGGATGGCGCTCGACGACATCGTGCGGATCGATGCCGAGCCGCGTGGTCACACCAGGGCGGAAGTTCTCGATGACCACGTCCGCGCCGGCGATGAGCCGATTCAGGATCGCGAGCCCACGCGGTGACTTCAGATCGATCGCGATGCTGCGCTTGTTCCGGTTGTTGGCCAGGTAGTAGGCGCTCTCCCCGTCGACAGTCGGTCCGACGATGGCCCGGCTGGAATCCCCGCCGAGCGCCTCGACCTTGATGACGTCCGCGCCGAGGTCGCCGAGGAGCTGGGTCGCCGACGGCCCTGAGAGGAAGGTGGTCAGATCGATGATGCGCAGGCCCGCGAGGGGCGGTCGCTGGTCGCTCGTCATGCCGCCTCAAAGATGTGGATCGTGCACGCGCCGTGGTCGAGGCCCGCCGTGCCACCGCCGGTGACATGCGTCATCGCCGTACGCGCGCTCTCTATCTGACGGGCGCCCGCCTGCCCGGTGAGCTGCCAGAACGCTTCGGCGATCTGGGCGACGCCGCTCGCGCCCACGGGGTGCCCCTTGGACAGGAGACCACCGCTCGGATTGACCACGACATCGCCGCCGAAGGTCGTCCTGCCTTCCCGCAGGAGCGCCACAGCGCTGTGCTTCTCGGTGAGGCCGAAAGCCTCGTAGTAGACGAGCTCCGCAATGGAGAAGGCGTCGTGGAGCTCGATCATGTCGAGGTCCTCCGGGCCGATGCCCGACTGCTCGTACGCGTCGCGGGCCGAGGAGTAGGTGATTTCGGGCTTGGTCATGTCACGGAAGCCCTCCTCGACCTGGCCCGAGTGCAGCACCGAGGCGGCGATCCGCATGCCGCGCGGGGCCATGAGGCGCGCACGGGCGCGCTCGGAGGCGAGTACGACGACGGCGGCGCCGTCGCCCGTCGGGCAGCACATGAGCAGGGTCAGCGGATCGGCGACCGGTCGGGCAGCGAGCACCTGCTCCACGGTGACCTCCTCGCGGAACTGCGCGAAGGGGTTCAACTTGCCGTGCTTGCGCGCCTTCACACTGACCCGCGCGAGGTCCTCGGCCGTGGCCTCGGTCTCGTGCAGGTAGCGCGTGGCTCGCATCGCATAGACGGCGGGCATCACGATGCCCTGCTTGACCTCGCGATCCTCGGGGGAGAGGGGGAGCGTGCCACCGCCGAACTGCGTCAGTTTCTCCACGCCGATCACGACGGCCACGTCGATGAGGCCTTGGGATATCGCCGTCCACGCCTCGTGTACGGCGGTGGCCCCGCTGGAGCAGGCGTTGTCGACGTTCACCGTCGGGACCGTGCCGAGGCCGATCTCCTTGGTGATGCGCTGACCGGTCATCATGCCGCCGTACGAGTGGCCGACATAGACGGCGTCGACGTCGGACTTCTCGATGCCCGCGCCCTGGAGGGCGTCGATGAGCGGAGACACCGCGAGCCCGACGTAGGACGAGGCGCGGTGCTTGGCGAACGGGATCATCGCCGCTGAGACGACGAACACGTTTTCAGTCATGGGAAGTCCTCTCCTCACGCGCCGGCGACCGGTGCGAAGAACCAGCCGTCGTCGTCGACGCCGAGTGCGACGTTCATGCCGGGCTGAAGGGGTACGTCGTCCTCACGGAGATCGGCGAGAGTACGAACGTCGCCGATGTCCACGTAGCCGAGAGGACGCACACCCGCTCCGCCGACGTGGAGGCGGGTGAAGCTGTACAGCACTCCGGACGTCGGCAGCGCGACGCGCGAGATGTCGCGGCCGACGCAGGAACTGCAGACCACTCTGGCGCCGATCATGACTTGGCGGCACCGGTCGCATCGTGAGCCGACGAGGCGCTGTCCCTCGGGGAACTCGGCCAGCAGGCTGTCGCTCTCCAGATCGGCGATGGGCAGGGAGACCGGTGCCTCGGTGTTGGTGGTCATCGCACTCCTCCGTGGTGGGCCGCGGCGGCGCGGGCAATGGAACGGGTCGGGCACACGTTGATCGCCATGTCGACCTTGTCGTCGCTGTCGCCGTTCGGGTCCTGGACGAAGGCGATGCTCAGGTCGTCGAGATCGAAGGTGTTCGGCGCGTAGAAGGTGCACTGCCCCGACCCCATGCATCGGTCGCGGTCGACCGTGATCTCGTCGGACATCAGTCGGCCTTCCGCTCGGTGAACTCCAGGTGGAGGTGCTTGTGCCCGCGGAACTTGTAGCTCTCCATCAGGTCCCAGTGGCGATCGCCGGCCGGGCCGTGGTGCTCGTCGGAGACGGTGATGCTCTCCGTGCGCTCCAACAGCTGCCGGATCGAGAACACCGCTTCCGCGCGGGCCAGCGGGGCCCCGGGGCAGGTGTGGATACCGCGGCCGAAGGCGAGGTGCTGGCGCGCGTTCGGGCGGCGGACGTCGAAGTCCGCGGGGTTGTCGAAGACGCGCGCGTCACGGCCGGCGGCGCCGTGCAGCAGCAGCACGACGGTGCCGGGCGCGAGGTCGAGGCCCCCGATCGTCGTGGCGACCTTCGTCAGCCGGAACGACCCCTTGATCGGCGCCTCGATCCGCAGCGCCTCCTCGATGAACTTCGGGATCAGCGCGGTCTCACGGCGCAACAGGTCCTGCAGCTCCCTGTCCTCGGCGATCCTCGCCAGTGAGACACCGAGCAGCTGGACCGTGGTCTCGTTGCCCGCGGCGAAGAGGTTCGAGGCGATACGGGCGACGTGGATCGGCTCGGGGAGTGTCCCGTCGGGGAACGTCGCCTGTGCCATTCCGGTGAGGATGTCGCCGGTGGGCTTCGCCCGCCGCTCCTCGATCTTCGCGATGAAGAAGTCGTAGAGCCGCTCGAGGCTGTTGTGGTGAGCGACTTGGAGCTGGAGGTTACCGAGCATCGGCGCCTCGGTGGCCAGGAGTTCGATGAGCATGGGGTGGTCGGACTCCGGGACCCCGAGCAGGTCCGCGACGGCGAGCACCGCGTAGCGCTTGGCGTAGTCCCAGATGTAGTCGCCCTTCCCCGCGGGAAGCAGCTCGTCCAGGAACCGATCGGCCGTCCGCTTCAGGAACTCCTCGTTCTCCTTGAGCCGCTTCGGCGTGATGAGGCCCATCAACAGCGCTCGGTGGTCCGTGTGCAGCGGCGGGTCGAACGTCACCATCTGGTCGTTCTGGGGGAAGTACTCGCGATACCGCTCGAGGATCTCGGTGAGGTCGTCACCCACCAGCTCCACGGGCAGGTCGAGCACCGGGCCGCCCGTCCGGTTGATCGAGGAGTAGACCTCGGGCTGGTGGTAGACCTGCAGCGCCTCCTCGTAGCCGGTGACGATGACGACCCCGTACTTCGGTTCCCGCCACACGGGGTGGTGGGCGAGCATGTGGTCGAAGTAGGGCGCCGCGTCCGCCGCCACCTCGGCATCGGTGAAGTAGTCGATCTGGGTCGGGTCCATCTCCGCGGTACTCATCCGCGCCCCTCTCATCGCGATTCCCCTCGGCCGCTTAGACGAGGTGAAACCACTGTCGTTCTACTGAAGCGAACGCACGTACTGTTGTGCGGCGTGCTCAGCATGACTTTGCCCGAGAGGGCGTGTCAAGAAGTAAGCTCCTGTTAGGAAAAGATGAGGCGCCCAGAAGGGGTGCGGCGTTGACAGTCGCTGAGGCTCGACAGCAGAATGCTGGCCATTGCGTTGTAGCGTCTCGCTGTTTCGTTGTACGAGACAGATGGGCGATGAACAACCCACCGGACGCATCGCGGACACCCGTATTCAACAGACGTGACGCCAGCCTAAGGCGGCAACCGACGGGCGCCTCCGGCTCAGCAACGATTTTTGGCACAAGAACGGAGTCAAAGATGACTGACGACCGCCAACCGGATCCGCTCGACCCGTGGGTGCGCGAGATCGCCGACGCGCACGAGAAGGAGCGGCATGTCGAGGGCGTGCAGTGCCGCGGCTCGGTGGCGCTGATCGACGAGACCGCCCGTCTGCGCGGAGCCACGCAGGTGAAGTTCGGCAGGGCCCTCTCGCTGGAGCGTGAGGTCGAGACCCGGCCGGGCCGGCTCGCAGACGGTCGCGAAGCGGCCGAGGCCGAGAAGCGTGACTGGCAGCGACTTGCCATCGCGGAGCTGCCCGACGGTCACGGCGGTGTCGAACTGGATGTGCAGATCGGCATCTACGGGCGTCATGCGCACGGCGGCGATGTCATCAAGTACGACGCGCACGGTGTGCACAACACCCACCTCGACGGGCTTGCGCACATCGGAGCGGACGGCGGCTGGCACGGCCCGATCCCCGCCTCGGCCTCCGAGACCGACGAGGACACGATGGTGAACTGGGCGCAGCACGGCATTGCCACACGCGGTGTGCTGCTCGACATTGCGACTGCCCGAGGCGTCGACTGGATCCCGGCCGAGGAGCCGGTCACGGCGGCGGACCTGGACGCGGCGCTGGCCGCGACCGGCGTCACCCTCGAACCGGGCGATGCCCTGATCATCTATCAGGGCCGTGACCGTTATGAGGCAGCGGGTCATGTCTATCCCAGTGGCGCGGCCGCCGTCCGGCGTCCCGGGATCGGTGCCGACGGCGCTCAGTGGATCGCCTCGAAGAATCCCGGCCTGGTCTTGTGGGACTTCCACGACGCGCGCGACAATCCGGCCGGCTCACTGGAAGTGCACAACCTCATCTACGCGATCGGGCTCTGCCTCGTCGACAACTGCATGCTCGGTCCCGCCGCCGCGACACTGAAGGCGGCCGGGACGTCGACGGGGCTGCTCGTCGCGGCGCCGACGGCGATTCACCGCTCGACGGGCGTCCTTATCAACCCCCTGCTCCTCTACTGATCCCGTACGGGGAAATCCGTCCGGAGCGATGAACCATCGGTCTGGTGCCGCCCGTGCACAGAGGCGGCACCAGACCTTCGCCATGCCTTGCCCCGAACACCGAAGGAGTCGCCGATGCTTATCGGAGTACCACGCGAACCAGCAGGTGAGAGACGCGTCGCAGCCACCCCCGCCACCGTTCGGCAACTGCTCGGCCTGGGATACGAGGTCGTGATCGAGAGCGGCGCCGGTGACCAGTCCTCGTTCGCCGACACGACGTACACCGATGCCGGAGCCCGCATCGGTTCGGCCGACGAGGCTTGGGGAGCCGACGTCGTCCTGCGCGTCGACACCCCTACGCCCGACGACGTCGGCAGGCCCAAGGACGGCGCCGTGCTGGTCTCGACGTTGGCGCCCGGCGCCAACCCCGACCTCGTCGACGCACTCGCCACCCGCAAGCTCACCGTGCTGGCGATGGACGCTGTCCCGCGCATCAGCCGCGCGCAATCGCTCGACGTCCTCTCTTCGATGGCCAACATCGCCGGATACCGCGCCGTCATCGAGGCCGCGCACGAGTTCCGGCGCTTCTTCACCGGCCAGGTCACGGCTGCCGGCAAGGTTCCACCCGCCAAGGTGCTCGTCGCCGGCGCAGGTGTCGCGGGCCTGGCCGCGATCGGTGCGGCGTCGTCGCTCGGCGCCGTGGTGCGCGCCACCGACCCTCGCCCCGAAGTCGCCGAGCAGATCAAGTCGTTGGGCGGTACGTACCTTCCCGTGGTGGTCGACGAGGAGGCGCAGGAGTCCACCGACGGCTACGCAAAGGCCACGTCGGACGGCTACAACGAGGCTGCTGCCAAGCTGTACACCCAGCAGGCCGAGGACGTCGACATCATCATCACCACCGCCTTGGTCCAGGGACGTGCGGCGCCGAGGCTGATCACCGCGGCGGACGTGGCGGCCATGAAGCCGGGCAGTGTCGTCGTCGACATGGCCGCGGGAATGGGCGGCAATGTCGAGGGCAGCGTCGCCGGAGAGAAGGTCGTCACTGACAACGGGGTCACGATCGTCGGCTACACCGACCTCGCCGGCCGGCTCCCCACCCAGGCGAGCCAGCTGTACGGCACCAACCTGGTCAACCTCCTCAAGTTGCTCACCCCGGGCAGGGACGGCCATCTCGTCCTGGACCTGGAGGACGAGGTGCAGCGCGGCATCACCGTGGTGCGTGACGGCGAGAAGCTCTGGCCGCCGCCGCCGGTGAGGGTGTCCGCCGCTCCGGTCCAGGCCCCGGTCGCGGCCCCAGTTCAGCGTGAGGAAAAGAAGCCCCTGAACGCAGGGGCGAAGGTGGGCCTCGTCCTCGCCGGCCTTGCGGCCTTCTTCCTGATCAACGCGTTCGCCCCGGCTCCGATCCCGCAGCACTTCACCGTGCTCGCGTTGGCGGTGGTGATCGGCTATTACGTGATCGGCAAGGTGGCTCACGCACTGCACACGCCGCTGATGTCGGTCACCAACGCCATCTCCGGCGTCATCGTCGTCGGCGCGATCATTCAGGTCGGTGTCGACGACCGGCCGGTGCAGATCCTGGGCGGCGTAGCCGTTCTTCTCGCCGCTATCAACATCTTCGGCGGCTTCGCCGTGACCCGTCGCATGCTCGCCATGTTCTCGAAGGGGGCCTGACATGTCCGCTGACTCGATCGCCATCGCCGCCTATCTGGCCGCGGCACTTCTGTTCATCCTCAGCCTGGCCGGCCTCTCCCGGAACGAATCGGCCAAGCAGGGCTGGACCTACGGTGTGGTGGGCATGGCACTCGCTCTGACCGCCACCGTCGTACTCGCCCTGCACGACTCGACGGCACGGGGCAGCGCCGTCGCGATTCTGGCCGTCGCGGTCGTCATCGGTGCGGCCGTCGGCCTGTGGCGGGCCCGGGTCGTGCAGATGACGGGTATGCCCGAACTGATCGCGTTGCTGCACTCGTTCGTCGGCCTCGCCGCGGTACTCGTCGGTTGGGCGTCGTACTTGGAAGTCGAGCGCGGTGGACTGGAGACCTACACAGGCTCCCTGCTGCGCATCCACCACGCCGAGGTGGTGGTCGGAGTCTTCATCGGCGCCGTCACCTTCACCGGTTCCGTCGTCGCCAACCTCAAGCTGAGTGCGCGGATCAAGTCAGCGCCGCTGGTGCTGCCGGGCAAGAACTTCCTCAATCTGCTGGCCCTGCTCGCCGCCACCGGACTGACCGTTGCCTTCGTGGTCGACTCCGCCCCGTGGGTGCTCGTCGTGGTCACCGTGCTGGCCCTGCTCTTCGGATGGCATCTGGTCGCGTCGATCGGCGGTGGCGACATGCCGGTTGTCGTCTCGATGCTGAACAGCTACTCCGGCTGGGCGGCCGCGGCGTCCGGCTTCCTGCTCGACAACGATCTGCTGATCGTCACGGGAGCGCTGGTCGGCTCGAGCGGTGCCTACCTGTCGTACATCATGTGCAAAGCCATGAACCGCTCGTTCTTCTCCGTCATCGCAGGGGGATTCGGCATCGAGGCAGGTCCCTCGGCGGCGACCGAGGAGGGCGAGCACCGGGAGACCACAGTGGAGGAGACCGCCACACTGCTGGCGAGCGCCGCCACTGTGGTCATCACCCCGGGATACGGCATGGCGGTCGCGCAGGCTCAGTATCCGATCGCCGAGCTCACCCGGTTTCTGCGCGACCAGGGGGTCGACGTGCGCTTCGGGATCCACCCGGTCGCGGGCCGGCTGCCGGGCCACATGAACGTGTTGCTCGCCGAGGCGAAGGTGCCGTACGACATCGTCCTGGAGATGGACGAGATCAACGACGACCTGGGCGAGACCGACGTCGTGCTCGTGGTCGGTGCCAATGACACCGTCAATCCGGCGGCGACCGAGGATCCCAGCAGCCCGATCGCCGGTATGCCGGTGTTGAGGGTCTGGGAGTCGAAGAACGTGATCGTCTTCAAGCGTTCGATGGCCGTCGGCTACGCAGGCGTGCAGAACCCGCTGTTCTTCCGGGACAACTCTCAGATGCTGTTCGGCGATGCCAAGACCAATGTCGAGGGAATCGTACGGGCTCTGCAACGGGTGCCCGCCTGATACAGGTGTGTGTACGGGACGGAGCCCGAGCGGTGACGTTCGGGCCCCGTCCCAGTCAGTCCTGCGCGGTCTGTGGTGCGCCGCGGCCTCCGGTGAACCGGCGCGTCAACGCTCGTGCGGACTCCCGTACGAGCGCGGTCAGTTCCGGCGTCGATGTGGCGTTGAACCGGCTCTCCGGGATGGTGATGCCGACATCCCCGATCACGACGTTCGCCGGGCCGAGAACCGGCGCCGCGATGGCGATAGCTCCGTCGATGCGCTCCCCGTGGGAGATTGCGTACCCGTCCCTGCGGATCCCCTCCAGCCGCTCCTCGAGCCGCGTGGCATCCACCCACGTGCGCTCCGTCAGAGCGTCGAGCGTGCCGTGCGTGATCTCGTGCCTGATCTGCGAGGGGAGGAAGGCGAGGATGGCGAGCCCGCTGGCGCCGGCGTGGAGGGGAAGCCAGACGCCCTGCGGCACCGTGTACCGCAAGGGGTGCGAGGACTCGACCGAGACGGCGAACATCATCTGCCGACGCTGCTCGTTGAATACGGCGAAGAACGAGGACTCGCCGCTGTGTTCCGTCAGCTCGGCCAGGATGTCATTGGCGGCCTCGCGCAGCGGGAAGCGCGTGTTGACGGTCCAGGCCAGGCGCAGGAACTCCATGCCGAGCCGGTAGTTGCCCGTCGCGGTGCGGCTGACCATGCCGAGCTCCTCCAGATCGCCGAGGAGGCGATGGGCGGTACTCGCGCTGACCCCGAGCCGGGAACCGACCTCTCGAACACCGTAGGTGTCGCCGCCTCCGTCGATCATCAGGGTGAGGATCTCGATGCCGCGTGCGAGGGGATGGCGCTGCCGCTCAGGGGCACCCGCCGTGCCCTCCGCTGTGATCTGCGTCTTCACTCCCAGCTCCTTCGGGCGCCCAGTCCCGCTCAGTAGAATCCGAATTTCCTTAAAGGGAACACTATCAGGGCTGCTCCATCGTGCCTGCCGATCGCAGAAGTACGTCGACGTAGCGCGAGAGGCCTCCCCGGGTGGGAGAGGCCTCTCGCGCTCAAGGGCTGCGGTGCTACGCCGCCACTCCGGCGGCGATCAGCATGTCGGTACGGTCGTGCAGCTTGACGCGGCCGCGCCCGCCGGCGGCACCGAGTGAGGCTTCTGCTGCCTCGATCGCCCGCCACCGGCTCCAGTCGACGACGGCCACACCGCGTGAGCGCAGTAGTGCGTCGATACCTTCGCGGCCGGAACCGGTTCCGATCAGGGAGGAGGCGTCGGCCAGCAAAGCGCCGGCGGTCTCGGCCGCGCACAGACGATTGGTTCCGATGACTCCGCTGGGGCCGCGCTTGACCCAGCCCACCGCGTACAGGCCGGGCAGGGGACGCTCGCCGTCGACCACGCGGGAGTCGCGATGGGGGATCGTGCCGGAGGCTTCGTCGAAGGGAACCCCGCCCATGGCCACCCCCCGGTAGCCGACCGCAGGGAGGACGAGTCCCGCCGCGAGGTCTTCCACGTTCTCCGGGCGGCTGGTGTGCGTCAGGCGGACGGTGCCGACGGCGCCCGCGCCCGCGAACTCCACTGGCGTGCGGTGGAACAGGAATCGCACGGACCGCTCCCGTCCGAGCGGTGCGCGCGCCGCGACCTTCCCCAGGGACGCGAGCAGGCGGGCGGTCGCGGGTTTTACCGCCACGTGGGCGCGGTCCTCCTCGGACAGTTCGAGGTCGTCCGGGGAGACAAGTACGTCCGCGCCCTCCACGCCCGCCAGCTCCAGAAACTCCTTGTTCGTGAATTTGGCATGGGCGGGGCCACGTCGCCCCACGATGTACACCTTGCGGATGCTGTGGCCGCCCAGCGCGTCGACGACATGCTCGGGCACATCGGTCCTGCGCAGTTCGTCAGGCGTGCGGACGAGCATGCGCGCGACGTCGAGCGCCACGTTCCCCACGCCGACCACGACGGCTCGGTCCGCTGTGAGGACCGACGTGTCGAAGCTGGCGTCGGGATGCCCGCTGTACCACGACACGAAATTGCGGGCCGCGACAACGCCGGGCAACTCCTCTCCTGGAACACCGAGTTGACGGTTGAGCGGAGCTCCGCAGGCGAGTACGACGGCGTCGTAGTGCGCGCGCAATTCGTCGATCGTGATGTCCGATCCGACCGTGACATTGCCCAGGAAGCGTACGGACGGCGACTCGTAGACCTCGGTGAGGGACTCCACGATCGACTTGATCTTCTGGTGGTCGGGGGCGACTCCGTACCGTACGAGACCGAAAGGCGTGGGCAGTCGCTCGAAGACATCGACCTGGACTTCGTGCCCGGTGTCCTCCGACAGAATCTCGGCACAGAAGGTCCCGGCGGGGCCGGAGCCGACGACGGCGACGCGCAGCGGTGACACGGTCAGCCCTCCTTGCGGGGGAGTGCCGCGACGAACTCGACGTCACGGTCTATCTTGCCGAGCTTCCGGGCGCCTTTGAGTGTCCCCATACCTTCGAAGAACTCGGCGTTCAGATCGAGGAACTGCACGTTGTCACTGGTCAGGTCGGCGTCGTAGCGGACCGCGGACATCGGGCAGGCTTCCTCGCACGCGCCGCAGTCGATGCACTGGTCGGGGTTGATGTACATCATCCGGCCGCCCTCGTAGATGCAGTCGGCCGGACACACCTGCACACAGCTCTTGTCCTGGATGTCCACGCATGCCTGTGTCACCACAAAGGTCACTTCTTCTCCCTGGAATCCGTCGGAAATGGGAAGGGAAGCCCGCGGCGGATGGCGCGCCACCGGAATCGGAGGGAGCCCTCGGAAGCGGTGGTCGTTCAACGGAACGAGCGATCCTTTCAACGGCGCAAGTGTCGGCATGAGGGTCGCGCATGTCAAGGGAGTGTCGGCGGGCGTGCTGGGGCTTCCCTTTTGGCATCGGGTGCCATTAGTCTCCGAGAGTTCGCCTGGCGGGTTCAGCGGGCTTCTGCCGCCCTGCCCTTGGTGGGGCGTCTCCTCAGCCGATGTTCGGCCGTCTCCGGTAGGTGGCCTGTCGGTCGCCCTGTCTCCCCTTCTACGACACGTAACGAAGGAAGTGCCGCACGTGGGTAAGAATCCCTGGTTCGAGACCGTCGCAGAGGCTCAGCGGCGCGCGAAGAAGTACCTCCCGAGTTCCGTCTACGGGGCTCTCGTAGCCGGATCCGAGCGCGGTCGCACCATTGACGACAACACGGCGGCGTTCGCCGAGCTGGGATTCGCTCCCCGCGTCGCCGGTCACTTCGCCCAGCGTGATCTGTCCACCAGCGTGCTGGGCGTCGACTGCTCGTTCCCCGTGGTGATTTCGCCGACCGGTGTGCAGGCCGTCCATCCGGAGGGTGAGGTGGCGGTGGCGCGCGCGGCCGCCGAGCGCGGAGTGATCATGGGGCTGAGTTCGTTCGCCAGCAAGCCCGTGGAAGAGGTGGCGGCGGCCAACGAGAACACGTTTTACCAGATGTACTGGACCGGCAGCCGCGAGGCCATGGTGCAGCGTATGGACCGTGCGCGTGCCGCAGGAGCGAAGGCTCTGATCGCTACGCTGGACTGGTCGTTCTCCAACGGCCGGGACTGGGGATCGCCGGCCATTCCGGAGAAGGTCGACCTCAAGACGGCGGTGAAGATGGCGCCGGAAGTCCTGCAACGGCCGCGCTGGCTCTGGACGTTCGGCAAGACCGGGCGTATTCCCGACCTGACCGCCCCCAACCTTCAGCCTCCCGGCGGCAGCGCCCCCACGTTCTTCGGCGCCTACTTCGAGTGGATGCAGACCGCGCCGCCCAGCTGGGACGACGTCAAGTGGATGCGTGAGGAGTGGGGCGGGCCGTTCCTGCTCAAGGGCGTGTCCCGGGTGGACGACGCCAAGCGTGCCGTGGACGCCGGGGTGAACGGCATCTCGGTGTCCAACCACGGCGGCAACAACCTGGACACGACTCCCGCCAGCATCCGTCTGCTGCCATCGATCGCCGAGGCGGTCGGCGACGAGATCGAGGTCCTGCTCGACGGTGGAGTGCGACGTGGGGGCGACGTCGCCAAGGCGCTCGCGCTGGGGGCGCGCGCGGTCCTGATCGGCCGCGCCTACCTGTGGGGTCTGGCCGCCAACGGGCAGGGGGGCGTGGCGAACGTCCTCGACATTCTGCGCGGCGGACTCGACTCCGCGGTTCTCGGCCTCGGCCGGTCCTCGGTCCACGACCTGTGCCCCGACGATCTGCACGTCCCCGACGGCTTCACACGTGCCCTGGGTACCTCGGCGTAGGTAGTGCCCAGGCGATGCGACAGTCGCACGGCGGAGGGGGCGGTCCCATGGGGACCGCCCCCTCCGCCGTGCTGCACTCATAGCAACTGTCGGACCGTGTCGGCGACGGACTCCGCGGAAGGACCGCTCGGCAGCTGTCGGCGTGCCTGGTTCAGGGCGCGCACCCAGTTCACGGTGACAGCCCCGCAGGTGATCCCCTGCGCGTCGGCGTGGATGACGGCTGCCCTTCCGTCCGCCTCCAGGTCGCCGACGACGATCGACCGGCCGGCCGGGTCGCGCCAGCCGACCGCGTTCACCTTCCAGTCGTACTGGTCCGACCATACGTAGTCCGACGGCTGGTACACCTCCTCCACCCCCTTGGCGATCGCGGAGGCGACGTGCCGCGCCTGGTCGCCGGCGTTCGTCCAGTGCTCCGCTCGCACTTCGGTGCCACGGCCCATGTGGGGCCAGCGGGCGACATCGCCGATCGCGTACACGTCCTGGACGCCGACCGCGCGCAGGAACCCGTCGGTGATGACGCCGTTGTCGAGCTCGATGCCACTGCCTTCCAGCCAGTCGGTGGCAGGCACGGAGCCGATGCCCACCACGGCCGTGGAGGCGATCAGGCGCTCACCACTGTCGAGTTCGACCGTCAGGGCGCCGGCCCGGCCCTTGATGGCGACCACGCCGGTCCCGAACCGGGTCTGTACCCCGTGCCGTCGGTGGAGCTCGACGAGACTGCCCGCGATCTCCGGACCGACGAGCCGCGCCATCGGCTCGGGCAGCGGGTCGACGACGGTCACCGGGCAGCCGCGGCCGATCGCCGCGGCGGCCACCTCGGTCCCGATGAAACCGCCTCCGACAATGACGACGGGTTCGCCCAGCGCCAGGCGTCCCGTGAGGGCGCGGGCGTCCGCCAGCGTCCGCAGCTGGAACACACCCGAGACCGGCCGCCAGGGGGAGGGGCGGGCGGCCGCTCCGGTCGCGACGACCAGCACGTCGTACGACATGGCCGTCCCGTCTGCGAGGTGCACCTGCCGTGAGTCGGTGTCGAGACCGACCGCCGCGACCCCGAGGCGCAAGGCGACATCCTGCGCGTCCAGTTCGGTCCGGGTGCCGAGCCGGATCCCGTCGACGGCGTCCGGGGACCACTCGCCCGCGAGCAGTTGCTTCGACAGCGGCGGACGGTCGTAGGGAAGCTCCGACTCCGCGCCGATGAGGGTGAGGCGGCCGTCGAAGCCGAGGGAACGGAGTCCCTGCACGGTCCGGATTCCCGCCAACGACGCGCCGATGACGACGACATGGCGAGGCTGGGCGGCTTCGAGCATCTGGGCTCCTGTAGCTAGTGCCTTCAAAGGAACATTTGATCCGTACAGTGAAACACTGACATCGTGATCTGGCGTTGGGTGTGGAGTCAATGGCTCAACATCCCTGGATGTCTTGACATCGCTTTTCGCGTGACGCCATGCTGAGGCCTTCACGTAACAGAACGTGCGTTTCGTTCGCCGGTAAATCTAAGAGATATCGAGGACACACCCCATGACCAGCGCTCCCATCGCGCGACACCGCAGAGGCACCCGATGACGGCCGCAGGCCGCGTGGCCGTCGTCACCGGAGGTGGCGCGGGCATCGGTCTGGCCATCGCGCAGCGACTCTCGAAGGACGGGTACAAGGTCGCGATCCTCGACGTCGTCGAAGGCGCCGCCGAACAAGCCGCGGCTTCTCTTGGCGGTGAAGCGCGCGGCTACCGTGCCGACGTCAGCGACAGGGAACAGGTGGATGCCGCACTGACCGCGGCCCGCCGTGACCTCGGTCCGCTCGCCGTCGTCGTGGCGAACGCCGCCGTCGCACTCCGGCGCCCGTTCCTGGAGATGACGGCCGACGAATGGAACCGCACCCTGGCGATCAATCTGACCGGAACGTTCCACGTCGTGCAGTCCGCACTGCCGGATCTTGTCGACGCCGGCTGGGGGCGCGTCGTACTGATCTCCTCGTCCAGTGCTCAGCGGGGTGCTCCCAAGATGGCGCATTACGCCGCTTCCAAGGGTGGCCAAATGGCCCTCACCAAAGCCCTCGCCGTGGAGTTCGCTGCCTCCGGCGTCACGGTCAACACGGTCGCCCCGTCGTCGATCGACACCCCCAGCGTGGAGAAGAAGCGCGCTACGGGCGCCATACCCTCCGCGCAGGACATGGCGAAATTCATCCCTGTCGGGCGGACCGGAACCGGTGCGGACATCGCGGCAGCGGTCTCCTACCTGGCCTCGGACGACGCTTCCTACGTGACCGGCCAGACCGTCAGTGTCAACGGCGGCTCCTTCATCGGGTGACAACATGACTCAGCCTCACGCTCCGCGTATTCCGCCGCGCCCCGTCGACGACTGGAACGACGAGGTGGACGAAGCCTTCTCCGCGCTGCGCGCACACGCGCCCGGCGCGAAAGCCTCCGCGGCGGATCAGCCCGCGGCGCGCCCGCGATCGCACATCCTCGGTATCTACGCCTGGCACCCGGCCCTGATCCGCGGCTGGCTCCCCTTCTCCAACCATCTGCGCCACTCCACGCTGTCCGACCGGGTGCGCGAGATGGTGATCATCCGGACGACCTGGCTCGGCTTCGGCGAGTACGAGTGGGCCCAGCACGTCCGGCTCAGTCAGGCGGCCGGTCAGCTGACCGAAGCCGAGACTGCGGCGCTCACCGAGGGCCCGGACGCCGTCCAGTGGTCTGCCGAGGACGCCGCGATCGTCCGGGCCGTGGACGAGATGTGCACGGTCAAGAACATCTCGGACGAGACGTGGAAGACCCTTGAGCAGCAGTTCTCCCGGGAGCAGCTGATCGACCTCGTCTTCACGGTGGGCACCTACGACATGCACTGCACGGCGTTCAACACGCTCGGACTCGAGCTGGAGCCTGGCATGACCCCGTTCCCCGACGGCCACCGGCCGAGCGCATGAGCGCGGCGGCACGCTCGGGGGTGCTGAGCTGGGGTGTGAAAGCATCCTTCGTCCATTACGTCCGGGCTGTGGCTGCGGGTACGTGCGAGGCGGTGGACGGCGCCGAGCTGGACGCCGACACGGTGTTCCGTTTCCCGCTCACCGAGGCGGACCGGAACGACGACGGCTGGACCCTGCGGTTCGAGGGAGGGGCGCGCTTTTGGGCCCACCACGGTTTCCTGGACGTGGAACTCCGCCGCCTGGCGCTCGACTTGACGTCCCACGCCTCGGGCGGCACGCTCAGCGCCGTGAACGGGGACGGCGACCGGGTTGTCCTCGGTACCCTGCCTCCTGCCGCTCCCGCCGAGCGCGGGGGCGTCATCCGCTGGTCAGGCCTCGTCCCCTGCCTGACCGAGGCCGGGGCAGAGCTCTTCGGCACCGTCTATCCACCTGGCTCCGAGCTGGCATCGCTCGATGCCCTCGTCCTGTTAGATTCGTAGGTCATGCCACCCACGTCCCCTCAGCAGTCCGCGCGGCGCAGCACGCCCCGAAGCGGCCAAGGCCGCAAGAACGTCCGCGGTGAAGCCACGCGTCGGCTCATCATCACCGCGGCCGAAAAGCTGTTCGCGGAGAATGGAATCTCCGCCGTACCGCTGCGCGACATCGGCGTCGCCGCAGGCCAACGCAATCACGCCGCTGTGCAGTATCACTTCGGCGACCGCGACGAGGTCGTGAAGGCGATCCTCGAACTGCGGGGAGCGGAGAGTGAGGAGAGCCGCACCGGCATCGTCGCCGAACTGATGACGGGGCCGACGCCGCCCACCGTCGTAGACGTCGTCGGCGCGTTCGTCCGTCCGCTCGCCATCCACCTTCGGGAGGACAACCACTACCTCGCCTTTCTCTCCCACTTCATCACCGAGGAGGGTGGGTACCAGGGCCTCGGCGACGTGCGCGCCGGCGCCTCCGTGCTCACCCTGCGGGCCACGCTGAGCCGGCTCGTACCGCAGATCCCCGAAGCGGTCCTCGAGGAGAGATGGTGGGTCGTCCTGACCGGTGCCGTGCACACACTCGCGCGGTACCAGGCGGCTCAGCGCAAGGGGCGAACCCACCTGACGGCCGGTATCGACGTGCTCGTCGACGATCTCGTGACGTTCCTCAGCGGCGGCCTGGCCGCCCCCCTCGTCGAGGGCGACCCGCGCGTCGAGGCGTCGGGCTGACCGGCGCTCGCCACACGCCCACCCGAAGGAGCCCGGTCGACGACCGGGCTCCTTCGGGTTTCAGCTGCCGGACATCAGGCGCCGAGGTGCGCCATGTACTTCGCCGTCCACTCGTGCAGGCTCTTGGGCACGTAGTAGTCGCCCTCGTCGGTGATGGCGCCCCAGTGCTGCGCGATCTCCTCGACCGACGGCGTCGCCGTTCCGGGGGACTGGTAGCCGGGGGTGACGCCGAGGAACCAGCGCGCGAACCGCTGGGCACCGGCGACGAGGATCTCGCCGTTCACCGAGCAGTCCTCGTGCGCCAAGTACGCCACCATCGGTGAGACCAGTTCGGTGCGCAGCGCCTGCAGCCGCGCCTCGTCCAGGGTGTTGGTCGTGATGTTCGGCTTGGCGGCCGAGGTGCTCGGGCGCGTGACGGCGTTGGGTGCCACACAGTTGACGAGAATCCCGTGCTTCTCGGCCTCGATAGCGAGGCTCCGGGTGAAGCCGATCAGGGCCCCCTTCGCGGTCGCGTAGGCGAGGTTGTCCGGCAGCCCGAACATCCCCGTCGACGTGGTGGTGATGATCCGGCCGTAGCCCTGCTCGGTCATGTGGGGCCACGCCGCCCGCGTCGTGTGCCACGTGCCGCGCAGATGAACGTCGAGGGTCCGCTCCAGGTTGTCCGCGTCCGCCTCGGGGAACGTCGCGAAGCGCGAGATGCCGGCGTTGTTCACGACGATGTCGATGCGACCGAACTCGCGGACGGCCGTCTCCACGAGCGCGTGGCAGCCGTCCTCCGTACCCACGTTGTGCGTGTCGCCGACCGCGGACCCCCCGGCTGCCGTGATCTCCCGGACGACGTCGTTGGCCGGCCCCGAGTCGCTGCCCTCGCCCTCCTTGGTCCCGCCGAGATCGTTGACGACGACCTTCGCGCCGCGCTCGGCCAGCTGGAGTGCGTGGGCCCGGCCGAGGCCGCGTCCGGCTCCGGTGACCACGGCCACCCGGCCGTCGAATCGGTAGTCAGGGATAGCGCTCATGGTTCTCCTTTGACGTGTCGGTCGCTGGATTTCATCACGCTGTTTCATATCTGACAACGCCTATGGCGTGGTCTGGAGTCCACTGGGCTGCGGAGTCTTCTAAATTTTGAGCGCATGTGCTTATCTATGGCTGCTGCCGTCCGGCAGTCGCACCGACCGGGAGTGGGGCACAGTGACAGGAGAGTTCGACAACTTCGACAACAAGGTGGACGTCGAGGTGCTGGTGATCGGCGCCGGAGTGGTCGGCATCTACGCGCTTTACCGGGCGCTCGACGCGGGCTTCTCGGCGCGGACGCTGGAGGCCGGCGACGGGGTGGGGGGTGTCTGGTACTGGAACCGCTATCCGTCGGCACGCTTCGACTCCGAGAGCTACACGTACGCCTACCTCTTCTCCAAAGAGCTGTTCGACGAGTGGCGCTGGAAGGAGGAGTTCGCCACGCAGCCGGAGATCGAGAGCTACCTCAACCACGTCGTCGACCGCTTCGACCTGCGCCGGCACATCAGCACCGGGGAGAAGGTGGTGTCCGCCGAGTACGACGCGGCGGGCAGGGCGTGGACGGTGACGACGGACAAGGGCGCCACCGTACGTGCGCGCTGGGTCATCTCGGCTTCCGGCGGTCTGTCTGTGCCGAACTACCCCGAGATCGACGGTCTCGAGCGGTTCCAGGGACAGGCGTACCACACCGGCGCCTGGCCGCACACGCCCGTCGACTTCGCCGGCAAGCGCGTCGCCATCATCGGCAACGGTCCCAGCGGCGCCCAGCTGCTGCCCGCGATCGTCGACATCGTCGAGTCCGTGGACCTGTATCAGCGCACGCCCACCTGGACCACTCCGCTGAACAACGCGCCTATATCGGACGAGCGCCAGGCGTGGCTCAGTGACCACTTCGACGAGGTCGTCAAGATCCTCACCACCTCGCCGTCCGGCTTCCTCCACGAGCCGGCGGGGAAGTTCTCCTCGCAGGACACCGCGGAGGAGCGGCAGGAGTTCTACGAGAAGATCTGGCGCAGCCCCGGCTTCGCGAAGCTGACGTCGAACTACTACGACATGACGACGAACCGCGAGGTGAACCTCGAGTTCTGCGCGTTCCTCGCCGGCAAGATCCGCTCCATCGTCGAGGACCCGGTGACCGCCGAGCGCCTCACCCCCAAGGACCATCTGTTCGGGGCCAAGCGGCCGCCGTTCGTCACCGGCTACTACGAGTCCTTCAACAAGGCGAACGCGTCGCTCGTCTCCCTGCGCGAGACGCCGTTCGTACGCGTCGACGCCACGGGCATTGAGACCACCGAGCGCCACCGTGACCACGACATCATCGTGTTCGCCACCGGATTCGACTTCGGTACGGGCGCGCTCACCCGGATGGGCGTCAAGGGACGCGAGGGGCTCGACCTCAGCGTCGACTGGGAGGACGGCCCGTCCGACTTCTGCGGCTTCAGCGCACACCGGATGCCGAACTTCTTCTTCCCTGGCGGTCCGCACGGCGCCGGCGGCGGCAACTACCCGCGCTACTCGCAGGACCAGGTCGACTGGATCACCAAGACTCTCGTCCACGCCCGGGACCACGGCTTCGACACCTTCGAGCCGACCGCGGCACAGCAGGACCAGTGGATGACCATGGTCGAGACGCTCGCCCCGCAGTCGATCTTCTCCGCCGAGCACAGCCACTACTACGGCGCCAACGTCGAGGGCAAAGTCCGCAAGTTCCTCCTCAACCCCGGCGGGCGGCCGAAACTGCACGAGATCCTCGACGAGATGTCCTCGACGACGGACTTCGGCGGGGCGTTCTCGCGCGCGGAGGAGATCGTGGGGGAGGGCGTCAAGTGACCGGCCCAAAGCGCCGGTTCAGCGTCCGGATGCTGTACCACCCGGTGATCCACGTGCCCAGCCTCGACGAGGCGGAGGACTTCTACGCGCGCGTCTTCGGCCGCTCCAGCATCAACTTCTCCGTGGTCATGCCGGAGCCCCCGGCGCCCGGGCACTCCGTCGGCTACTCGACGTTCACCGCGATCAGCGACGTCCTCATCGACAACCTGGAACCGAAGCGGTATCTCACCGGCGGGGTCCAGCGGTACCCGGACGTCGACAACCCGCGCCTTGTCACCACCGGCTGGTACGTGGAGGGCGTGAAGGAGCTGTACAAGGACCTGCGCGCGCACGGCTTCCGGCTGGTCGACGTGCGTGACGAGCCCCTCGACGCCGACGAATGGTCCGGCGGCCCGTCGCCGTTCGTCAGCCTCAAGGACGACGCCGGCCTGCCCTACCGCTTCTTCGAGACGTTCCCCTTCCCGCTCGACCCGCGTGTGAAGGACGGCTGGACGGTTCCGGAGGTCAGCGACGACGACCCGCTCGGCATCGTCCATGCCTCGCACCACACGGTGCTGACGGCACAGCCGGAGCGCGCCCTCAAGCTCGTCGTCGACGTCCTCGGCGGCGAGGTCGTGCACACCGGACGTGACGAACTACGTGGTGTCTACGGGCCCTACGTTCGGCTCGCCGACTCCGTGTTCCACTTCGCGTCCCCCGACCCCTGCGGCGAACCGGTCCCGGACACCACGGGGAACGCACCTCTGGACTCGTACCACGCCCTGACCTGGCTGGTCGCCGATCTGGAGAGGGCTGCCAAGCACTTGGAGAACGAGGGCGTGCGCATCGCCCACCGCTCCGACAGCGCCCTGGTCACCGACCCGTCGACAAGTCTCGGCGTCCCGTGGGGCTTTACCACCACATCCATTCCAGGAGACAACCGATGAGTGACAACGCACAGCCCGGCCGTGAGGTGCTCCTCGCCCTCACCAACCCCGTCGAGGGCAAGGACGAGGAGTTCCAGGACTGGTACTGGGAAACGCACATCCCGGAGATCCTCGCGCTGCCCGGCTTCAAGGCGGCGCGGCGCTACCGGGTCGCGGACAGCGCGGCCGACACGGTGCCGTACCGGTACGTCACGCTGTACGAGGTGGAGGGCTCCGCCGACGAGGCGCGCGGAAGGCTGTTCACCTCCGGGCTCGGAACCAGCGACACACTGGACGTGGCCAGCGTCGCCATGATCCCGCTGGTCCCCGAGGACGACGCACCCCGCGGGTGAGAGCGGGCTCCTGAGTGGAAGGGCCTCAGTGGGCTGAGGCTTCCGTCGTCACACCGGATGCCGGGTGCCGAAGAGGGGGAGACGCGGTGAGTGCCGGACAGCGCACTGGTGGGTCCGTCCGTCCGGTGTCCTCCCGTATGGAGGAGAAGCGCGCAAAGGTGTCGGAGCCGGCGCTCGAGCTGTTCGCCGGGCACGGGTTCGAAGCGACTACGGTCGCCCAGATCGGTGAGGCGGCAGGGATCACCGAGCGCACCTTCTTCAACTACTTCCGGAGCAAAATCGACGCGATCTTCCCTCGGGCCGAGTACCAGTCCTTCATGAGTCTGCAGACCATGGTGGCCGAGCAGCCTCCTGAGCTGGACGACGTGGAGACGCTGTGCGCCTGCGGATTCGACTGGCTGCGTGCCGAGTTGTCGGTGGACCCCCTGAGGCACCATCGCAGCGCGGCCGTCTCCGCGTGCGCGTGTCCGGAGCGCTCGGTGATTGTGCTGAGCACGCGCGCTGCCGCGCAGCGGAGGATGACCGCCGCGCTGACCCAGCCTGGCAGTTCGTCGAGACCAATGAGCCTCTCGCTCTGAACGAGGTCGCCGACCCCGTCCCCGGCGCCGGCGAGGTGGTCGTTGACGTGCGCGTTTGCGGGCTGTGTCACTCGGACATCACCTATATGACCCACCCCGGTGTGAAGTCGGCGATGCCCTTCACACCGATGACCCTGGGCCACGAGACCGCTGGAGTCATCACGGCACTGGGCGAAGTGGTCACCTGCTGGCAGCTCGGCGACGTCGTCGGCGTGTGCCCCTCCGGCACCGGTCCCGTGCCGGGATTCTTCGCTCCCGGCGGCTTCGCCGAGCGGCAGCTCGTCCACGCCGACGACCTCGCCCGCGTTCCTGAGGGCCTGGACATCTCCCTGGGGGCCGTTGCCACGGACGCGGGCATGACCTCATACCACGCGTTGGTGGTGCGCGGCGGCGCCGAGGAGGGCATGAAGGTGGGTGTCATCGGTACCGGCGGGCTCGGGCAGATCGGGGCCCGGGTCGCGGTGCTGAAGGGCGCCGAGGTGTATGTGGCCGAGCCCAAGGCGGAGGCACGCGAGATGGCACTGACCCTCGGAGTGGCCGGCGTCGTCGCCGACGCCGCGGAGCGGCAGGGGCAGGGCTTCGACCTCATCGTCGATTACGCGGGCTTCAACACCGCCGCCGCCGCGATCGACGCGATCCGTCCGGGCGGAACGCCCGTCACTGTCGGGCCAAGGAGATGACGATTCCGTCCAACGCGCTCCTGCGGAACAAGAACCTCATCGGGTCCTACGCCGGCACCGTGGAGGACATCGAGGAGCCCTACCGCCTCATGCTCGACGGTTCGATCGCCCCCGTCTACGAGGAGATCGGCTTCAACGACATCCCGGACGGCCTGGAGCGCCTCGCCAAGGGGCAGGTGACCGGTCGCCTGGTGGCGCGCTTCGGGGGGTGAGGCGGTTCAGGGCAGGTCGCGGCGTACCGCGTCGGCGATCAGTTCCCCGATGAGGACTGCCGTGGCCGCGGGGCCGCGCTGCGGGGCATCGGGAAGGATCGAGGTGTCCGCGACGCGCAGCCCCCTCACCCCGTGGACGCGACCCCACTGATCGACGGCTGCGATCTCGGGGGCGTCCACCGGCCCCATGGGAACGGTTCCGCAGGTGTGCTGTGCGGTGCCCAGGCTGCCGCGAATCCAGTCGTCCAACCCTTTGTCCTCCGCCAGGACATGAGCGCTCGGGGCGAGCGGGGCGGGGGACGCCGCGAGGTCGGCGAGCGATGGGACTTGGAGGAGGGCGGCCGCACTGCGAACCGCCTCGCGAAGACGCCGCATGTCGTTGGAGGTGGAGAGGTAGTTGTAGTCGATGCGAGGGGGAACGGTCGGCTCGGGGGAGCGGAGGCGGAGCCGGCCGGTGGGGCGCGGGGTCTGGTCCGAGACGAGAAGCGGCAGTGGCGCCCCCGGCACATGTGTGACTCCCCGGACGAGTCCCTCCATGGGAACGAGCGACTGGAGTATCTCCAGGTTCCCGGGCCCTCGCGGGCAGTCGGAGGACACCAGGTGAAGGCTGCCGCCCAGCCAGGAGTCGCGCGGCTCGCCCGGGTCGTCACGGAACCGGAAGTCCAGGACGACCTGGGGATGGTCACTGAACCGGGAACCCACTGCCGGGGCGTCGCGCACGACGGGAACCCCGAGCCGTTCGAGATCGGCCCGCGGCCCGATTCCCGACAGGAGGAGCAGGTGGGCAGACCCGAAGGCGCCCGCGCTCAGGACGACACTCGCGGCGGGCAGGACCGTCAAGGCCCCCTCGTGCTCGACCGCGACGCCCGTCGTCCGGTTCCCCGCCGTGATGATCCGCCGTACCGTGCAGTCGCCGAGGACCGTCAGGTTCGGTCGGTCGAGAACGTCCGGAGTGAGATAGGACAAAGCCGTGTTGCGCCGGACGCCGTCCACGGAGTTGCTGGGGACGGGGCCGAAGCCGGGTGTGGCCTGGGCGTTCTTGTCGGGTTCGGCGGGGAAGCCGAGCACATGTGCCGCCTCGCGCAGTGCGCGGGCCGCCGGATGCTTCAGGGGGGCGCGGCGGACCTGGACCGGTCCCCGGTCCCCGTGCAGGAGCCCGGGAACCGGCACGGAACCCGGGCCGGCGAGGTGGTCCAGGTCGGTCTCCAGCGCACGGAGGAACGGCAGGACACGCTCGTAGGCCCAGGCAGGATTGCCCGCGGCGGCCCAGCGGGCGAAGTCCGCGCTGCGGGCCCGGATGAAGTAGCCGCCGTTGACAGTGGTGGAGCCGCCGAGCACACGACCTCGCGGCACTGCCCAGGGCCGCTGCGCGGTGAGACGGACGTCGTACGCGAGCGTGTCGGGGTGCGCGGGCCGGGCCCCGGGGACGAGCCGGGCGTCGATCAGCTCCCTGCCGAAACTCCCGGGTCCGCGCCCGGCTTCGAGGAGCAGAACGGTGCGGTCCGAGTCCTCGCTCAGCCGAGCGGCCAGCACGGCCCCCGAGCCACCGCCGCCGACCACGACGACATCCGGGCAGGGCCCGGACAGCGCGACGGAGAGCGGTGTGGACGGACGGATTATGGCCATGGGCGGACGCTCCTGCCTCGTTGTGCGATCTCCGGCCGGACACCGGCGGAGCGGCTCCGACCTGCGCGGACCTACGGGACCCGTTCTGGTGCGCGAAGAACCCGGCGGCCCGGACCTAGTTTTATGCACTCGATGCCAATACTATCGTCAACAGATCAACGCGCCTGTGGCGAGAACGTATTGACGACGCCGCGCGTGACCGTATCCATCCCCCTGACTGTCACGGAGGAGAGCCATGCGTCCTGTTGCCACACCCGAGAGCGGCACTGTTTCCCGGTCCGAGGACACCCACGTCGACGAGACCGACGACCAGCTGATCCAGGCCGACGACCTGATCGAAGAGGTCTCGATCGACGGCATGTGCGGCGTCTACTAAGGAGCACGCCGTGACCACACCGACTTCCACGGTGGGCACCTCGGCGGACCCGTCGTCGCCCCTCCGTCCCGGAACGTTCGTCCTGGACCGGGCCTGGGACCTGCATCCGCAGGTCTCCGTCCGGCCCGAGCCTTTCGGTGCCCTGCTTTACCACTTCGGCACCCGCAAGCTGTCCTTTCTCAAGGACCTCCGTCTGCTTGCCGCCGTCCAGGCCCTCGGCGCCTCACCGACGGCCCGCTCGGCCTGCACCACCGCCGGCATCCCGGACGCGGAACTCCCTCGGTACGGCCGAGCCCTGGCCGCCCTGGCCACCTCCGCGATGCTGGTCGAAAGGAGCTGAACCTCATGACCACGGCATCCCCGCCGTCCGCACGGCCCGCACGGCTCGTCGATCTCTTCGAGCAGGGCCTCAACTCGCCGATCTGCCTGACCTGGGAACTCACCTACGCCTGCAATCTGTCCTGCGTCCACTGCCTGTCGAGCTCGGGCCGACGCGATCCGCGTGAACTGAGCACGGCGGAAGCGAAGGCCGTCATCGACGAACTGGAGGCCATGCAGGTCTTCTACGTCAACATCGGCGGCGGGGAGCCCACGGTCCGCCCCGACTTCTTCGAACTTCTCGACTACGCGACCGCGCACCACGTCGGCGTGAAGTTCTCCACCAACGGTGTGCGGATCACCCCCGACGTCGCACGCCGCCTCGCGGCCAACGACTACGTCGACGTGCAGCTCTCCTTCGACGGTGCCACCGCCGAGGTCAACGACGCGGTGCGCGGCCCCGGTTCGTACGCCACCGCCCTGGGGGCACTGCGCAATCTGTACGAGGCCGGCATGCGCGGCGTCAAACTGTCCGTCGTCTGCACGCGGCACAACATCCCGCAGCTGGACGACTTCAAAGCACTCGCCGACGAGTACGGCGCGCAACTGCGCCTCACCCGGCTGCGCCCTTCCGGGCGCGGCGCGGACACGTGGGACGACCTGCATCCCCTTCCACACCAGCAGCGCGAGCTGTACGAATGGCTGCTCGCACACGGGGACTCCGTCCTGACGGGCGACTCCTTCTTCCACCTGTCCGCCTACGGCGAGTCGCTGCCAGGACTGAACCTGTGCGGCGCCGGGCGAGTGGTCTGCCTCATCGACCCGGTGGGCGACGTGTACGCCTGCCCCTTCGCCATCCACGACGAATTCCTCGCCGGAAACGTCCGGCAGCCGGGCGGTTTCGCGAACGTCTGGCGCGAATCGGCGCTCTTCCGGCGGCTGCGCGAGCCCCAGCAGGGCGGAGCCTGCGCGTCGTGCCAGTTCTACGACACGTGCAAGGGCGGCTGCATGGCGGCCAAATTCTTCACCGGGCTCCCACTCGACGGGCCCGACCCCGAGTGCGTACAAGGGCACGGTGAATCGCTGCTCGCGACGCGCGGCACCGTACCGAAACCCAGCGGGGATCACTCGCACCGCACGGTACCTCGCTCCGGTGCGTCGAACGGCCGTCGCACGGGCCCCGTCCCGATCACCCTCGGCCGCCGAGAGGACGTGGCACAGCCACCGGTCAGCGCCTGCGCGGAGTCGCCGCTCGCGGGATTCCGGCCGTAGCCATGGTGAGAAACCCTTGGTTCGAGACTGTCGCCGAGGCGCAGCGACGGGCGAAGCGGCGGCTGCCGAACATGGTGTACGGCGCGCTGCTCGCCGGGTCCGAGCGGGGACGCACCGTCGAGGACAACGTTGGAGCCTTCGCCGAGCTGGGCTTCGCGCCACGCGTCGTCGGCCACCACGCGGACCGCTCCCTGGGGCGCACGATCCTCGGCATGGACGCGTCGTTCCCCGTCATGATCTCGCCGACGGGCGTTCAGGCCGTCCACCCGGAGGGCGAGGTAGCCGTCGCGCGCGCGGCCGCCGCACGTGGCATCCCCATGGGGCTCAGTTCGTTCGCGAGTAAGCCGGTCGAGGAGGTGGTCGCGGCCAACGCCGACACCGCCTTTCAGATCTACTGGTCCGGCTCGCGCGACACGATCGTCCAGCGGATGGAGCGGGCACGGGCGGCGGGGTGCAGGGCGCTGATCCTGACGCTGGACTGGTCGTTCTCCAACGGCCGGGACTGGGGAAGCCCCGTGATCCCGCAGAAGGTCGACCTCAGGACGATGGCCAAGCTGGCCCCCGACGTGCTGCCGCACCCGGGCTGGCTCTGGCGCTTCGCCCGCGCCAGGAGCCTCCCGGACCTGACGACACCCAACCTCACGCCGCACGGCGGCTCAGCCCCCACGTTCTTCGGCGCGTACGGGGAGTGGATGCAGACGACACCGCCCAACTGGGACGACGTCGGCTGGCTGGCGAAGGAGTGGGGAGGTCCCTTCCTGCTGAAGGGAGTCGCCAGGGTCGACGACGCGTTGCGGGCCGCGGACGCCGGAGTGAGCGCGATCTCCGTCTCCAACCACGGCGGCAACAACCTCGACACCACACCGGCCACCATCCGACTGCTCCCCGCCATCGCCGAGGCCGTCGGCGACCACGTGGAGGTCCTTCTTGATGGGGGCGTTCGACGCGGCGGCGACGTGGCCAAGGCACTGGCGCTTGGTGCCCACGGGGTCCTGGTGGGGCGCGCCTACCTGTGGGGGCTGGCCGCCAACGGACAAGCTGGCGTGGAGAACGTCCTGGACATCCTGCGAGGCGGACTCGACTCCGCCGTACTCGGACTCGGCCGTGCCTCCGTCGACGAACTCGCCCCGGACGACCTAGTCGTCCCCGCGGGGTTCACCCGGACGCTCGGCGCTGGCCAGGTCCCTCCCAAGGCATCGGGCGATTAACGGCATGGGCACCACACTCTCCGACTCCACGTGGCCCTCACTGCCGGCTGGCCGAGCGCTGGTGCTGCTGCCCGTCGGCTCCACCGAGCAGCACGGGCCGCATCTGCCGCTCGATACCGACAGCGTGATCGCCGAAACCGTCGCGCACCGGGCCGCGAAGGCTCTGACCGAGACCGAGACCGAGACCGAGACCGAGACCGGTGCGGAGCGTGCGCCCGTCCTGGTCGCTCCCGTCCTTGCCTATGGCAACAGCGGTGAACACGCCGGTTTTCCCGGCACGATCTCCATCGGCCACGAGGCACTGCGTTTCCTGCTGGTCGAGGTGGTGCGCTCGCTGTCCCTTTGGGCGGCCCGCGTGGTCCTCGTCAACGGACACGGCGGCAACGTCCGCACCCTCGATGCCGCCGTCACCCAACTTCGCGACGAGGGACACGACGCGGCCTGGACAGGCTGCGAGCTCCCCGGAGCCGACGCGCACGCGGGCCGAGCGGAGACCTCGGTGATGCTCCATCTCGCCCCGAGGAAGGTGGACTTGGCGGCCGCGGCTCCTGGGGACACCCGATCACTGAGCGAGCTTATGCCCGAGCTCATGGCCAGGGGCGTACAAGCAATCGCCCCCAACGGAGTGCTCGGCGACCCCACGGGGGCCAGCGCGGAAGAGGGGCGGCGACTGCTGGACGAGGCGGTGCACCTGGCCGTCCGCCGGATCAGGGCCGCCCACTCGGACGCCCGGGGGCGCCTTGCACTTCGGGGCCCCGAGCACGCCCCCGGGAAGGCCGCATCCCCCGCAGCACGAACGGAGACACAGGCTCGATGAACAGCTCGCCCAGGAGTACGAACGACGAGTCGACCACCGCCGTGCGGCAGTCGGCACCGTCCGGCGCGCCCTCGCTGCCACCGGGTTTCACCGTGCTGCTCGACGCGCGCACCAAGGTTCTGGACGACGGCGCCGCCCTTCTCGGCGGCGCGCCCACCACACGTCTGTTGCGCCTCACCCCGCGGGCACGCGCGCTCCTCGACGGCCGGCGCGTGCTGCGGGTGACGGAGAAGGAGAGGGCGAGCGCGGTCCTGGCCGACCGGCTTCTCGACCTCGGTCTGGCACACCCTGTCGCCGATCGGTTGCCGACCGCACCCGACACGCGGTGCACCTACGTGATCCCCGTCCGGGACCGCCCCCAGCAGCTGAACCGGCTGCTGGCCTGCATCCCGCAGGACAGCGGCGAGGTGATCGTCGTGGACGACGCGTCGCACGACCGCGCCGCTGTCGAGGCCGTCGCCGCGCGCCATGGAGCCCGCCTCATTCCGCTTCCGCGAAACGTGGGCCCGGCTGGTGCGCGCAACGCCGGACTGCGTCACGTGCGTACCCCGTTCGTCGTCTTTGTCGACTCCGACATCGTCCTCAACGAGGCGACAGTGCCGACACTGCTCCGGCACTTCTCCGACCCGCGGGTGGGTGTCGCGGTGCCGCGCATCACCGGTCTGCACTCTCCCGGTTCTGGCGGCCTCACCTGGATCGGCCGCTACGAACACGCCCGGTCCTCCTTGGACCTGGGCGAGCGTCCCGCACTGGTCCACCCCGGATCGTTCGTGTCGTGGGCCTCGACGGCTTGTGTGGTTGCGCGGACCGAATGCCTGGGCGACGGGTTCGACGAGCGCATGCGGGTGGGTGAGGACGTCGACCTGGGGTGGCGGGTCATCGAACGCGGTTGGCGCATGCGGTACGAGCCGCAGGCCACCGCCGCACATGAACACCGAACCGACTTCCGTGACTGGCTGACCCGCAAAGCCTTCTACGGCACGGGCGCCCACCCCCTTGCCGAGCGGCACCCGCAGGCCATCGCGCCGGCGGTCCTGGTCCCCTGGAGCACGGTGGCCGTCGGGGCTCTGCTGGCCCAGCGCAAGTGGTCGCTGCCGGTCGCGGCAGCCGCCTGCGCGGTGACGACGATCCGCATCGCGCGTCGGCTCGACGGCACGAAGCGCCCACTGCGCACCGGAGCGCAGCTCACGGCGAACGGAGCGGTCGCCGCGGCAAGCCAGGCCGGCGCCCTGCTCACCCGCCACTGGTGGCCGGCGACCGCGGTGGGTTGCCTGGTCTCCCGCCGCGTGCGACGGGCGGCGGCGGTGGCCGCGGTCGTCGACGTCGCGCTTGAATACAGGCCCAGCAAGGCCGCGGGTCTCGATCCGCTGCGTTACGGGGTCGCACGCCGCCTGGACGATCTGGCCTACGGCGCCGGGGTGTGGCTCTCGGCGGTACGCGGCAGATCGGTGGCGCCGCTGCGACCACGCCTGCTCTGGAACAGGCGGTCGGGCCGGGCTGCGGAGAAGTGAGGACCTGTGCCGAAGCCGCCAGGGGCATCGGCACAGAGGCTCACGCCCGACGGGGTCAGCTCTGCAGCAGATCGCCGAAGGACAGGCGGCGGAAGGCGGTCTCCATCACCTCGGACAGATCGGTCTCGTCGTCCTCGAGCCACATCTCGTAGGAGACGACGGACGTGGCCAGCGCCAGGCTGCCGAGCAGCCGCGGCTCCAGCGCGGAAACCGGCACCCCCGCTCGGGCCGCGGCGAACTCGGTGATGATCTCCCGCCAGGCGTTGAACCGTACGGCGGAGTCCGCCTGCAGGGCCGGGACCCGGAGGATCAGCTCCATCCGACGCCGATGCCACGGCACGACATCGGGATCGAAGCTGTTGAACGCGATGATGGCCGTGCGGAGCCCGTCCAGCACCGATGTGCTGGACGGGACAGCGGCGAGGAGCCTGCGCAACTCCTCCAACTGCCCTTCGAAGTCGCCCCACACCAGGTCGTTCTTCGAGGCGAAGTATCGGAAGAAGGTACGGCGGGCGATACCCGCCTCGGCGGCGATGTCGTCGACCGTGGTCGCCGCGAAGCCTTTGCGCGCGAACAGCTCGAAGCCGACCCGCTCCAGACTGTCGCGTGATGCCACCCGAGGGCGACCGCTTCGGCTCCGCGTCTTCTGCGCCGTGCCACGACCCCCGACAGCCACCTGTGATCCCCTCAAAGCCCGACTTCAGGTCAGCCGCAACTCTGAGCGGCATCTGCTCCGACCTCGAGCGGCCATAGTACTTACCTGTACGTGGCCGTCGCCGATCCGGCAGGTGCCCTGTCCGTGATCCAGGTGCCTGTGTCTGTGGTTCAGTCGGCGAGGGAGAGCGCCCGGCCCGGACAGAGGCCGACCGCTTCCTTGGCCCTGGCCAGTTCCTCGTCGCTGCCGGGAACGGGGCGCAGCACGTCCACCGTTCCGTCGCTGTCGTTCTGATCGAAGGTCTCCGGGGCCGCGAGGACGCACTGCCCCGACCCCACACACTGCTGTACATCGGCGACGATACGCATGGTCACCACGCCACTTTCAGCTCGAAGACGCCGTAGTTGGGGCCCTGTTCCTTGAAGGGAATGTCCTCGAAGGGCATGGCGAGCCGCAGGTTCGGGATGCGGCGCAGCAGCGTGGCCAAGACGATCTCGAGCTCGATGCGGGCCAGATTCTGGCCCAGGCACTGGTGCGGCCCGAAGCCGAAGGCGAGGTGATTGCGCGCCATGCGCGTGAAGTCGAGCGCGTCCGGGTCGGGGAAGACATCGGGATCACGGTTGGCCGTGTTCGTCAGACCGAGCACACCCTCCCCGGCACGGATCAGCGAACCGCCGATCTCGACGTCCTCTGTGGCCAGACGAGCCGCTCCGACCTCGGCGATCGAGAAGTACCGGAGCAGTTCCTCCACCGCGCCGACCGTGAGCTGTGGGTCGTCACGAAGCGCCGAAAGGTGTTCCCGCTTGTCGAGCAACGTCGCCACGGACAGAGAAATCATGTTCGCGGTCGTCTCGTGCCCCGCTACGAGCAATAGGAAGCCCAGTGCTTCCACCTCTGCGAGATCCGCTCCGGAGGCCAGCTGCCGGCTGAGCAGGTCGTTCCCCGGAGAGGTCACCTTGTGCTGGACGAGGTCGGCCAAGTACGACTTGAGGTGCCCGATCGCCTTGCCCTTCTCTTCGTCGGTCGAGTCCCTGCGGCTGAAGTCCGCGCTGTTCTCCTGGAAGAAGTCGTGGTCGGCGTAGGGCACACCGAGCAGCTCGGAGATGACCTTCGACGGGACAGGGAGCGAGAGTGCCTCGACCAGATCGACCTCGGAGGGGCCAGCCAGCATGGCGTCGATCGCCTCGTCGACGATCTCCTGGATTCGAGGGCGCCACGCCGCCAGGCGCTGCACGGTGAACTCGCCGACAACCGAACGGCGCAGGCGCGTGTGATCCGGAGCGTCCATCTCGATCAGCTGCTGGCGGTGATCAGGGCCCACATACGGTGTGTGGCTCGGATGCCGGGGATCGCGCCGGTCGGAACTGAACCGCCGGTCGCCGAGCATGGCCCTGACGTCTTCGTGTCGCGTCAACACCCAGAGCTGGCGGCCGTCCGCCATCTGCACCCAGGTGATGGGCGCTTCCGACTGCAGCTGAAGGTGCGAACGGGGCGGGTGATACGGGTCCGTGCGGTCGATCGAGATTGTGGGCGTAGCCATCGTGTTCTCCTGAGTAGAGACGACCGAGGGGAGGGGCCTGTGTCCGGCGAGGTCAGCTGTCCGCGTGGGGGAGGGCCGCCACGAACGGAACGTCCCGGTCGATCTTTCCGAGCTTCCGCGCGCCCTTGGGGGCGTCCATGCCGTCGAAGAACTCCGCGTTGAGGGAGATGAACTGCTGGTCCGCGTCCGGCAGATCGCCGTCGTAACTGATCGCGGACATGGGGCAGGCCTCTTCGCAGGCACCGCAGTCGATGCACTGATCGGGGTTGATGTACATCATCCGGCCGCCCTCGTAGATGCAGTCGGCAGGGCACACCTGCGTGCAGCTCTTGTCCTGCACGTCTACACAAGCCTGGGTCACGACGAAGGTCACTTTTTCTCCTTGGAGTACGAGGAGCGGTGAAGGCGGGGTCCGGAAGGACGCGGCTTTGCTCGATAGCGGGAAGCTGAGGGCGCCGTTCTGTTTAATAGAACAAGCAGTCCATTGAATGATCGATAGTTTTGTGTGCTGGTGGGGGAGTGTCAAGCGGGGTGCACTGCAATATCCCTGACGAGGTGCAACCTTGCGTGAGGAAGACCTGAGAGGGCTGAAACGGGCGTTCCGTTCAACGAGGATGTGGTGGTGTCAGGGCCGCAGCCCGGTCAACCATTCCCGCACGGTGACGACCTCGGCCTGCTGCGGAAACACCTTCTCCGTCAGCACGCGGTGGACCTCCGGGTCGCTGTCCGCGCATCCGTCCGAGAGGACGGTGAGGCTGTAGTCGAGGTCCGCTGCCTGCCGGACGGTGGAAAGGACCACGCCACTGGTGGCGATGCCCGCGAGGACGAGATGGTCGACATCGTTCGAGCGCAGCACCATGTCCAGATCGCTGCCCGCGAACCCGCTGACGCGGCGCTTGACGACGACCGGTTCGGGCGGGAGGGGAGCTACCGCGGCGTGAATCGCGTTCGCCTGCCCTTCCTGGGGTGACGCGGTTCTGCGCGTGAGGGCGCCGAACATCTTGTTGCGGGGGCTGACCTCGGCGCGATCGGGCCGGAAACCGACGGCTACATGGATCACCATCAGGCCTGCCGCGCGGGCACCTTCGACGGCTTCACGCAGTCGGTCGAGGTAGGCCTGGTCTGCGTAGCGTTCGACGATGACGTTCTGGACGTCCATGACCATGAGTGCAGTGCGGGGCATCGCGCACCTTCTGTCGTGGCGACACTTGCCGACCGCTATGTCAACAAGTGATTACTTGGCAACGTAGGTCAGTGGACAGTGCATGTCAACGAGTGATTACAAAGTTCGGAGAGTGAGCCCTGCGCGGTCCGCTCCACGCAGTAGGTTGTCGTTCATGGACCAGCAAGCGGAGGACGCTGAACAGCCCGGGCGTCGCAGGAACGCCTCAGCCACACAAGGAGCGCTGGTGCGTGCCGCGCACAGCCGCTTCATCCGCCTCGGCTACGAGCGGACCACCCTGCGCGACGTCGCGGCCGACGCGGGCGTCAACATCGCCCTCGTCAAGCGGTACTTCGGTTCGAAGGAGGGGCTGTTCAAGGCCGCCCTCGCCGCCAATCCGCGCTTCCTGGACTCGGCGGAGAGCTATCCGGCCGGGGCCACGGAACTGGCCGACGTCCTGGCACGGCAGTTGTCCGTCGACGCGTGGCCCGAGTTCGGCGAACACCCGGTACTGATGTTGCTCCGCGCGCCGAGCGAAGGCGAGCTGGGCAATATGCGACGGGCGGCCCTTGAGGACTACGCCCATCGCATCCTCGACTCCGCCGGAGGCTCGCTTCCCGAGGCGGATGACCGGGAGCGGGCTTTGCGGTCCCAACTCGTCGTCGCCCTGGGCGTGGGGGTGGCGGCGCTTCGCTCCTCGGTCGCCCTCCAGCCCCTCGGCGACGCGGAACCCGACGACCTCGCTCCCTTGCTCCGGCTGGTCCTGACGGCGTTGCTACGGACGCCGGAAGGGGGCGGTGCTCCTGAGGCCCGGTCAACTGGCGAGGAGATCCCGGCGAACGGCCGCTGACGATGCGGAACGGTGAGGGGAGGCTCTTCCTCTGATGGCCCCTGGCACCGTCGGCGGTTGTGATCACGGGTTCGCCTGAATGACAGCGCGTGTGTGCCGCTGGAAGCCGGCCCACGTCCGCGTGCGGCAGGGATTCCTGGCCCCGTGCGGAACTGCCGACTGGCCACTCCAGAGTGGGTATGTCTCAGGGGTTGCGGGGTGCCGGGCGCCCGCTCAACAGAACGGCAATGTGCCCGGCACCGCATGAGCGAGCGGCTGCGGCTCGCTGTCGTTCCCGCGATTGACGAAAGTCCTGGGCGACGACGCACAGGCAGGGGTACGTACATCAGATTCAGTACGAGTGATGCCTGCACTGGCACGACGACAGGAGAAATCTGCCGGGGCACTCTGGAAGCGTTCCTGAAGCCCGGACGAGGCGAGAGGGAAAAGTCTCCGACTGCGATCCCAAGGATTTCGACATGAACGCCTTCAAGAAGCTGGTTACGGCGAAGCCCACACTGTGGTTCCTTTTCCTTTTCAATCTCGTTGCCGCTGCCATCATCCCGCTCGTGAACGATGGACCCCAGGGCGTGGCGGCGGTCATCGGCATGGGTGCTGTTTCTCTCAAGGCCGGAATCGGCCTGCTCATTGTGAACCGCAGGAAGCGTACGCACACGACGCGATCGGCTCAGCTGGCCTGATTGTCGAGAAGACAATCGAAAGATCTGGCCCACGATGACGTGTGTCGGTGAATTCCAGAAAGGAAAGAACCTCGTGCGAGCAGCTGTTTACAACGGCCCCAGGGACATCTCTCTGGTCGAGATGAAGACGCCCGCGTGCGGTGACGACGACGTCCTGCTCCGGAACCTGTATGCGAGCGTCTGCGGGTCCGACATCTCTGCCTACTTCCACGGCCCCCGCGCCCACAGGATCACACCGGGCAGCGAGTTCGGTCATGAAATGGTCTCGGAGGTGGCGGTCAAGGGCAAGAACGTCACAGGGCTTGAGGTTGGAGACCGGGTATACCCCTATCCCGCGCTCGCCGCGGGGGACTCGTCCCGTGCGGGGACGCTGGGCGGCTTCTCCGAGTACATCCTTGTGCCGAACTGTGAAGTCGGGAGGCAGGTCTATCCCGTCAGCACGAAGGTGTCGTCCAGAACTGCCGCTCTGATCGAACCGTTCACGGTGGCCACGCACGCGGCGCGCCGGTCGAACCCGAAGGCCGGCGAGACGGCTGTCGTCTTCGGGGCGGGCACGATCGGAATGGGCGTTGCCATTGCCTTGAGGTATTTTGGATGTTCGACGGTGATGGTCGTCGATATTTCAGATTTCCGTCTGCGGAAAGCGGCTGATCTGGGCTTCGCCACCTGTAATTCTGCGAAACAAGACCTAGGTGCAAAGGCGCGGGAAGTGTTCGGAACGGCGCGGTCGCTTTCTGGACACACCGCTGACGTCGACATCTTCGTCGAGGCGACTGGAGTGAATGCACCTATCGACACCTACCAGGTGATGGGGAAACTCTTCAGTCGTCTGGTCGTGGTAGGAGTGCATCACACTCCGTACCCGGTCGATTTTGCCTCTCTCGCCTACGCTCAGCACAGCATCATCGGCTCCGGTGGTTATCTTCCCGAAGATGTCGACACGGTGATGGACATCATGGAGAGTGGTGATTTCGACATTGAGTCGATCATCACGCATGAATTTCCCCAGCACGAGATCGTGCGGGCCATCGAGACGGCAAGCGCGACGGATGGCGCCCTTAACGTCGTCATCAAGTACTGAGAGGTGGGCTGTCCTGCTGCGGCCGGGATCCGCCGAAAACGTCCGGCAGCAGCAGGTCGCGCAGCGCTTGTTGCTGAGTTGGCCCCACGAAGCGTGCCAGGGCCGAGGTGACCGTACCGGCGAGGGGGCCTGAGGCCTCCTGGAGGAGGGTGCGGGCCTTATCGGTGAGGGCAACTGCGATGCCCCGCCGGTCGCCTGGGACCGGGGTCCGCGTGACCAGGCCGCCGTGCTGGAGGCAGGCGATCTGGTAGGTGAGCCGGGTCTTGGGGCGGCCGAGGAGCTCGGCGATCTGCGTCATCCGTACGCCCGTCGCGGGCTGCTCGGCGAGCAGGCACAGGATCAGGAACTCGTCGTGGGAGACGCCGAGCCGCTCCTTCACCAAGGCGCGCAGTTCCTGCTCCACGGCCCCGGTGGCCGCCAGTAGGAGCATCCAGGCCCGAAGCTCCTCCGGCAGCAGGTCGCCGCCCTGCGCCGACGGGCGCGCGGGAAGGTCGGTGGAGGGCGGCTCTGCGTCGGTCATGGCGTCGATCCTACCTGTTGTCCATTTTTGGACCGATGGGTTGTTCAGATTTGGATTATGAGTTAACTTGCAGTCGTCCAAATTTGAAGCACATGCCTGTGACTCCCTGGATGGCTGGAGAAGGAACATGACCGTTGCCGTGGAAACCGGCCTGTGGCGCCTTGACGCGGATACCTCAGCTGTCGCCCTGCGGCACAAGACGATGTGGGGACTCGTCACCGTGAAGGGCGCCTTCGGCGTCGTCAGTGGGGAGGGGGAGGCTCGATCCGACGGCTCCGTCGTCGGCACCCTCATCCTTGACGCCGCGTCCGTCGACACCAAGAACGCGAAGCGCGACGAACACCTGCGCTCCGCCGACTTCTTCGACGTGGCCAACCACCCCGAGATCACCTTCGCCGTCCGCGGAGTGGATTCCTGGCAGGGTGACACCGTGCAGCTCTCCGGGCAGCTCACCGTGCGTGGCGTCAGCAGGCCGCAATCCCTCACTGCGCATCTGGCGGACGTGCGCGCCGACGCACTCACGGCTACCACGGAATTCACGGTCGACCGTGAGGAATTCGGACTGGGGTGGAACCAGATGGGTATGGTCCGTGGGCTGACCACGGTCACTGCCACGCTGCGCTTCCTGCGTACAGCAGCCTGACACGTCGGGCTGCCCCGGGACATGATCCACGCCGCCGCAGAGTTGCTGCGGCGGCGCGTAGCGTGTGCGGTGGTACTTCGTGCAGCTCTCGCGGAGGAAGCTGGAGGAGTTCCCTGGGTCAGAAGTGCGAGGTCCCCTCTCACGGCGACATTTCTGCACCGGCTGGGGCGTGCGTCCTTCGGTAGGCACCGATATGCGGCGCCGCTGTGGATCGCTGTCCTGGCAACGGTCGGCTTCGCCGCAGTCGTCATCGATGTCGCGGCCGGCGGTGGCGCGCTCACCGCGGCTGCCTCTGCGGTTCTCATCGGGCACGTCGCCCAGACCCTGGTGTGCGGGCCTAGCCTCCGTGCGGTCGCCCTGTTCGGGGCGCTCACCGGGTGCGAACTGGAGGTCGTCGAGGAAGTCACGACCGGACTCAGTACCGCAGACGTCGCAGCCCGGATGCGTGCCTCGTTGCTCGCGGTGAAGACGCATGCGAACCGGGCGACAGCGAAAGTCGGGGCACGGGCTCGTCCCCGGCGGATGTCCTCGGCGGTGCGTGGCGGATCTACGCCGCGTGGCCACGGTGGGAGCGTCGTCAGCTGGCGGCGACCACGGCGAAGGCATCGTCGAGGAGTGCGGTCAGACCCAGCGTGCCGTCCGACGAGTACCACTGCTCGACGGCAAGGTACACGCAGTCCAAGGCGGCTGCAGCGCGCACCTGCTGAGGCAGCGTCGGAGACGCGGAACCCGCGCGCTCGGCGAGAGCCTCCGCCATGAGGGGTCGCCAGCGGCGCTGCTTGTCGAACTGCCGCTTGGACAGTGCCGGGGTCTCCAGGATGAGTCGGGTCAGGGCCAGCGTGCCGACCGGGTCCTGCTGGTACTCCTCGACAAGGATCCCCAGTGCATGCCTCAGGGCAGCCCATTCGTCCTCGTCGGCGGGACGGTTGCGCAGAGCGTCGACCACGCGCTCGCCTTTGGCGTCGAAAGTGCTGAGGACCGCGTCCTCCTTCGTGCCGAAGTACCTGATGAAGGTGCTGCGTGACACTCCGGCGGCTTCGGCGAGTGTGTCGAAGGTGACTTGCTCGAAACCTTCTTTGCGGAACAACTCGACCGCGACTTGCGAGAGTCGGGATCGCACGGCTTCGCGAGCGATGTCTCTGGTGTTCAAGCGGCCTGCTCCCCTCACGACACGATCGTACCTTTCTGTGTTCCCGTACCTTGCCGGGTCTGAACCACAGTAGCTAGCCTGACACTCAGTTTCACATAGGGAACGGAGCGTCCTCCGTCGGTGCTGCAGGCTTCTTGCCTGCGGATGACGCTTTCACGCGCTCGATCTGGAGGCATGTGGCAATGCGGACTCTCGGGCTCATCGGCGTCGGGATGATCGGCGGAACCCTCGCCCGCTTGGCTGTCGCGGCGGGTCTGCATGTAGTGATCAGCAACTCCCGTGAGCCGGATACGCTTGATCCTCTCGTTGCTGATCTCGGCGGACGCGCACGCGCCGCCACGGCCGAGGAGACGGCGCTCGCAGGTGATCTGGTGGTTGCCGCCATCCCGCAGAGGGCGTACAGGAACCTTCCGGCCGCTGCCCTCGCGGGCAAGACGGTGATCGATACGACGAACTACTTCCCTGAGCGCGACGGTCGAACTGCGGCGCTCGATTCGGGTGAGATCGCATCCAGCGCCCTGGTGCAGCAGCTTCTGGTCCGCTCGCACGTGGTGAAAGCGTTCAACAACATCGACTTCTGGCACTTGTTCACCGGTGCCCGTCCGGCCGGTGCTGCGGACCGTAGCGCCCTTCCCATCGCGGGCGATTGCGACAGGGCGAAAGAGTCGGCGGCCACACTGCTGGACCTCGTCGGCTACGACACCGTGGACATCGGTGACCTGGCCAGCAGCTGGCGCACTGAACCGGGCACGCCGGCCTATGTGTGGCCCTACATGGCCGTTCGGCCCGAGGATCTTCCGGCAGAGGACGTGTGCTGCCAGTTCCTGGAGGCGCCGGGTGTCGTGGTTCCCGCACACAAGGTGCGGGAACTGGTCGACAGCGCGGAGTCAGGTGGCGACCGTCAGCCGGTGCGCTGGTGAGTGTGGAGGACGCTCCTCCGGCCGGCCCCTCGCCCGCATCATGACCATCCGTTGTCAGAGCGACAGGGCGAAGCCGCCGGTGACCCGCAAGGTCTCCCCGGTCACGAAAGAGGCTTTGGAAGAGAGCAGGTAGAGAAGCGCATCCACGACATCCGCTTCCTCTCCGTGGCGCTCAAGTATCTGCTCGCCCAGCACCCGTGAGGCCTCGGCCTGCGACAGCTCGGCGCGAACGGCGTCCGTGAGGATCAATCCCGGCGCAATGGCGTTGACCCGAATCCCGGCGACGCCGAATTCGCGCGCGAAGGAGACGGTCAGACCTCTGACCGCCAGCTTGGACACGCCGTACACCGCGCGGTTGGCGTACGCGGCCGAGGAGGAGATGTTGACGATCGAGGCGCCGGTTCGTCCCTTCATCGCATGGTGTGCCGCCATCGAGCAGATGATGGTGCCCATGACGTTGACGTCGAACACGCGTCGAACCGCACTCAGGCCCAGCTCCATGAACGGCCGGTTGTAGGCGGCATGGAGCCCCGCATTGTTGACCAGAATGTCCAAGCCGCCATGTTCGTCAGTGACTTGGCTGATCATTTCAGAGACCGCTGCTTCATCCGTGACGTCACAGCGCACCGCTGTGGCACTCCCACCGCGGTCCGTCAGCTCCTGGGTGGCTTCCTCGGCGGCTTCCCCGTCAATGTCCGCGAGGAACACGTGTGCACCGAGTTCCGTCAGTGCTGAGGCAAAGGCCTTGCCGAAGCCGCGCCCTCCTCCCGTGATGACAGCGGTTCTTCCCTGGTGCTCGCTCGTCGGCATTCAATGTCTCCTGCGCGTTAGGCCTTGAACGCCATGTACGAGGGGTCGTTCACATCGCGCCGCCCCGATGGCGTGCCAAGAGTGGAAGCCGCGTGTGTGACCTCGCGGTACAGGTCGGCGACGAAGGTGCGGTGATCGATGCCCCAAACGTCGTCGCGGCAGGACCAGGTGTCTATGTAACGGCCACGGTGGAACAGGTCGCTCACCCGGCCGTCGACGGGGTGAGTCCTCAGCCAGACCGACACATAGCTCTCGCTCACCGCGGTTCCCGCCGCGTCGTCGACGTCGATGAGGACGTTGGACACTTGGTGGGAGTGCCGGTCGAGTTGAGCGTGGTACGCCCATACGAAGTCCAGAAAGCCGGACGCGGAACCCCGGTAGTCGGGGCCGTAGTCGGCGGTCCCGTCGGCATGCCAGACGGTATCGGCGACTGTACGGTCCATGCGATCGAGGCCTCGACAGTACCTGTGCAGCGCCTCCGTGATCGACAGCTTCGCTGTCAGCTTTCTGACCAGCTCGGATGTGGCCGGCACGGGCCCTCCTCTCGTGTACCCAGGGCGTGGGAGAGCGTGTGATGCCACACACCCTTGGTGAGTGGACGCCTCACGCTGCAGGGGCAATTTATGAGGCGCCGAGGTGCGGAGTCTGGCCCTGTTTCCGCTGAGCGGGACTGTATTCGGAAGGGGGAGAAGGCCATCGCTGCTGGAAGGGGCGGGACGTTCCGGCCGAAAGCATGGGCTGTTCGGGAGTTACGGCCTGGCGCCGACTGCGGGACTGGGCCGAGGTTGGCGTCCGGCCCCTCCTGCACGCCGCCTTCTTGTACGAGTTGTGCCCGTGCCAGCCCACTTGGCCTTACCGATTGCGCCGTGGACGGCTCGCATGCCCGGGCGTTCAAGGGGGGACCACCATGCCGGCCCCTCACTTGCCGACCGGGCCGTTGCGGCTCCAAGTACCACCTCATTCGACCGCCACGGAACCCTGCTCGCTGTGACACTCCCAGCGGAAATCGGCACGACGTCGCCCAGCTGCTACCCCTGTGGGACGCGTCTTACCGATCCGGGGCCTGGGTGGCCGACTCCGCCGTAAGCCCCATCGTTTGTAAGCCGATCGTGGTTGCGACTTCGAGAAGTGCCGCCGCCTGCTGTGGAGGCGCGGCGATCTCGCGCGGCAGGCATCCAACGTGTGCTCGTCGGGTTCGGCGGCGCCACCGGGCAGCAACTACCGACCGTCCTCGCGGTAGGTCGGGCGTATCAATAGGGAACGGCCGATCTGGTCAGTGATGATCGCGGCGGCACTGAGCTATACCGCGTGGCAGGAGGCGGCGTACTGCGCTGCTGGTAGGGCAGCCTGCGGCGCAACGGGATCTGACGGGGAGACGTAAAAGGCCACGGGGCTCTGCCTTTCAAAAAGGTGCGCTGGGGAGGCCTCGGGCGAGGGCCAGGGCCGGAACATCAGGCGATTTCTCCGCTCATCCGGCGCTGCAATTCCCACAAGGACCGGAAGAGCCCCGGAGACTGCGTGAGCTCGGCATACGTGCCTTCCTGCACGATCCGCCCCTCGTCCAGGACAACGATCCGGTCGGCCACGGCCACATTGGTGAGCCGGTGCGTGATCAGCAGGATGGCGCGGTCTTTGGCCAGTTCACGCAGACCGGAGAAGATCCGGTGTTCCGCCCGCGCGTCGAGGGCTGCCGTGGGTTCATCCATCACCAGCAGCGCCGCCTGCCGGTGAAAGGCGCGGGTGAGTATGAGCCGCTGCCACTGGCCGCCGGAGAGCTGCTGTCCGCCGAACCACTCGCTGGTCAGCAGGGTGTTCAGGCCGGATCGGAGGTTGGGCAGCATCTCGGCGGCGCCGGACGCCTCGCACGCGGCGAGCAGGGCAGCGTCGCTGGTGTCGCCCTGCCCGAAGGTGATGTTGTCGCGCATCGTCAGTGGGAGGTACGTGAACTTCTGCGGGACCAGGGCGACTTGCTTCCACGCATCCCAGGGATCCAGCTCCGCCGTGGAGGCGTGGTCCCAGGCCACTTCGCCGTCGGTGGGCAGCAGCAGTCCGCACAGCAGGCGGGAGAGGGTCGATTTGCCGGAGCCGTTTTCCCCGACCAGGGCCACGATCTCGCCGCGCCGCACATGAAGGGACACGTTGCTGAGGCTGTTCGTTGGGGCGCCGTCGTAGCGGTAGGTGACGTCGCGGACCTCGAAGCGCTCCGGCACCGCGGGCAGAGCCGCGGTGCCGCGGGAGTCGACCATGGCCTGGCCGTGGGCGTTGTCGAGGAAGTTCTGCCAGTCCTGCACGTACCAGCCGGTGCGTACCAGGCGGGCCCCGCCGTTGATGATGCCGCGAACGGAGCCGGTGGCCGTCTGGAGCGCGAAGACGGCGCCGCCTCCGGCGGCCAGGCTCATGCGCCCGGAGGCGAGGAGCCACAGCAGTGCCGCCCACACCGCGATGGAGGCGATCCCGCCGGCGACAGCGCCTGCGAGTCCCATCCAGGCGCCGGTGTTCGCGGCGGTGCGCTCGGCCGCGTTGACGGATGCGGCGAGCTTTCGGTAGCGGCCGATCAGGAAGGGGCCGGCGAGGCAGGCTCGCATCTCTTCGCTGGATTCCATGTAGGCCATGTGCCAGCGCAGTTTGCCCAGCATCCGGCGACGTCCGGAGGTCTCCAGGCCCGCGAGGTAGATCACCCGTGCCGACCGGACGTAGGCGGCGGCCTGCGGCAGGCATGCGAGGAAAAGCAGGGGCAAGAGTAGCGGGTGCAGGACGGTCAGGACGGCCGCGCCAGCCGCCAGGGTCGCGGTCGCCGCCAGCACGTCCTGTGCTTCCTCTACGAGGTCGGGGGTGACCTGGGCGCCGCGGTCCGCGATGTCGTAGGCGTCGTTGTAGCCGGGCTCGTTGTTCGCGGCCAGTTCCGTGCCGAGCGCCGCCTCGATCATCGTCAGCTCCGCCGCGCGGCCGAGCACGGGGCGCAGGCGCCCGGTCAGCCAGACGACCGCGATGCCCAGCAGCGCGCGCAGGCCGGTGGCCGCGGCGATGACGGCCAGCTGCGGGGCGGCGTCCCACAGCCGCTCGGTGATCTCGCCGGAGGAGATCAGCGCGGTGATCGTTCCGGTGACGGCCAGGAGGCCAAGGGCTGCGAATACGCCCGTCCCGATCTGGCACACCAGCAGTCCGATGGCCGCGCCGCGATCGACTCGCCAGGCCATCTTCTGGGAGCGGAGCACGAGCGTGGGCAGGCGCCGTGCCATCGAACGGGTGGTCATCAGTGATCCCGCCCGGAGCCGTGACGTGTCGCGGTAGAGGTACTCCTCCTCTCGAACACTGGCGTGTTGTGGTTCGTCGTCCTGCGCGGTGCCGTTCGGTGGCTGAGGCGGCTGATCCTGTGTGGTGGCCGAGGTCATCGTTCCCCTTTGGATGGTCGCTGAGGCGGAGTCGTGAGGACCAACGACCCGGCCGCGATATCGAACACACGTCATTCGGTCGTGCTGGGAAGCCCGCGATTGCCTGTGCGACGGAGGGCTGCGGGTCTGGCATCCCTGGTCGGGCTTGGAGTGGTCCTGGGCAGCAGATGGCCGAAACGCCGACGCCTCCGTACGTGGATACCGGCCCAGAAGAATCAGGACCTGTTTCCGTCCCGACGGGCGCGTCCGGGCCCGCGCAGCGAGCTGGCATTGCTGCAGGTCATTCCCGCTGGCAGTCCCCGTGGCTGCACGTGGCGTCGGCCTGCAGCAGCCCGCCAGCCCAGTCTCGGCGGCGGCGACCACGCCCATCAGCGCCCCGCGGTCGCGCGTGGGCAACTCGCTGGTTCGCAGGTCCGCCGCGTCGATTACAGCGCTGAGGGTGTCTGCGCGGTCGGTGCTTGAGGTGGAATCGGCGAGGGGATTCTGCAGGACTTCGCGCGCGGCGTAGGCGTCGAGCCGGGCGACGTTGACGAGGGTGTCGAGCAGCGGGCCGCCGTGTCGGCCTGCGGGGTTCAACTCCAGGGCAGATAGGCCCGTGCGGGTCTGGAAGGTGCCGGTCGACGGGTCGGGGTGGGGTGTGCGAGGAGCCGGATGCCTTTGTGGAGGTCTGGCCCGGTGACGGGCCTGTTGGCGGTGCGGCAGTGGGCGCGTAGGAGGAGGACGATGGCGTCTCCCAGCGTTCCGTGGGCCAGCTGGCGTCGATCGTGGCGCGGGCTTGTTGGTCGAGCCCTTCTTCCATCAGGGACATGACCTTGATCTGGCGGCCGTCGAGGAGGCGGTTGCCGATGCCGCGGTGCTGGGCCATCGCCCGGGCTGGCCGCCTCTTCTACCGAGTTCTTCCTCGGCCATCGGCGTGGCCTTATGGCCAGACACGCCGAACAGAGGGGCAAGCAGGTCGAGTTCGATTTGCTCACTGTCCTCGTGAATTGAGGACGGCACAGGTTCATTCTTCCTGGCGGCGATACCTCGAGCTTGCGGCCGCCCGCCTACGGCTGGATTTGCTGTGATCGACGGAGGAGCGCCACCAGGCGTTACATGTGAGATGTGCGCCAAGCCCCACAAGTGCTGCCCCAGCGCTCCTGACGCTGGGGGGCGGAGAGAAGTGGTCAGGCTGTTGCGCGAGTGGCCAGGAGCAGTGCGAGCGGTCCGGCGGGCAGGAGGAAGCGGCTCTTCTCGACGGCGTCGAGCGTGGCATCGAGAGGCCACCATTCCAGCTTGAAATCCTGCTCGCTGTCGGTGAGTTCCTGCGGTCCCAGGACGAGGTTCCTGGCCAGGAACAGGTCGATGCGGGCCGTCGAAGCGAGTGTCATGGCGTAGCTGCCCAGGTGCGTCCATGACGAAGCGGTGACCCCGGCTTCCTCCTTGAGTTCGCGCCGCGCGCAGGTTGCTGCGTCCTCGCCGTCTTCGCGTCGGCCGCCGGGCAGGAACAGGAACTCGCCTCCGTGCTGGGGAAAGTCTGCGCTGAGAATCGCGACCTTGTCGGTGTCGTCGATCGCCACGACCACCGAGGCGTCGCGCGTGGGAGCATCGCTCATGTTGGGTGAGCGTAGCGGTCATGCGGCCAGCCATGCGGCATACGGCACGGTGGTGACGACGGGGTGCGCGATGCCTCGGCCGTGGAAGCCGTCTTCGCCGAAGGCGTCGCCGTGGTCGGCGCACAGGATGATCAACCACGGTCCTTGGGAGGTGAGTTGGTTGATTAGCCGGCCAAGGTGTTCGTCGGCGTAGCCGAGGGCGGCCTTCTGGGAGGCAGCGGTGTCGGTGCTGTCTCCCAGGTAGTGGCTGTGGGGGACGTGGGTTGCGCTGATGTTCATGAACAGGAACAGCGGCGCCTTGGACACATCCTCGGCGAGCGTGAGTGCGAAGTCGACTTGGTGGCGAGTGGAGTCCGGTTCCGGGGAGCCCCACTCGGGCCGCCAGTAGGCATCGTCAAACATGGCGGGTAGCACGCAGCCAAGATGGGTCTCCCCGGAAAAGTAGGTGACGCCACCGATGCAAACGGTCGTATACCTCAGCCAGTTGAGGCCGCGCAGCAGATTCGGGGCGTCGAACACGAAGGTGCGGGGATCCACCGTCTTGACGGCGGGCGGCCGGCACTCCCACAGCCTCGGTGGCTGCTGCGGGGTGGGGAGCTTGGGCAGGAAGCCGGAGAAGAACGCCATGTGCGCGGGGAGGGTGAAGGTGCCGGGCGTCCATCGGCGCTCCCACTGTCCGCCGGGCAGAAGCTGGGCGAGCTGGGGGGTTCGGCCCTCGTCGATGGCGGAGGCGGCGACGTCATATCGCAGCGAGTCGATGGTGACGAACAGGATCGGTGTGCGGGATCTGATGACTGCACGGGCATTGATCATCTGGCGTCAGTCTTCTCTCGGTGTTGGATGGTTCCCCGGGAGCTGTCATTGACGGGGAGGGGCACGCGGTCGCGCTCGATCAGGGTCCGGATCTCGGCGAGCCCTGACTCCTCGGTGAGGGCTTTGCCCTCCGCGTCGAACAGCGCGACGGCGACCTCGCTGCCTGGGCTGGTGGTGATGTAGGCGAAAGGCGCGCCACCCAGCTCCTGCGCGTGCTGCCGCAGTTCCTCCGGGCTGGTCGGAGAGAGGAAGAGGGTGACGCGGCACCGGTAGTGCAGTGCGTTGGTCGCTCCGCGGGCGAGTCGGGCGGCGTACTCGGCACTGAGGCTGTCGCCGTCGTGTGCCACGGCGACTGTGGTGGCCTTCTGTGTGACGACCAGGCAGGCGCCGAGCCACCAGGCGACGCCTGCGTGGATCTGGGAAGGGTGGAGGCCGGTGGCGCGGCCGTCGCGCAGGACGGCCGCGGCGTCGATGGGGTTAAGCACGGATTCTCTCCAGGGATTGCACGATCTCGTGGACGAGCTGGTCGGGGGTCTTGCCTTCGGTGTCGATCCAGACGGCGCTCGGGTCGTCGGCGGCGGTGGCTCTGAAGTTGTCCAGGAGCTGCTTGAGGCGTCCGTCCACCTTGAACAGGTCGGTGTCGTCCTGCTTCAGGTCCCGCTTGGTGCGCATGCGGGCGCGCAGCGTTTCTTCCGAACAGTGCAGGTAGAACGTGTGGGTGGGCTGGACCAGGTAGGGCAGGAACGGGTCGGCGAGTTGGCGGACCTGATCGACTGCGATGTTGTGTACGGCGGCGTGGCAGGCCAGCACGGAGGAGGTGTAGCGGTCGGCTATGACCGGGCTGACCGCGCGGGAGGTACGTACGCGGTCGGAGGCGTATAGCAGGCCGGACAGGTAGAAGCAGAGTTGTGGCAGCGGCGCGAGCCGGGTGTTGACGTCCTTCGCCCAGTCGGTGTGGGGCCGGGGCAGGGTGTGCAGGCTGGTTGCCTTGAGCTGGTGGGTGAGGAGTGTTGCCAGGGTGGACTTTCCGATGCCGGAGACGCCCTCCAGGACGATGAACGGCTGGTCACAGCCGTTGTAGTCGTTGTTCCGCGGCTGGTAGGAGACGGGCAGCTTGTTCATAGGGTTCCCTCCGTGAAGGCGGTGACGTGGCGGGCGACGGCCGTGGCCAGGGCCTGCGGGTCGTCAAGGTGAGGGAGCAGGTCCATGCGCAGATCCTCACGAAGGAGGCAGGGCTGAAGGCCGCCGGCGTGGTCGACACGTAGCGCCCAGAACCCTTCGATGCACTGGGAGCGCAGGGCGCACGATCCGCACTGGCCGACGTGGTGGCGGCCGAGGTCGCGGTGGATGACATCGATCTCGATGCCGTCCACGCGGAAGACGCGTCGTCCCTGCCCGACTCCGGCGATCTCGGTGTGCTCGTCGCTGGTGAGGGTGCGCAGGTGGCGGATGATCTCCTCGGCGGAGACCGCGGCGGCCGAGCCCGGCTGGTTGTAGGGGGTGTCGACGAGTTCGATGAACTGCACCGGCATCCGCCGCTCCAGCGCGTAGTCGAGAATCGCGCGAATCTCGTGCGTGTTCTGGCGTTGGATCAGGCAGTTCAGCTCGACACGGGGCAGGACTTCGCGGGCGGCCTCGATCCCGTCGAGGATGACCCCGATGCCCTGGGGGACCTGCGCGATCTCCCTGAGCGACTCGTCGGAGAAGTAGTGCAGGCTCACCTTCACCTTGTCGAGCGGGGTCTTGGCGAGCCAGTGCTGATTGCGGCGGACCAGCAGTCCGTTCGTGATGAGCGTGTACGAGGAATCCGGGCCCGACCGGGGAAGCTGTTCCAGCACCGGGCGCGCCCAGCGGGAGGTCAACGGCTCGCCACCGGTGAAGTACACGCGCTTGAGCCCTGAAGCCATGAGGCTTGTGATGGTCTGCACGAACGCGGCGGCGTCGACCTGCCGTGCACGGGGCTTATGAGCGTGGTCGCGGCGGGTCTCCGGCGGCGGCACGTCGCCCTCGTTGTGGCAGAACCAGCATGCGGCGTTGCAGTGGGGGGTGAAGGACACGCGCAACTGCCCGCGCAGGGCCGCGAAGTTGCGTATAGCCGTGTAGTCGACGTCCCCGATGGGAGAGGGCGGGGTCGACAGATTGAGGGGCAACGGCATGGGAGACCTCCAAAGATCGTGGAGCGAGTCCGTACTCGTGGAGCCGTTCGGGAGGTGCACAGGCGGAGCCGACAACTGCGTAGATGGCCAGCGGGCTGCTGGGCGGTCGTCTACGGGGCGGTTACCAGGTCCGCCAGATCGACGACGTCGAAGTCGGAGAGTTCGCGGACAAGCTGTGAGGCGAGGAACCAGCGCAGCCGTGGGTCGCCGTACGGGACAGGCGTGTCGTCGGACGGCTGAGGGCGCAGGCCTTGGCCTGTCTGCTCGTACGGTGTGCCGATGACGCCGTATAGGCGGTACCGCCGGGCCAGCAGCGCGATGTGCCCCTTGCGGACAAGATGCGGGCAGCTCTCTGCGGACAGCCGTGCGTGCTCGATGCATACAGGCGGCTGCGCTGTGCGCACCGGGCGCGTGAGATCGGCGCCCTCGGCGGCCAGGAACAGCACGCCGGGGCGCGCGGTTGGTGCATCGCGGCGGCGCACGTCGCGCACCCGCGTCACACACACCTGGCACTGGAGGTAGAGCATGGTCTCCCGCTGCCGGGCGGGGTGGACGAGCTGCCACCGGGGTGCGCCCTCCGGTCGTCGGTCGACGCCGAGCGAAGAGGAGACCCGGCCCCACAGCACGTCGCGCAAGTCGCGGTCGCCGGGTCCCTCGTTGACCCAGGCGAGCCGCTGACGGCCGTCGGGTCCAGGGCGGACACACAGGTGTCGCTGTTTGTCCGCCTCCTCGCCGCGCCGAACGGTGATGTACGGGACGATGAGGCCCGCTCCGGTGGTCATGGTGTTCCCTTCACGGACGTCGCTCCTTGAAAAGGTGATGGCGTGTGTTGAGAAACCGGGAGTTGACGCTCCCCACACGCCTCTCCGGGTAGGGCCCTTGCGACAAGGCCGTGCCCGGGTATTGCGCCGCCCGCCACTGACGGTGGACGGGTCGAGTGGGCCGTTGCGAACTCCCTCACAGAACGCGCAGCCGGGGCGTCAGGCGAGACCTGCACCAACTCCCAGACACCATGGGAGCCCCAGTTCAATGGGCGTGGGGTGTGTACGTCACCACCACCCACGCGGCTCCGCCGACGAGCGTCGGCAGGAGTATGAGCTGGACCGGACCGAAACCGAGCGTGGCCAGATACCGCAACGGATTACGCATCACCCACCGCAACCGCGGCAACCGCAGAAGCTGACGGCCGCGCGCCCGACGCGGGCGGACTCCCGCGATCACGACGCTGTCCGTCCAGGCCGTGAGGCGCCGAGTCGGGAGGTGATCTCCGTCGTGTTCCACGGGCTCGACAGCCACGCGCCCGTCCGCACCTGCCAGTCTGTGATCTCGGCACGCTCCTCCGGGCCGTGCCAGAGCATCGAGTAGCTCGGCGCCACGACGCCCTTCGCCTCACCGCGCGTCACCAGGGCCAAGGCCATCGCCCGTTCGGGACGTTCCTCGGCCGACGACGCGAACTCCGCGATGTCGATGAAGGTCTCCACCGATGCCCATCCGTGCCGTCGGACGAAGTCCTCAACTCCGCGCAGTGCTGCGTCTCGGAAGGTGGGGCTGGCCAGGCAGGCGTACACGGCTACCGGCGTGCCCGGTGGCGCGCCCGCAAGCGGTGCCTCGATCACGGTTGCGCTGCTCACAGTTCCCTCCGCCCGCATACGGGCTGGTCGTCATCGTGGATGGGCAGGCAGCACCAAGCGGTGGTGCCGTTCTTGCAGAAGCCCCAGTCACCACCCAGGTCCTGGACGAGCATGTCTACGAGGAACAAGCCGCGCCCGGACTCGGCCAGTGGCGACGCCTGTTGGGGCAGAGGTTCCGCGGCTTCGGTCGCATCGTCGACCTCGATGCGAATCAGACCTGGCTGCGAAGACCAGCTCCGATATCCCACCGATTCACCCTTGCCGTGCAGGACGGCGTTGGTGACCAGCTCCGAGAGGACGACAAGGGTCGTCTCGACTCGGGCCTCCGGCATCCGGCAGGCATACCGGAGCCACGCAGCCCCGATCCGGCGTAGCCGCGGTACGTACTCCCTTTCTCGCACGACAGAGGCAGCGACCGCTGACGGCCGGGCCGACGGCAGGTCCGTGAGCGCACATGGGGAGGGCGGTGCGAATATGCTGCGCCGCTGCCGTCCGAGGTCTACCCGGTTCACCGCGCTCGTGACGCTTGCTCTTCCAGTGAAGGAGTTCATGGCGTGCTCCTACTTGTCCGGATGGCTGTGCGGCGACCCTCAATGAGGCACTCGTGTGGGCCCCTTCGATGCCGTCACGCACGTTGTTCGGTGCCGTGAACACAGGTAACTCCCCGGCCGAAGCTCCTGGTTAGGGGATCTCGCTGGCGTCGCGCCGGGCTCCCTAGGGGGTTTTGACCATCCACTTGTGGGACTGTGTGTGCTCAAAGGTCTACGGTGCGGTCATGGGCAGCACCATGCGTAACGAGGCGTTCGAGGCATGGATGGACGAACGCAAGTACAGCGCCAACAGCCTTGCCAACGAAGCGAATTCAGCTCTGGAACGTCTCACCGGCAGACCGGGAACCTACGATGGACGCCAGGTCCGGGAATGGCGCGCGGGGAGGGTCCGTTGGCCCAACGCGGCCACACGGAGGGTCTTGGAGGATCTATCCGGTCGGACCGCCGTCGACCTAGGGTTCGTGCCACGGGGCCGGTCTTTGCCTACGGCAGCCCCACCGCAGGAGGACCCCATGCATCGCCGCACTCTCGTCACCGGCCCGCTTGCAGCGGCTGTGGCCGCCGCCGCGCCAGGCACCACCTCGACCCGAAAGATCGGCATGTCCGATGTCGGCCGACTGCAGCAGCAGTTCGCCGACGTAGTCGCCAGCGATCACAAGCGCGGTGGACAACCCGACATCGAGAAGCGCGCCGTCGACCTCGCCAATCGAGCTCTGAACCTTCAGAACTCCGGCAGCGCCACCCAGCGCGTACGCGGCAGTCTCTACGCCACTGCCGCCAGCTTCCGTTCGTCGGCGATGTGGGCCGCCATCGACGGCCGCCGTTTCCGGGACGCCATCGAGCACATGCGCGAAGCGCAGACCTTGGCGGAACTCTCGGGCGACCAGGCCATCAAGTTCCGCATCTGGTCGCACGCCGGCAGCCTCTACCGGCACATGGGACGCCCTGCTGATGCCCGCGCCGCCAATGACGTCGCGCGGAACCTGCACATCACTCGCCGCGACCCCATGTTCGCCTCGCTCGGCATGGCCAGGCAGATGGCCATCCAGGGCACCGCCCACGAGCGCGCCGGGTTGCCGCGCACCTTCGATCAGGCATGGGAAGCGATGAGCCGTGCCGACGCGGGAGCTTTCCGTCCGGTGTGGCTCCTGGCCTTCTACGACGAAGCGGAACTGCACTCGCTCGCTCTCACCGCCCACCTCTCTGCCGGCGACTGGTCCACCGCTGAGTACCATGCCCACCAGTGCCTAGCCGCGCTCAGACCGCACATGCGTCGTTCCCGCCACATCGCTACCAGCCGTCTCTCGCAGGCCCAGCTGGCCCAGGGCGACGTCGACACGGCCACCCACAGCGCCATGGGAATTCCGGCGGAGGCGGCTACCCAACACGCCCGGGTATCGCGCATGCTTCAGGAGTTCGGCGCTGCCCTGCGCGCTACAGCACCGGGCAGCGCCAGCGCACGCACCTGGACCGAGCACACCGCCGCCTGGAGGATCTCAGCATGACCTCGGCACCCGCCATCGAACTCCGATCGTTCACCGACCTGGATGCCGCCCGCGGCGACCTGCTCGACGTATACGCCGAAGTACGTGCCCCGCTGCTGCACCTTGCGAACTACGCGGTCTCCTCCTTCGGCGAACGCCTGGACCGGCACGCATCCGAGCCCGGCTTCCAGGCCGTGCTTGCGTACGAAGGCGAACATCCGGTGGGCTACGCCTACGGCAACAGGATCGAGGACGGCGACCGGTACTGGCAGCGGACTGACCCGGCACCTGACGAGAAGTGGTCGGCGCAGTCAGCCGTGGCCCTCAAGGAGATCGGCGTACGTCCAGGATGGCGCGGTACGGGGGTGGCGCGACGCATCCACGACACGCTCCTCGCGGGCCGCGACGAGCCGTACGTGACGCTGATGGTGAACGAAGCGGCTGGGGACGGGAAGGTCCATGCTCTGTATCGGGCTTGGGGATATGAGGACATTGGCCACAGTCAGCCGTCACCTGCCTCACCCCGGCTCACTGTGATGGTCCGTCCTATCCGATGAACCTCTTGCGAGGCAGAGCCCATTAGCTGCCGCGTTCGAAACGCCTGGAGTGCCCGCGGCGGACCGCTATACCGCTCGGCCGGGCGCTGCGGATGGACCAGAACTCCAGCACGTTTGCGCCGTATCGAGGGCACTCGACGATTCGAGGAGAACGAGCCCGAGTTTATGAACGTGAAGGCTGGACGGCTGCTGCCGCTCCCCAGCCACGGAGAGCCAGTCCGGCCTTCCTGGGCCCCTGGTGCGCAGACTGCGTTTATGCCCCTCGTCCTCTGCGATCGCTGCTTACCGAACTTGGGAACAGCGCCTCAGTTCCCGACGCTCGTCCACGCGCATCCGTGGGCTCATTCTGCGCAGACTCGACGTCCTGGAGCCAGGTCACGACGACCAGTCGGCAACCCGGCAGGCTCCCCGGTTGCAATACGTGGCTCACGACCTCGACGGTGTCGAATCCATGCTTGGGCAGCGACACCCAGTAGCGGTGACTGTCCCGTGACTTGGCGACATCGCTTCCCGACTCCCAAATGCGGCGGCAGACCGGATCGTTGTGAATCTTGTTGAGAAGTTCGGCCAGTTGCTGGTCATGTGGCCGCTCGAACGCGGCGAAGCGAAGTAGAGCCAAGTACTCCGTCGCATGTTGCGTCCAGTCGACGTACTGTCGACGGGCTTCGTCGGAGAGCAGGGCCCACCGCATCAGGTTCGCTTCCGGAGCGAGAACCCACGGCCACCACTCGGTCATCGCCGCGTTGTAGCCGACGATGTTCCAGTTGGCGTCGCAGAGGTATGCAGGACTCGGCATCACCTGGTCGGCGAGGAGGAGCAGGTCGCGGAGTGCCGGGCTGTTGATAGCCGGGGCAGATATTGCCGGTAGCGAGCCGCCGAGAGCGTACAGGTGCAGCGCTTGTCGCTCGTCCCGTTCCAGAGCGAGGACGTTCGCGAGTGCGTCGAGGGTCGGTCGTTCTAATCGGGGCGTGGCCCCGCTCTCAAGGCTGCGGTACCAGCGGACACTGCGTCCGATGCTGTCCGCAACCTCGTCCTGGGTGAGCTGACGGTGCAGGCCGCGTTTACGTCCAGCGGCCTCTCGCCAGGCCCGCAGCAGGCCGGCAAGCCCCATGAGTTCACCGGGAGGAGGGGGAGTGGGGTGGGCAGTTGTGGGCAGGGGAGCGCCGTTGAGCATGAGTCCTCCGTGTCAGCGGCCCGGCCCCGACCCGGACACTATGAACTAACCGGACCCCCGTGGCGAGTCCAGTCCTTTGCTTCTGCATGTTTCACAACAGATGCTATGTGAACGGAAATCTGCCGCACATGGGGCACATGGCCGCCGCGACAGGGTCGAAGGTCCTGATGCTTGTGCAACGTTCAATCGTTGAATGTGCGATCACCTCTCGCTGCAACCGTGTGTAACGTGTCGCCAACGGGTTAAATCGGGCGGCAAATCATCTCCGCTAAGGCGAAGCTGCAAAAGATTGCCGGTCCGGATTCTGCTCGGATGTTGTCCCGATTGAGCGTCTCGCGATGGCGCACAGCCGGGGAAGTGGATCTCTGAGGGTTTTGCCCCTGTGCTGTCAACGCGGCGCTTTGGAAGGGTTGTTGGGGTGATCGGGTGTGCCTGGTTCGTTGCGTTGACTGCAGCTCCTAAGCCCGTGACGGTGGGTCCGCGTGCATGCCTTGCATTTCATTGACGGCGACGTAAGTGAACCGTTTTAATTCCCAGCAGCAGCAACTGAGCGGCAAATCCAGAAGCTCGCTGCAAGGAGGGAGAACCCATGCAGAAGACAATCTGTGCCCTTACTGCTGCCGCAGCGGCAGCAGTAAGGGAACCCTTCCTCCTCCTTCTCCCTTGCGTGGGCTCTGTCCGGCGTACCCGTCGGCCCCGCGTAGGTGCCCCCTCTGATCAGGGCGCTGTGCGCAGCCCCATGTCGCCAGTCCCCTGCGGCCGCCTGGCTTAAGGCCCCGGTCGCGGCAGCCGGCGGGCGGGACTTCGTGTCGATTTGGCGTCGCTGCGATGCCTCGGCGGCTATCCGCTGGAGTGTTGAAGCCGCCGGACGTATGTTCCTGCTCCCTCGGAAATCAAGCGCGGGGGAGAGGCGCGACTGATCGACCACGTCAACTTCGCTTGATCTAGCAGGAAATGAAACCGGCGCCCAGAAGCCGCAAGCTTCCAGGCGCCGGATCGCCCCAAGAGGAGCGGTTCATAACCGGAGCGGGTCGGCTGACCTTTTCGACGAGAACGGCCGTCCCACTCCACCTACAAGTGAGGAATTCTCGCATGTCCGAGTCCCGAGACGGAAGGGCCGCACCCGCCGAGTTCGCTGAGGCCGTTCATCGCATAGAGCTCGTAACACGATCTTGGTGAAACGTGCTGGTTGGCCGTGACGGGTGTGAA
>NZ_JBFAKV010000025.1:0-54861 GCF_040655895.1 Streptomyces sp. NPDC050264
ACTGCAGGGGGGACCCTGTGGGAGAGTAGGACGCCGCCGAACTAAATTTGATAAAAAAGCCTCTGGCTTCGAGCATTTTGCTCGAAGCCAGAGGCTTTTTTGTTGTGCGTCACTTCGTGTTCACGTTCCGCGGACACGATCCAGCCATGGGCACAGTTGAAATGCTGCAAGCCGCAGGTGTCGGAGCCGGTGACGAAGTGATCGTGCCGGCCTTCGGAAACCCCGAGGTCGCCGACGCCGTCGTACGGGCCGGTGCGGCTCCCGTCTTCGCGGACATCGACGCGGACACCTACTGCATCGACCCCGCACACGTCGCGGACCGCCTCAGCGCCCGGACCGCGGCCGTCGTCGCCGTCCACCGCTTCGGGCACCGGGCAGACGTCGAAGGGCTGCTGTACCTCGGCAGCCGGCACGGACTGCTCGTACTTGAGCAGGGCGAATCCGAGAAACCGTACGACGAGACGGGGCAACGCCGGCTGCACGCCGCCTACTTGAGCGGGCGGCTGAGTGGCGTGCGTACGCCCGCCGGGTACGACGGCCACACCTATCAGCAGTACGTCGTGCGGGTCCCCGGGAACGGGCGGCCCGACCGGGACGCCTTCGCTCGGGTCCTGCGGGGCAAGGGCGTCGAATGCAGCGTGCCGGTGAAGACGCCCGTGCATCGGCTGCCCGCGTTCCGGCGCGATGTGGCCCTTCCCGAGACCGAGAGAGCCGCCGACGAGACACTGGCGCTCCCTGTCGACGGGACGATGACGCGCAGGCAGCTGCAGCGAGTGGTGTCCGCGTGCAATGCTCTGGGCGGATTGCTTCAACCGGCCTTCTAGAGAGGCGGTTCGAGAGCACTCCGAAGTTCAGGTATGCTTTATTTCGTTGCCGAGCGGGAAACCGCAGAGCGACAGGCCCCTATAGCTCAGTCGGTAGAGCGTCTCCATGGTAAGGAGAAGGTCAGCGGTTCGATTCCGCTTGGGGGCTCGGTAATTGAGGCTCTCGCCCTGATCGGGCGGGGGCCTTTTTTCGTTGCCCCCGCCCGCCGGAATGCGCCGGCTCAGTCGTGCTGGAGACCGGGCACGCGCATCGTGAGGATCGCCATGTCGTCCGACGGCGCGTCCGCGGCGAAGCGCTCCACCGCCCGCATGATGCGCGCCGCGACCGCACCGGCCGTCAGGCCCGTACAACCCGACAGGACTTCGGCCAGGCCGTCGTCGCCGAGCATGCGGGTGCCTTCACGGCGCTCGGTGATGCCGTCGGTGACGCAGAGCAGGACATCACCCGGGTCGAGCGTCATCGTCTGCTCGTACAGTTCGAGGTCGTCCATGACGCCGAGCAGCGGCTGCGGTTCCGCGAACGGCTCCACCGTGCCGTTCTGCCGCAGGCGGAGCGGGAGCGGGTGGCCGGCACAGACCATCTTGAGGACCGCCGAACCGTCCTCCTGCGGCCACAACTCCCCGTAGAGCAGCGTCAGGAAGCGGCTGCGGGCGCCCTCGTCGAGGATCGCCGCGTTCAGGCGCTCCAGGACCGCCGGGCCGCCGAAGCCCTCACGGGCCAGCAGACGCAGCGCGTGGCGGGCCAGGCCCGTGACGGCCGCCGCCTCCGGGCCCGTGCCGCAGACATCGCCGATCGCGAAGCCGTACGCGCCGTCGCGGATCGGGAAGAGGTCGTAGAAGTCACCGCCCACCTCGTTGCCCTCGCCGGCCGCGCGGTAGATGACCTCCACCTCGACGCCCGGGACGTGCGGGAGTTCCGGGGGGAGGAGACTGCGCTGCAGGGACTGGCTGATCGCCATGCGCTCCGAGTACAGGCGCGCGTTGTCGAGAGCCAGTGCCGCACGGCGGCTCAAGTCCTCGGCCAGCTCCAGGATTTCCTGCCGGAAGTGCTCGTCCGTGGGCTTGCCGAGCGTGATCATGCCGATGACCCGGTTTCGGGCGACGAGGGGCAGGACCACCGTCTCGCCGCCGACCGCGGAGGCCGTCGCGAGGGTGGTGCCGATGCCCGAGCTGACGCTGGCCGGTTCGCCAAGTCCCAGGCTGCGCATGGACGTACGGAGAGCGGCCTGGTGGGCCGCCTCCGCGGGGGCCGCCCAGATGCGGGCGCCGGGGGTCGGCACGGGCTCCGGTGGGGCGATCTTGGAGAGCAGGGCCTTGAGGCCGTCGATGCGGTCCTCGTCCTCGTGCAGGACGTAGGAGAGGTACGGCTCCGAGGACTGGTCGGCGATCATGTAGACCGCGCACCAGGTGGCGAGGGTCGGGACCGTCATCTGCGCCATGAGCGCCAGGGTCTGGTCCCGGTCCAGGGTGCCGGCCAGCAGGTCGGAGGCTTCGACGAGGAAGCTCAGCGAGCCGCGGCGGAGCTTTTCGAGTTCGCCGAGGCGGGCCGACTCGACGGCCATGGCGATGCGGTCGGCCGCGAACTGGAGGCGCAGCGCCTCCTCGTTCGAGTAACGGTCGGGGGCCTCGGCCGCTACGCCGAGGGAGCCGGTGAGGCGGCCCTCGACCTTCAGCGGCACGGTGACGACCGACCGCATGCCCGTGCCGTTCAACAACGGGACGGCGCCCGGGACTTGGGTGAGGTCCTCGTGGACGGCCGGCATCCGCGCGGAACCGTAGCGGCCGGGGCCGACCTCGACCGGGACCCTGGCGAAGCGCTGGCGTGCGGAGGGCAGACCGGTGGAGGCGCGGACCTCCAGCTCCGTCTCGTCGTCGGTGGCCAGGAGCAGGAACGCCGAGTCGGCGTCGAGCATGTCGCGAGCGCGCTCCACCGTGCGCTGCAGCAGACCGTCGAGGTCGTCGGGGGCCGGCGACCCGATGAAGATCTCGAAGGGGTCGGTGCCCTGGCTGTCGGGATGGGCGCCGCTGTCGGGCGTCGGGAGGCGCAGCGGTGTCTGCAGCACGGCGCGCTCGTGGTCGCGTACGAGCAGGCAGACCGTGGACGGGTCGCCGTCGGTGTCGCGGACGCGCAGGTGCGAGGCGTAGACCGGGGCCACCCGCCCGCTGGCGCTGCGGATGCCGTAACTGCCTTCCCAGCGCGAGAGTTGCAGCGCGTCGGCGATGCCCGTGCTGGTGCCGGGCGTGTGCGGCCAGGCGGCGAGGTCGGTGAGGGGCTTGCCGGTGACGTGATCGGCCGCGTAACCGAAGAGGTGCTCCGCGTCCTCGTTCCACGCCGTGATGGCGCCGGTCTTGTCGATCTGTACGACGGCGACGCGGACCCGCTCGTCGGCGAGGGGCAGGAGGTCCGTGGGGAGCACCGGGCCCGCGGCGCGGGTCCCCACCGAGCGTGCGGGCAGGTCGATCTGGAACCAGACCTGCTTGTGCGTGGCCGAATAGTCGACGCCCCAGCGGCCCGCGAGCGCCGCGCAGAGCTGGAGGCCGCGGCCGCCCTCGCGGTCGGGGCTGCCCATGCTGATCGCGGAGGACTGAAGCGGGATCTCACGTTCCGGATAGCGGTCGGAGACTTCGATGCGGACGTGGTCTTCACCGCGCAGGCACAGGACCTCCGCGGATGTGCCCGCGTGCACCACGGCGTTTGTCACGAGTTCGCTGGTGAGGACCACCGCGTCGTCGATGATGTCGGCGTAGCCCCACCCCTGCAGGGTGTCGCGCACGAAGGAACGCGCGGTCGCGACGGATCGCCCGACCGGTTCGAAAGTGGCAGCCGCGCGCGCGGTGATCACAGAACTCCCTGTACGAGTTGTACTCGCTGTCCGACTGTCGAGGCCCACGTCTCCCGTACCCATGTCGCGGCCGCCCCTCCGATGCCCGCTCGTTTTCCGCCACCGCCCAGGCCGGGCGGACCGGGGCGGGTGGACAGCCGTATGCAAGGTTACTTACCTTCGCGGTCCATGCGGATGCCGGTCGCCGGTGTTTCCGTCCGGAGGGTGTGCGGACGGTGTGCGAAGCTGCCGAACTGTTATGGCCTGGTTCAGCCATGGTGAAACACTGGGCAAGCTTCTGAAGAGAACGCATTGAAAAGCAGATGCGACGGTAGAAGCGAACCCGAGCAACCCGAGCAGTTCAGGTCGACCCCTGCGGGAGGGACACAGTGGAGTCTGGCGCACCGACGCGGGGCAGGAAAGCGCGCGCAGAAGGCGGACAGTCCCTGAGTAAACAGCACAAGTCGCGCAATGGCACCACAACGGTGGACAGTGCGGCGCTGAACAGGCTGCTGGCCGGTCTCGTCGCGATGCGGGACGGAAATTTCCGCAAGCGGCTCACGGTCAGTGGCGACGGCGTGATGTCCGAAATCGCGGCTGTTTTCAACGAGGTGGCCGACCGGAATCTGCATCTGACCGGCGAGCTGTCACGGGTGAGGCGGATGGTCGGGCGGGAGGGCAAGCTCACCGAACGCCTGGAGACGGGCGCCTGTGAGGGCTCCTGGGCCGCCGCCATCAACGCGTCGAACGCGCTCGTCGACGATCTCGTACGACCCGTCTCCGAGGTCGGCCGGGTGCTCACGGCGGTTGCCGAGGGCGATCTGTCGCCGCGTATGGAGCTGCGGTCGCAGGTGCCGGACGGGACGGGGCATCCCCTGCGGGGCGAGTTCCTGAAGGTCGGGCGGACCGTCAACAATCTGGTCGACCAGCTTTCCACGTTCACCGATGAGGTCACGCGCGTGGCCAGCGAAGTGGGCACCGAGGGCAAGCTCGGTGGGCAGGCGCGCGTACGTGGAATGTCCGGTTCGTGGAAAGACCTCACGGATTCGGTCAACACGATGGCGTACCGGCTCACCGCACAGGTGCGTGACATTGCTCTCGTCACCACCGCGGTGGCCAAGGGTGACTTGTCGCGAAAGGTCACGGTTCACGTCGCGGGCGAGATGCTCGAACTGAAGAACACCGTGAACACGATGGTGGACCAGCTCTCCTCGTTCTCCTCCGAGGTCACGCGTGTGGCCCGTGAGGTGGGCACGGAGGGCGAGCTGGGCGGGCAGGCGCAGGTGCCCGGTGTGGCCGGTGTGTGGAAGGACCTCACCGATTCGGTGAACCTCATGGCCGGCAATCTGACCGCCCAGGTGCGGGGGATCGCTCAGGTCACTACAGCTGTAGCAAATGGTGACCTGTCGCAGAAGGTGACGGTGTCGGCGCGCGGCGAGGTCGCCCAGCTCGCCGAGACGATCAACCAGATGACCGAGACGCTGCGTACGTTCGCGGACGAGGTCACCCGCGTCGCCAACGAGGTCGGTGCCGAGGGACAGCTCGGCGGTCAGGCCAACGTGCCGGGTGCGGCCGGGACCTGGAAGGACCTGACAGACTCGGTCAACACGGTCTTCCGGAACCTCACCACGCAGGTGCGGGACATCGCCACGGTCACGACAGCGGTGGCCAGCGGTGACCTGTCGCAGAAGGTCACCGTCGATGTCGCCGGTGAAATGCTGGAGTTGAAGAACACCGTCAACACGATGGTCGACCAGCTGTCGGCCTTCGGCTCCGAAGTCACGCGTGTGGCTCGGGAGATCGGCGTCGAGGGTGAGCTGGGCGGCCAGGCGCTGGTGCCGGGTGCGGCCGGTACCTGGAAGGACCTGACGGACTCCGTCAACACGGCTTTCCGCAACCTCACCGGCCAGGTGCGCAACATCGCCCAGGTGACGACGGCGGTGGCGAACGGTGATCTGTCGCAGAAGGTCACTGTCGACGTCTCCGGCGAGATGCTCCAGCTGAAGAACACCGTGAACACGATGGTGGACCAGCTCTCCAGCTTCGCCGACCAGGTGACCCGTATGGCGCGGGACGTGGGCACGGAGGGCCGCCTCGGCGGTCAGGCGCGGGTGGACGGCGTAAGCGGTACCTGGAAGGAGCTCACCGACTCCGTCAACTTCATGGCGGGGAACCTGACTTCACAGGTGCGGCAGATCGCCCAGGTCACTACAGCTGTAGCGCGCGGTGACCTGTCGCAGAAGATCGACGTGGACGCGCGCGGCGAGATCCTGGAGCTGAAGAACACCATCAACACGATGGTGGACCAGCTCTCCGCGTTCGCGGACCAGGTGACCCGCGTGGCCCGTGAGGTGGGCACCGAAGGTCGCCTCGGCGGTCAGGCGCAGGTGCCCGGCGTCGCCGGTGTGTGGCGAGACCTGACGGACTCCGTGAACGGCATGGCGGGCAACCTCACGGCCCAGGTGCGCAACATCGCGCAGGTCGCCACGGCGGTGGCGCGCGGTGACCTGTCGCAGAAGATCGACGTGGACGCGCGCGGCGAGATCCTGGAGCTGAAGAACACCCTCAACACGATGGTGGACCAGCTCTCCGCGTTCGCCGAGCAGGTGACGCGGGTGGCCCGCGAAGTGGGTACGGACGGCATCCTCGGCGGCCAGGCCGAGGTGCAGGGAGTGTCGGGTACGTGGAAGGACCTGACGCAGTCCGTGAACGGCATGGCGAACAACCTGACCCTTCAGGTGCGCAACATCGCCGAAGTCACTACAGCTGTAGCGCGCGGCGACCTCTCCAAGAAGATCACGGTCGACGCCAAGGGCGAGATCCTCGAACTCGTCACCACCGTGAACACGATGGTGGACCAGCTGTCGTCGTTCGCCGAGCAGGTGACGCGCGTCGCCCGCGAGGTGGGCACCGAGGGGCAACTCGGCGGTCAGGCCCGGGTTCCGGGCGTCACCGGCATCTGGAAGGACCTGAGCGACAACGTCAACCTGATGGCCAACAACCTGACCATGCAGGTGCGCAACATCTCCCAGGTCGCCAACGCCGTGGCCAACGGCGACCTGACTCGTACGGTGACCATCGAGGCGCGCGGCGAGGTCGCACAGCTCGCCGACACGTTCAACACGATGGTGAAGACGCTGAGTTCGTTCGCCGACCAGGTCACCAAGGTGGCCCGCGAGGTGGGCACGGACGGCATCCTCGGCGGCCAGGCCCGCGTACCCGGCGTGGCCGGCACGTGGAAGGACCTCACCGAGTCCGTGAACGGCATGGCCTCGAACCTCACCGGCCAGGTGCGCAACATCGCGATGGTCACGACCGCCATCGCCAAGGGCGACCTGACCAAGAAGATCGACATCGACGCGCGCGGCGAGATCCTCGAACTGAAGACGACGATCAACACGATGGTCGACCAGCTGTCGTCGTTCGCCGAGCAGGTCACCCGGGTCGCTCGCGAGGTGGGCACGGAGGGCCAGCTGGGCGGCCAGGCGCGGGTGCGCGACGTGGACGGCACCTGGCGCGACCTGACGGAGTCCGTGAACGAGATGGCCGGGAACCTGACCCGTCAGGTGCGGGCCATCGCGGCCGTCGCCACCGCGGTGACCCGCGGCGACCTCAATCTGAAGATCGACGTCGACGCGGCGGGCGAGATCCAGGTCCTGCAGGACAACATCAACAAGATGATCTCGAACCTGCGCGACACCACGATCGCCAACGAGGAGCAGGACTGGCTGAAGGGCAACCTGGCCCGCATCTCGGGTCTGATGCAGGGCCGCCGCGACCTCGCCGACGTGGCTTCGCTGATCATGAGCGAGCTGACGCCGGTGGTCTCGGCGCAGCACGGCGCGTTCTTCCTGGCACTGCCGCTGGACGACGGCGCCGACCCGACGGTCGCGCCGGAGGACGCATACGAACTGCGCATGCTCGGCAGCTACGGCTACTCCATGGGCTCCATGCCGACGTCCTTCCGGCCCGGTGAGACGCTCATCGGGACCGCCGCGCAGGAGCGGCGCACGATCCTCGTGGACAACGCGCCCAGCGGCTACCTGAAGATCGCATCCGGGCTCGGTGAGGCGCCGCCGGCGCAGGTCATCGTGATTCCCGTGCTCTTCGAGGGGACGGTGCTCGGCGTGATCGAGCTGGCGTCCTTCACGCCGTTCACGCAGATCCAGAAGGACTTCCTGGGGCAGATCGCCGAGATGATCGCGACGAGCGTCAACACGATCTCCGTCAATACCAAGACGGAGGTGCTGCTGAAGCAGTCGCAGGAGCTGACCGAGCAACTGCGGGAGCGCTCGGCCGAGTTGGAGAACCGGCAGAAGGCCCTCCAGGCGTCCAACGCCGAACTGGAGGAGAAGGCCGAACTGCTGGCCCAGCAGAATCGTGACATCGAAGTGAAGAACACCGAGATCGAAGAGGCGCGGCAGGTCCTGGAGGAGCGCGCCGAGCAGCTCGCGGTGTCGATGCGCTACAAGAGCGAGTTCCTCGCGAACATGTCGCACGAGTTGCGCACTCCGCTCAACTCCCTGCTGATCCTTGCCAAGTTGCTTGCCGACAACGCTGATACGAATCTCACGCCGAAGCAGGTCGAGTTCGCCGAGACGATCCACGGGGCGGGTTCCGACCTGCTCCAGTTGATCAACGACATCCTGGATCTGTCGAAGGTCGAGGCGGGCAAGATGGACGTCTCGCCGACCCGTATCGCCCTGGTGCAGCTCGTCGACTACGTAGAGGCGACGTTCCGGCCGCTGACAGCGGAGAAGCAACTCGACTTCTCCGTAAGGGTGTCGCCGGAGCTGCCCACTACGTTGCACACCGATGAACAACGCCTCCTGCAGGTGCTGCGGAACCTTCTCTCCAATGCGGTGAAGTTCACCGACTCCGGTGCCGTGGAGCTCGTCATCAGGCCGGCGGGCGCCGACGTGCCGAACGCCATCCGTGAACAGCTCTTGGAAGCGGGCTCGTTGAGGGAGGCGGACGGCGATCTGATCGCCTTCTCGGTGACCGACACGGGTATCGGCATCGCGGCCAGCAAGATGCGGGTGATCTTCGAGGCGTTCAAGCAGGCCGACGGCACCACCAGTCGCAAGTACGGCGGTACGGGCCTCGGGCTCTCCATCAGCCGTGAGATCGCCCGCCTGCTGGGCGGCGAGATCCACGCGGCGAGCGAGTCCGGCCGCGGCTCCACGTTCACGCTGTACCTGCCGCTGCACCCGAGCGAGCTGCCGCCCCAGGGGTACACGCAGATCGCCCCGGCCGTCGAACCGGGCCGCCCGCTGGCCCTCGACGCCGCGCCGGAACCCGCCGAGGTGGAGACCCCGGCGGAGGTGAAGTCGTACCAGGAGACGCAGAACGGCCCCGCGGCGCTCTTCAGGCGGCGCCGCAGGCCCGCGCCGGGGCCCGAGTTCCGCTCGACGCCCACCGGGCAGGCGGCACCCGTTCAGCAGCAGTGGGAGGACGGCGAGGCACAGGACGCACCCAAGGTGCGGCGCTCGTTCCATTTCGGTGGCGAGAAGGTGCTCATCGTGGACGACGACATCCGCAACGTCTTCGCACTCACCAGCGTCCTGGAGCAGCACGGACTGTCGGTCCTGTACGCGGAGAACGGGCGCGAGGGCATCGAAGTCCTGGAGCAGCACGACGATGTGACGGTCGTGCTGATGGACATCATGATGCCGGAGATGGACGGATACGCGACGACGACGGCGATCCGCAGGATGCCGCAGTTCGCCGGGCTGCCGATCATCGCGCTCACGGCGAAGGCCATGAAGGGCGACCGGGAGAAGGCCATCGAGTCCGGTGCTTCCGACTACGTCACGAAGCCTGTGGACCCCGATCACCTGCTGACTGTGATGGAGCAGTGGATGCGCGGTGACTGACCGGAATCCGAAACATTCACGCGGAGTTGCTGACTGAGTGTGGCCGCGGCCGTGTAGAAGTGCGGTAACCGGGGAACCTTCTGGTCTCCCACTGCGTTTCTGCTACGTGCACAGTGACATCTCGGTGACAGGGTGTGGCGGCAGGCGGGGTGCGGCTACGATGACCGGCACAAGGACGGGCGGCGCAAGGGAGCCGTCCCCTGGGGCGGCGCAAGGAGCCGCCTCGAATCCTGCGGACAGGGGCGGCCCCATGCCGGGGCGAGGAGGGCGGGCCATGGTGCAGAAGGCCAAGATCCTCCTGGTCGATGACCGGCCGGAGAATCTGCTGGCGCTGGAGGCCATCCTCTCTGCGCTCGATCAGACGCTGGTGCGGGCATCGTCCGGGGAGGAAGCGCTGAAGGCGCTGCTCACGGACGATTTCGCGGTCATCTTGCTGGATGTACAGATGCCAGGAATGGACGGGTTCGAAACCGCGGCGCACATCAAGCGTCGGGAACGGACACGGGACATCCCGATCATCTTCCTCACCGCGATCAACCACGGACCGCACCACACGTTCCGTGGCTACGCGGCGGGTGCGGTGGACTACATCTCCAAGCCGTTCGACCCGTGGGTGCTGCGCGCGAAGGTCTCGGTCTTCGTGGAGCTGTACATGAAGAACTGCCAACTCCGTGAGCAGGCCGCTCTGCTGCGGCTGCAGCTGGAGGGCGGCGGCAGGTCCGTCGGTGACGCGAAGGAGCCCGCGGGGCTGCTCGCCGAGCTCTCGGCGCGGCTCGCCGCGGTCGAGGAGCAGGCCGAGGCGCTGTCCAAGCAGCTCGACGACGAGTCGGCGGACGCGGCAGCAGTCGCCACGGCCGCCCACCTGGAGCGCAAACTCACCGGTTTGCGCAGGGCCCTTGACGCTCTGGAGCCCGGCACGGGCAGCGGCGCGCCGTCCCTGCCGTCCCAGAGCTGAACCGCCGACGGGGCTTTGCGGCCGCGTCAGTTCGGGCACGAACGGTTCGCGACACAAAAGGGTGAAGCACTGGGCACACGTGTCCGTGGGCGCCTCCACCGGTAACCTCACACCTATGGCCTCACGTCCCGCAGCCAAGAAGACGCCCGCGAAGAAGGCGGCCGCGCCGATCAAGGCTCCGGCGAAGAAGGCACCTGCGAGAAAAGCTCCCGTCAAGAAGGCCGTGGCGAAGGCCCCCGCGAAGAAGGCAGCGGCGAAGAAGGCCGCGCCCAAGGCGGCGCCCAGCCCCACGGGGGGCTTGTACCGGCTCGTGCGCGCCCTGTGGCTCGGTGTCGCGCACAGCGTGGGGGCGATGTTCCGCGGCATAGGGCGTGGCGCGAAGGGGCTCGACCCGGCGCACCGCAAGGACGGTCTGGCGCTGCTGCTGCTCGGTATCGCGCTGATCTGCGCGGCCGGTACCTGGTCGAATCTGCGCGGGCCCGTCGGTGATCTGGTCGAGATGCTGGTGACCGGCGCCTTCGGCCGGCTCGATCTGCTGGTGCCCATACTGCTGGGCCTCATCGCCGTACGCTTCATCCGCCACCCGGAGAAGCCCGAGGCCAACGGGCGCATCGTCATCGGCCTGTCCGCCCTCGTCGTCGGCGTCCTCGGCCAGGTCCACATCGCGTGCGGCTCACCCTCGCGGGACGACGGCATGCAGGGCATAAGGGATGCGGGCGGCCTGATCGGCTGGGCTACCGCGACCCCCCTCAGCTTCACGATGACCGACGTGCTCGCGGTCCCGCTCCTCGTGCTGCTCACCGTCTTCGGGCTGCTCGTCGTCACCGCGACGCCGGTCAACGCGATCCCGCAGCGGCTTCGACTGCTCGGCGTGAAGCTCGGCATCGTCCACGACGACCTGGCCGTGGAGGAGCTCGGCGACGACGAGTACGACGACGAGTGGCGCGAGGCGGCGCCCGCGCGCGCGCGGGGGCGCTCCGTGGCCCCGGAACCGCAGGGCTACGACCCCGACCGGATAGAGCAGGACGCCCTCTCCAAGCGGCGCAGGCCCCGGCGCTCGTCCGTGCAGCCCTCCATGGAGCGGCCCATGGACGCCGTGGACGTGGCAGCCGCTGCCGCCGCCGCGCTGGACGGGGCCGTGCTGCACGGCATGCCGCCGTCTCCGCTGGTCGCCGACCTCACTCAGGGCGTCGGCACGGAACGCGGGGAGCGGGTGGAGCGCTCGGGGGAGGCGCCCGCGCCGGAGCGCACGGCGCCGGTGCCGACGGCCCGGGGGAAGAAGCCCGAGCCGGTCGCCGCGGAGCCCGAGCCGACGCCGTCGAAGCTCGGCGTGCCCGACCTGACCAAGAAGTCCTCGCCCGACGAGATGCGGGACCTGCCGCCGCGCGCCGAGCAGCTGCAGCTCGCCGGCGACATCACGTACGCGCTGCCCTCGCTCGACCTCCTGACGCGGGGAGGGCCCGGCAAGTCGCGCAGCGCCGCCAACGACGCCGTCGTCGAGTCGCTCTCGACCGTCTTCACCGAGTTCAAGGTCGACGCGGCTGTCACCGGCTTCACGCGCGGCCCGACGGTCACGCGCTACGAGGTCGAGCTCGGCCCCGCCGTGAAGGTCGAGAAGATCACGGCCCTCGCCAAGAACATCGCGTACGCCGTCGCGTCCCCCGACGTCCGGATCATCAGCCCCATCCCCGGCAAGTCCGCGGTCGGCATCGAGATCCCGAACACCGACCGCGAGATGGTCAACGTCGGGGACGTGCTGCGCCTCGCGGACGCCGCCGAGGACGACCACCCGATGCTGGTCGCGCTCGGCAAGGACGTCGAGGGCGGCTATGTGATGGCGAACATGGCGAAGATGCCGCACATCCTTGTCGCCGGTGCCACGGGTTCCGGCAAGTCGTCCTGCATCAACTGCCTCATCACCTCGATCATGATGCGGGCGTCGCCCGAGGACGTACGGATGGTGCTCGTCGACCCCAAGCGCGTCGAGCTGACGGCGTACGAGGGGATTCCGCACCTCATCACGCCGATCATCACCAACCCCAAGCGGGCCGCCGAGGCGTTGCAGTGGGTCGTCCGCGAGATGGATCTGCGCTACGACGACCTCGCGGCGTTCGGCTACCGGCACATCGACGACTTCAACAAAGCGGTCCGCGACGGCAAGCTCAAGACTCCTGAAGGCAGCGAGCGGGAGCTGAAGGCCTACCCGTACCTGCTGGTGATCGTCGACGAGCTCGCCGACCTGATGATGGTCGCCCCGCGCGACGTCGAGGACTCCATCGTGCGCATCACGCAGCTCGCGCGCGCGGCCGGCATCCACCTGGTGCTCGCCACGCAGCGCCCGTCGGTCGACGTGGTCACCGGCCTCATCAAGGCGAACGTTCCCTCGCGTCTCGCCTTCGCCACCTCCTCGCTGGCCGACAGCCGCGTCATCCTGGACCAGCCGGGTGCCGAGAAGCTCATCGGCAAGGGCGACGGACTGTTCCTGCCGATGGGTGCGAACAAGCCGACCCGTATGCAGGGCGCTTTCGTCACCGAGGACGAGATCCAGGCCGTGGTGCAGCACTGCAAGGACCAGATGGCGCCCGTCTTCCGGGACGACGTCACCGTGGGCACCAAGCAGAAGAAGGAGATCGACGAGGACATCGGCGACGACCTGGATCTGCTGTGCGCCGCCGCAGAGCTGGTCGTCTCCACCCAGTTCGGGTCCACGTCCATGCTGCAGCGCAAGCTCCGTGTGGGCTTCGCCAAGGCCGGACGCCTGATGGACCTCATGGAGTCACGGAACATCGTCGGTCCGACCGAGGGATCGAAGGCCCGTGACGTTCTCGTGAAACCGGACGAACTGGATGGAATGCTCGCGGTGATCCGCGGGGAGGCTCAATCCTGAGGATCTTTCGAATTTGATGTCACTCGTACGGGGATCCGGGGCAACCGTTTCCCCAACGCGTACGTCAAGTTGAGGGAGAGGGCAGCTCTTGTCCCACCATCAGGATGTCGGGCCAGTCTGATGGCGTACAAAGTCCGACCGCCCGGTTGCCCCACCCTTTCGTACCCCCCCTAGACTGAACCTCCAGCAGGTGGCTACACGCTCGAAAGGCGCCCCCGTGTCCATCGGCAACTCCCCTGAAGACGACCGTCCTTCGGAAGACAGCACTCCGCACACGGACGACCGGCCCTCGATCGGTCGTGCCCTCCAGCAGGCACGCATCGACGCGGGGCTGACCGTCGACGAGGTCTGCCAGTCGACCCGGGTGCGCATCCCGATCGTCCAGGCCATCGAAGAGGACGACTTCTCCCGCTGTGGCGGCGACGTGTACGCGCGTGGCCACATCCGGACGCTCGCGCGCGCCGTGGGTATCGATCCGGAACCGCTGCTCGCGCAGTACGGCGCCGAGCGCGACGGACAGCCCGCGCCCACGCCGGCCACCCCGCTGTTCGAGGCCGAGCGCATCCGTTCCGAACCCCGTAGGCCCAACTGGACCGCAGCCATGGTGGCCGCGATCGTGGCCGTCATCGCCTTCGTGGGCTACACCGTGGTCAACGGCGGTGACGACGGCGACAAGCAGCAGGCCGCCGAAGGCGCCACGCCCGCGACCAGCGAGCCCGCCCCGAAACCGAGCTCCACGACCAAGAAGCCCGCCGCCCCGAAGCCGGACCCGTCCGACAGCGCGATCGCGGCCGCTCCCCAGGACAAGGTCACCGTGAAGATCAGCGCGCCGGACGGGCGCAGCTGGATCTCGGCGAAGGACCACAACGGGCGGATCATGTTCGACGGGGTGCTCGAGAAGGGCCAGACGAAGACCTTCCAGGACAACCAGAAGGTCGATCTGGTGCTCGGTGACGCGGGCGCCATCCAGCTTTTCGTGAACGGCAAGCAGATCGAGGACGAGTTCCAGCCCGGCCAGGTCGAGCGGCTCACGTACACCAAGGGAGACCCCGAAGTCGGCTGACGGACGGGCTGGGCGATCCTTCGGTAACCCTCCCGGCGAGGGCTGTCAGCGGAACAAAGTAGTCTTGAGTCCATGCCCGAACGCCGTACCGTCGCACTGGTCACCCTTGGCTGCGCCCGTAACGAGGTGGACTCGGAGGAGCTCGCAGGCCGCTTGGAGGCGGACGGCTGGGAGCTCGTCGAGGACGCCGAGTCCGCGGATGTCGCCGTCGTCAACACCTGTGGCTTCGTCGAGGCCGCCAAGAAGGACTCCGTCGACGCCCTGCTCGAGGCCAATGATCTCAAGGGTCATGGCAGAACCCAGGCCGTTGTGGCGGTCGGCTGCATGGCCGAGCGGTACGGCAAGGAGCTCGCCGACGCCCTGCCCGAGGCCGACGGTGTGCTCGGGTTCGACGACTACGAGGACATCTCCGGCCGCCTCCAGACCATCCTCGCGGGTGGCAGCGTGGAGGCGCACGCCCCGCGCGACCGGCGCAAGCTGCTGCCGATCAGCCCCGCCGAGCGCCAGGAGGCCGGTGCGGGGATCGCCCTTCCGGGCCACGGGCCGGTGGACCTGCCCGACGGGCTCGCGCCCGCTTCCGGGCCGCGCGCACCCCTGCGCCGCCGACTCGACGGCGCACCCGTCGCTTCCGTGAAGCTGGCCTCCGGCTGCGACCGGCGCTGCTCGTTCTGCGCGATCCCCTCGTTCCGCGGCTCCTTCATCTCGCGCCGCCCCAGTGACGTACTGAACGAGACGCGCTGGCTCGGCGAGCAGGGCGTCAAGGAGATCATGCTGGTCTCCGAGAACAACACGTCGTACGGCAAGGACCTGGGCGACATCCGCCTCCTTGAGTCGCTGCTGCCCGAGCTTGCCGCCGTCGACGGGATCGAGCGGGTCCGCGTCAGCTATCTGCAGCCCGCCGAGATGCGGCCCGGCCTCATCGACGTCCTGACCGGGACCGACAAGGTCGTCCCGTACTTCGACCTCTCCTTCCAGCACTCGGCGCCCGGCGTGCTGCGCGCGATGCGGCGCTTCGGCGACACCGACCGCTTCCTGGAGCTGCTCGACACCATTCGGAGCAAGGCACCGCAGGCCGGTGTCCGGTCGAACTTCATCGTGGGCTTCCCCGGTGAGTCCGAGTCCGACTTCGCCGAGCTGGAGCGCTTCCTGAACGGTGCCCGTCTGGACGCCATCGGCGTGTTCGGCTACTCCGACGAGGAGGGCACGGAAGCGGCCACGTACGAGAACAAGCTGGACGAGGACGTCGTCGCCGAGCGTCTCGCGCGCGTGTCCCGCCTCGCGGAGCAGCTGGTGTCGCAGCGGGCCGAGGAGCGTTTGGGCGAGACCGTCGAGGTACTGGTCGAGTCCGTCGACACCGAGGACGGTGTGGTCGGGCGCGGTGCGCACCAGGCACCCGAGACCGACGGCCAGGTGCGGCTCACGGGCGGCGCGGGGCTGAGCGTCGGCCGTATGGTCGTGGCAAAGGTGGTCGGGACCGAGGGTGTGGACCTCGTCGCCGAGCCGCTCGACGGGTACGAGGAGGCGGCCAGATGACCGGAGTCCCGGCATCCGCCACGGGCGGGACCGGCACGCCGGCGCCCGGCGGGAAGCTGGGCGCTGCGGCCGTCAACCAGGCCAGCCTGTGGAACGTCGCCAACCTCCTGACCATGGTGCGGCTGCTGCTCGTGCCGGGGTTCGTGATGCTCATGCTGGCCGACGGCGGGTATGACCCCGCGTGGCGGGCCTGGGCCTGGGCGGCGTTCGCCGTCGCGATGATCACTGACGTCTTCGACGGGCACCTCGCCCGTACGTACAACCTGGTCACCGACTTCGGGAAGATCGCCGACCCCATCGCCGACAAGGCGATCATGGGCGCCGCGCTGATCTGCCTGTCCTACCTCGGGGACCTGCCGTGGTGGGTGACCGGCGTCATCCTCGGGCGTGAGCTCGGGATCACGCTGCTGCGTTTCGTGGTGATCCGGTACGGGGTGATCCCGGCCAGCCGGGGCGGCAAGCTGAAGACGCTCGCCCAGGGCACGGCCGTCGGCATGTACGTGCTGGCGCTGACCGGGCCGCTCGCCACGTTCCGGTTCTGGGTGATGGCGGTGGCTGTGGCGCTGACCGTGGTCACCGGGTTCGATTACGTACGGCAGGCGGTCGTGCTGCGCCGGGCGGGCCTGGCGGAGGCGCAGGCCGCCGCGGCCGTGTCGCAGGCGGCCACCGAGCAGGCGTCGTCCTCGGAGGCGGCCGAAAAGTGACGGATGAGGCTGCCGAGGCGCTGCGGCTGTTGGCCGAGCGAGGGGAGACCCTCGCCGTGGCCGAGTCGCTGACCGGCGGCCTCGTGGCCGCGGAGCTGGTGGCGGTACCCGGGGCCTCGAAGGTCCTGCGCGGATCCGTCACGGCGTACGCGACCGAGCTCAAGCACGATCTGCTCGGCGTCGACGCCGAGCTGCTGGCCGCTCACGGGCCGGTCCACCCCGAGGTCGCGCTGCAGATGGCGGCCGGAGTGCGCGCGGCGCTCGGTGCGGACTGGGGGATCGCCACGACCGGCGTCGCCGGTCCGGAGCCACAGGACGGGCAGCCGGTCGGCACTGTCTACGTGGCTGCTGTCGGGCCTGGAAACGGTGCTCCCGAAAGCACACGGAATTTCGCTGGTAGCCGGAAAGTGCTCGCGCTGCGGTTGAACGGCGGCCGTACGGAAATCCGTATGGAGAGTGTACGGAGCGTGCTCGGCCTCCTCACGGAAGAGCTGGTCGGAGGGCGTTCCGGCGAACGTACTGGGAATGCGCGGACACAGGATACGGAACAGAACGGGGGGTTTTGATGTTTGCAGCCCTGAGTGAACACGACATCGCTCCCCGCACGGCCGCGGCACGAGGCGGTACGGTGGGGCGTGAAGGATGCGGCTACGCGGTCCGAGGAGGGAGCCACCGATGATTCTGCTCCGTCGCCTGCTGGGTGACGTGCTGCGTCGGCAGCGCCAGCGCCAGGGCCGTACTCTGCGCGAAGTCTCCTCGTCCGCCCGAGTCTCGCTCGGCTATCTCTCCGAGGTGGAGCGGGGGCAGAAGGAGGCATCCTCCGAGCTGCTTTCCGCTATCTGCGACGCGCTTGACGTACGGATGTCCGAGCTGATGCGCGAGGTGAGCGACGAGCTCGCCCTCGCGGAACTGGCGGAGTCGGCAGCAGCGGTCCCGTCGGGTCCGGTGCACGCACCGGTTCGCCCGATGCTCAATGCGGTCTCCGTGACCGGCGTCCCGCCGGAACGGGTGACGATCAAGGCGCCTGCGGAGGCGGTCGACGTCGTAGCGGCGTAGCGCCTGCGTACAGCGTGAAAGGTGGGAAAGCCCCGGCCGGGAAGAGGTCGGGGCTCTCTGCTGTGCGCTCGAAGCCGGGGGCGCGATTCAGGGCTTCGTGTGTCCGTAATAGTCCATGTGTGCCATCGTTGGTGATGATTTCCACATGGAGGTGAGGGATGTACGTCGTGAAGAGCCCGCTGTCCGATGCTGACCTGAAGACGGTGTCCGAGGCGCTGCAAGGCGCGCTCGTGGACCTGGTGGACCTCTCCCTCGTGGCGAAGCAGGTCCACTGGAACGTCGTCGGCCCCCGGTTCCGTTCCGTGCACCTTCAGCTCGACGAGGTCGTGGACACCGCGCGCCTGCACTCCGACACGGTCGCGGAGCGGGCCTCGACGCTGGGTGTCCCGCCGGACGGGCGGGCGGCGACGGTGGCCGCCAGCAGTGGCATCGGCACGGTGTCCGACGGCTGGGTGAAGGACACGGACGCCGTGGGGACGCTGGTGGAGGCGCTCGGTGCGGTGATCACCAGGATGCGCGCCCGGATCGAGGCGACCGGCGAAGCCGACCCGGTGAGCCAGGACATCTTCATCGGCATCACGGCCGACCTGGAGAAGCACCACTGGATGTTCCAGGCCGAAAACCGCGGCTGAGGCGTTCGTTTCAGATCGGTACGAGCGGTACGGAGTGCTTGAGCGGCCTGAGTGTTCGAGGTTGATCGGGTGCTTGAGCCGTGTGGAGTGCGGGGGCGCGTCAACGGGCTGATGGCGCGCCCCTGGTGTGCCCTGTCGGAATCCACGGAGTGCGTTGGGCGTCAGATGCCATACCGGTGACGGGCGGAGGTGAGCGGTCGGTGGCTCGTCGGCTGCTGCGCTGGATACCGGGCGTGGTCCTCGGTGTGCTGTGGTGGTGGGGTGTACTGCGTCTGGCTCTCGCACCCGACGCAGGGGTGTTCGAAGGGGCGGTCACGTTCGGCGGCTGGGGGCTCAGTCTGCTGCCGGTGCACGCGCTGCCGAAGGGGCGGGCGGCGGGGGTTTCCGGGGCACCCGGGCACCATGGGGCGCGGCGGGTGCGGTCGCGGGCGGTGCGGGCGGGACAGCTGATGGGGACTGGGGCGCGGGGGCAGGTCACCAAGGCATGGCAACGCCGCCGTTCGGACGGAGAATCTGGCCCGTCGTGAACCCCGCGGCGTCCGAGGCGAGGTGCAGCACCGCGTGCGCGATGTCCTCCGGTTCACCGACGCGGCCGAGCGGGGCCATACGCACCATCAGAGACTCCGTGTGGGCCTGGGCGCTCTCGTCGTGGCGGTCCGTCATCGGGGTGCGGATCCAGCCCGGCGCGACCGCGTTGACGCGGATGCCGTGCCGGCCGACCTCCGTGGCCAGGGTCTTGGTCAGCTGGACGACGGCGGCCTTGGCCGCGCCGTAGCAGAGCAGGCCGGGGCCGCCGGTGTCGACCGCGCCCGAGGCCATGGTGACGATGCTGCCGCGGGTGCCGGCCGCGATCATCGTGCGGGCCGCTTCCTGGCACGCGTACAGAACGCCCTTGAAGTTGATGGCGAGTACGCGGTCGAGGTCCTCGTCGAGGGTCTCCAGGACGGGGCTGTTGTGCATGACTCCGGCGATGGCGGCCATGATGTCCAGCGCGCCGGTGGGGCTGGTCGCGCAGGCGATGGCGACGGCCTCGGCGACCTGGGCGCGGTCGGACACGTCCAAGGTGTGCGGGTGGGCCGAGCCGCCGGTGTCCTTGATGAGCGCCGCTGTCTCGTGCAGGCCCCGCGCGTCGCGGTCCGCGCAGTGCACGGTGGCCCCTGCTTCGGCGAGCAGCGTGGCCGACGCGCGGCCGATGCCGCTCGCGGCCCCGGTGACGAATGCGGTGCGTCCGGTGAGGTCGTACGCCTTGACGGGCATGAGGGGACCGTACGAGCTGACCTGACGACCCGTCAATTAGCGTGCGCGGGATACCTGGTGGGGTGCGGGCCCGGCTGACAGGTGGGGCACCAGTAAGTGGGGCGTTCGCGGGAGCCGTCCCCCTGTTCGGCCACGCGGATCGGCGTGCGGCAGCGCAGGCAGGGGCGTCGGGCCCTGCCATAGACGTACAGACGCTCGCCGGGATGGGCGCGGCCGGTGGTGACACGGTTGGGGCGGTCGCGGTTCGCTTCGAGGAGTTTCTTCGCGAGCGGCGGGAGGAGCTCGGCGGTCTCGGGCGCCAGTTCGCCGACCGGGAGCCAGGGGGTGATGCGCAGGAGGAAGCAGATCTCGGACTTGTAGACGTTGCCGATGCCGGCGAGGTTGCGCTGGTCGAGGAGGGCCTCGCCGACGGCGCGGCCGGGGTCCCTGCGCAGGTTGCTCAGGGCCGTCTCCGGATCCCAGTCCGGGCCCAGCAGGTCGGGGCCGAGATGACCGACGGCCTTGGATTCCTCGATGGTCTTCAGCAACTCGAGCACGGGGAGGCGATAGCCCACGGCCGCGTGCGACTCGTTGGCGAGGATGGCCCGGATCTGGTGCGTGGGGCCGCCGCGCCAGCGCTCACCCGGGGCGTAGATCTTCCACGAGCCGTCCATCCGCAGGTGGGAGTGGAGGGTGAGCCCGCCCTCGATGCGGGTCAGCAGGTGCTTGCCGCGTGAGGTGACGTCCAGGACCGTACGGCCGGTGAGGTCTGCCGTGGCGAACCGGGGGACACGCAGGTCGGAGCGGATGAGGACCTGGCCCGCGAGCGCGGTGTGCAGTCGCTTCGCGGCCTGCAGGACGGTGTCTCCTTCGGGCATGACTCAAGGGTAGGCCGCGTGCCCTGCGTGCGACGGTCGAGCGGGCGGGGCCGCGCTGTCCTGTCGGCTCTCTCCGCGAACGGCTCCACGCAGGAACGGCACTGTCCACGAACGGCTCTATGCGCGAAGGCGCAGGCCGCGGGGCGTCGCGTGGAAACCGGCTCCTTCCAGGAGGGGGGCGTACGGGGCGGTGAGCGCGGCCTCGCCGTTGATCCGCTCGACGGTGATCGTGCCGAGGGCGCCGGAGCGGGCCGCCTCGGCCAGCGACCGGGCGGCGGCGGGCAGCCGGGCGTCGTCCGCGATGTCGGCGGCGGTCGGCGCGGCGGTGTCGGTCCCGGTGCTGGGCCAGGCGAGGAGGCTCTTGCCGCCGCGCTCCATGTAGAGAGTCAGCTCACCGTCGACGAGGACCACCAGGGAACCGGCCTTGCGGCCCGGCTTGTGGCCCGCGCGCGTGGGCGGCTCGGGCCAGGGGAGCGCCGCGCCGTACGCGTTGGCCGGGTCGGCGGCGGCGAGGACCAGGGCGCGGGCAGCGGCGGTCCTGGCGGCGGGGGCAGCCGGGCCGCCGACCTGTCCGTACGGGTCGGGCGGGGGCGCGCCGCGCTCCTGGGCGGTGGCTGCCGCACGCAGGCGGTCCACCGCGCCGTCCATCGCGAACTGGGCGGCACCGAGACCCTCCACCACATAGCCGCGCCGTGCCTGCCCGCTCTCCTCGAAGACGGACAGGACCCGGTACGTCGCCGAGAAACCGCCCTCGACACCCTCGGCGGCGACCGCGCCGCGGGTCACCACGCCGTGCCGGTCCAGAAGGGTGCGGGCCAGGGCGTGGGCACGCAGGGTCGGGTCGGGCTCCGCGGCGGGCAGCAGCGACCAGCGGCCGGCGACCGTGGGCGGGCCGGTGCGCGAGGTGGCCCTGGCGGCGGCCGTCAGGCTTCCGTAGCGGCCGCGCGGGACGGCTCTTCGGGCGCGGTGGGCGGTGGAACCCGCGGTGCGGCCGGAGCCGAGGAGGGCGCGCATCGGGGCGAGCGTGTCGTTCGTGAGCCGGCCCGACCAGGCCAGATCCCAGAGGGCGTCGGCCAGTTGTGGGTCGGTGGCGCTGACGGGGGCGCCACTGTGCACCTCGATGTCCTCGGTGGGCGTGGTGGCACGGACCTGGTCGGCGATCTGCCGGAAGAACAGGCCGTAGCCGCCGGAGAGGCTGTTCAGGACGGCCTGGTGGAGCGGGGTCAGCTCCAGGGGGTGCGGGGGTGGCAGCAGGAGCGGGGCGGCGTCGGCGAGGTAGAGGGAGACCCAGCCGTCCTTGCCGGGGAGCGAGCCCGCGCCGGCCCACAACACCTCGCCGGATACCGTGAGTTCGTCGAGCAGCGCCGGCGCGTAGCCGGAGACACGGGAGGGCAGGACGAGCTTCTCCAGGGCCGAGGCGGGCACGGAGGCGCCCTGGAGCTGCTCCACGGCGCGGACCAGACCGTCGATCCCGCGCAGACCGTGGCCGCTGCTCACGTTCTGCCACTGGGGGAGGAACTGGGCCAGGGCGGCGGGCGGCACCGGCTCGAGTTCGTGCCGCAGCGCGGCGAGGGAGCGGCGGCGCAGGCGGCGCAGCACGGTGGCGTCGCACCACTCCTGGCCGATACCGGCGGGGTGGAACTCGCCCTGCACGACCCGGCCGTTGGCCGCGAGGCGCTGGAGGGCGCCCTCCGTGACGGCGGTGCCCAGACCGAAGCGGGCGGCCGCCTGGCTGGAGGTGAACGGTCCGTGGGTGCGGGCATAGCGGGCCAGGAGATCGCCGAGCGGGTCCTTGACCGGCTCGGTGAAGGCCTCGGGAACTCCGACGGGCAATGCGGTGCCGAGGGCGTCGCGCAGGCGGCCCGCGTCCTCGATCGCCGCCCAGTGGTCGGCGCCGGCGACACGGACCCGGATGGCGCGGCGGGCGGACGCCAGTTCCTCGGCCCAGCCGGACTCGGCACCCCGCTCCGTCAACTCGGCGTCCGTGAGCGGCCCCAGGAGGCGCAGCCGGTCCGCGACCCCTTCGACATCCTTGATGCGGCGGTCCTCCGTGCGCCACTGCAGCTCCTGCTCCAGCTCGGCCAGCACGTCCGCGTCGAGAAGCTCGCGCAACTCGGCCTGGCCCAGAAGCTCGGCCAGCAGGTGTGAGTCCAGGGACAGCGCCGCCGCGCGGCGCTCGGCGAGCGGGGAGTCGCCCTCGTAGAGGAACTGCGCGACATAGCCGAACAGCAGCGAGCGGGCGAAGGGGGACGCCTCCGGGGTGGTGACCTCGACGAGGCGCACCTTGCGGGACTCGATGTCGCCCATCAGCTCCGTGAGGCCCGGTACGTCGAAGACGTCCTGGAGGCACTCCCGCACCGCCTCCAGGACGATCGGGAAGGAGCCGAACTCGCTCGCCACCTGGAGCAGTTGAGAAGCGCGCTGACGCTGCTGCCACAAGGGCGTGCGCTTGCCCGGGTTCCGCTTCGGGAGGAGCAGCGCGCGGGCGGCGCATTCGCGGAAGCGGGACGCGAACAGGGCCGAGCCGCCCACCTCGTCGGTGACGAGCTGGTCGACGTCCCCCTTGTCGAAGACGACGTCCGCCGCGCCGATGGGGGCCTGATCGGCGTCGTACTCAAGACCCGGCTTGGCCGGCTCCTGGTCGAGGAGGTCCAGGCTCATCAGGTCGGCGTCGGGCAGGCGCAGCACGATGCCGTCGTCGGCGTGCATGACCTGGGCGTCCATGCCGTACTTCTCGCTGAGCCGGGCGCCGAGGGCGAGCGCCCACGGGGCGTGCACCTGGGCGCCGAACGGCGAGTGCACGACGACGCGCCAGTCGCCCAGCTCGTCCCGGAAACGCTCGACCACGATGGTGCGGTCGTCCGGGATGTGGCCGCATGCCTCGCGCTGCTCGGCCAGGTACGACAGCACGTTCTCCACGGCCCAGGTGTCCAGGCCCGCCGCGGCCAGGCGCACGCGCGCGTCGTCGGGCTTCTGCGAGCCGACCTCGCGGAGGAACGCGCCCAGCGCACGCCCCAGTTCGAGCGGGCGGCCCAGCTGATCGCCCTTCCAGAAGGGGAGCCGGCCGGGGACGCCGGGGGCGGGGGAGACGAGGACGCGGTCGCGCGTGATGTCCTCGATGCGCCAGGAGCTGGTGCCCAGGGTGAAGACGTCTCCCACCCGGGACTCGTAGACCATCTCCTCGTCGAGCTCGCCGACGCGGCCGCCGCCCTTCTTGGGGTCGGCGCCCGCGAGGAAGACGCCGAACAGGCCGCGGTCGGGGATGGTGCCCCCGGAGGTGACGGCCAGACGCTGGGCTCCGGGGCGGCCCGTGATGGTGCCGGCGACGCGGTCCCAGACGACGCGTGGGCGCAGCTCGGCGAAGGCGTCGGACGGATAGCGGCCCGCGAGCATGTCGAGGACGCCGGTGAACGCCGACTCCGGGAGCGAGGCGAAGGGGGCCGCCCTGCGGACGAGCGCGAGGAGGTCGTCGACCTGCCACGTGTCCAGGGCCGTCATCGCGACCAGCTGCTGGGCGAGCACGTCCAGCGGATTGCCCGGGACGCGCAGCGACTCGATGGCGCCCGAGCGCATCCGCTCGGTCACGACCGCGGACTGCACCAGGTCGCCGCGGTACTTCGGGAACACAACCCCTGTGGACACCGCGCCCACTTGGTGGCCCGCACGTCCCACGCGCTGCAGGCCGGAGGCGACGGAGGGCGGTGACTCCACCTGGATGACGAGGTCGACAGCACCCATGTCGATGCCGAGCTCAAGGCTCGACGTGGCGACGACGGCGGGCAGCCGGCCCGCCTTCAGGTCCTCCTCGACCAGTGCGCGCTGCTCCTTGGAGACCGAGCCGTGGTGAGCGCGGGCGATGACCTGAGGAGCGCCCGTCGCCGCGCCGGAGCCGCCCATCAGCTCGGCGGGGGAATGGTCCTCGGGAAGGGCCTCGCCGGTGGCGCGCTCGTAGGCGATCTCGTTCAACCTGTTGCACAGGCGCTCCGCCAGCCGTCGTGAGTTGGCGAAGACGATCGTGGAGCGGTGGGACTCGATGAGGTCCGTGATGCGCTCCTCCACGGAGGGCCAGATCGACGGACGCTCGGCTCCCTGGTCGGAGTCGGCGACCGGGGAACCGCCCAGCTCGCCGAGATCCTCGACCGGGACCACCACCGACAGGTCGAACTCCTTGCCGGACGGCGGCTGGACGATCTCCACCTTGCGCTGCGGCGACAGATAGCGCGCCACCTCGTCGACCGGGCGGACCGTCGCGGACAGGCCGATACGGCGGGCCGGGCGGGGCAGCAACTCGTCCAGCCGCTCCAGCGAGAGTGCCAGGTGGGCGCCGCGCTTGGTGCCCGCCACCGCGTGCACCTCGTCCAGGATCACCGTCTCGATCCCGGTCAGTGCCTCGCGCGTGGCCGACGTCAGCATCAGGAACAGCGATTCCGGTGTCGTGATCAGAATGTCCGGCGGACGCGTGGCCAGCGCGCGGCGCTCGGCGGGCGGGGTGTCCCCGGAGCGGATGCCGACCTTCACCTCGGGCTCGGGCAGGCCCAGGCGGACGGCCTCCTGACGGATCCCGGTCAGCGGACTGCGCAGATTGCGCTCGACGTCGACCGCGAGGGCCTTCAACGGTGACACGTACAGGACGCGGCAGCGCTTCTTGGGGTCGGCGGGAGGGGGCGAGGAGGCGAGCTGGTCGAGGGCGGCGAGGAAGGCGGCGAGTGTCTTGCCCGAACCGGTCGGCGCGACGACCAGCACGTCCGACCCCTCTCCGATCGCCCGCCACGCCCCGGCCTGCGCGGGCGTGGGCGTGGGAAAGGCCCCCGTGAACCAACCACGCGTCGCGGGGGAGAACCCGTCAAGGGCGCTGAGGGCACCGGAGCCGCTCTGGGTTCCCTGCCTGGACCTGACCATGACCCCATCCTGCACCCCACCACTGACAACGGCCGTGACCTGCGGAAACGACTGGTTCATCAGGGTGACGTGGCGCAGAATGGGGGCATGGCGGGCAACGGCGAATGGGCGCGGCACTGGCGGTACGAACGGCTGCCCGGGCTCGATCTGCTGCGGGCCCGTTACCTCCGGCACACCTTCCCGCGCCACAGCCACGACGGCTATGTGTTCGGCGCGGTCACCCGCGGTGTCGAGGAGGTCGGCCTGCCCGACGGCACCGTGTACGCCGGGCCGGGCAGCGTCGTCATGATCAACCCCGAGGTGGCGCACACCGCGCGGGCCGGCGGCCCCGACGGCTGGTCGTACGCCACGCTCTACCCCTCCGCGCAGGTCGTCGCCGAGATAGCGGCGGAGACCACCACGGTCCGCGGCACCGCGGGCTTCGGCGAGACCATCGTCATGGATCCCCGGGCCGCGCAGCTGATCCAGGAGGTGCACCGGGCCGCAGAGCAGGGCGACGCGCTGGCCGCCGACAGCCTGCTTCGGGTCGTGCTCGCCCGGCTGCTGCGCGACCACGGCACGGCGCTCGCCCAGCGCCCGCGTTGGTCCGCGGGGGCCAGGGCCGCGGCACGCGCGCGTGAGGTCCTCCAGGAGGGCATGACCGACCCGCCGTCCCTGGAGGCCCTCGCCGCGGACCTCGGCACCAGTTCGTTCGCGTTGCTGCGGGCCTTCCGCGACGCCTACGGGATGCCGCCGCACGCCTGGCTCACCAACGAGCGGGTGCGCGTCGCACGCCGCCTCCTGGAGAAGGGCACGGCGCCAGCCGATGCCGCCGTGGCCGTCGGTTTCACCGACCAGCCGCACCTGAACCGGCACTTCACCCGGATCGTCGGGGTGCCCCCAGGGGCGTACCAGCGCGAGCGCAAGAACGTACAAGACGCTGACGGGCGCTTCCTCGTACGGTCCGAGGCGTGGCAGAACAGACAACACCCGCAGACATACGACCACCGGACGACCCCCGTCCCGAGCACACCGAGCCCGGGCACACGGGAGAGGCCGGCAAGTCCGACGCCGCCGTCGTGCGGGACGCGCTCGGCGTCGGCGTCGCGGTCGGGCTGTCCGGATTCGCCTTCGGAGTGACCTCGGCGGGCAGCGGCCTCAGCGTGCTGCAGACCTGCGCGCTCAGCCTTCTTGTCTTCACCGGGGCGTCACAGTTCGCGCTCGTCGGCGCACTCGCGGCCGGAGGCAACCCGTTCACCGCCGCCGCGGGCGCGTTCTTCCTCGGCGTGCGCAACGCGTTCTACGGGCTGCGCCTTTCCCAGTTGCTGGCCCTCCCGCGCGCGGTGCGGCCGTTCGCCGCGCACTGGGTCATCGACGAGACGTCGGCCGTCGCCCTGGCCCAGCCGACGCGGCGCAGCGTGCGCATGGGGTTCACCGTCACCGGACTCACCCTGTACGTCCTGTGGAACCTGACCACGCTGTTCGGCGCCCTCGGGGCCGAGGCCATCGGCGACACCGACGCCTGGGGGATCGACGCGGCCGGGCCTGCCGTCTTCCTCGCCCTGTTGGCACCGATGCTGAAGACCACCACCGAGCGGGCCGTAGCGGCCGTCGCCGTCGTACTCGGGCTCGCACTGCTTCCTGTGCTGCCGGCCGGAGTGCCCGTTCTGGTGGCCGCCCTCGCCGCACCGGCAGTGCTCTACGTAGAGGGCCGTCGCCGTTCCGCCGTATCCGATGCCGATGCTGATGCCGAGCAAGGAGGAGACCGTTGAACATCTGGATCGCCATCGGCGTCACCGCGGTGGGCTGTTACGCCGTCAAGCTGATCGGCCTGCTCGTGCCCGCGGGCGCTCTGGAGCGGCCCGCCGTGAAACGCCTCGCGGCGCTGCTCCCGGTCGCGCTGCTCGCCGCCCTCACGGCGCAGCAGACGTTCGCGGAGGGGCGCGTCCTGATCCTCGACGCCAAGGCGGCGGGGCTGGCAGCGGCCGCCGTCGCGCTGGTGCTGCGCGCACCGTTCCTCGTGGTCGTCGCCGCCGCCGTGGTCGTCACGGCAGGGGTGCGGGCGCTTACGGGGTGACCTGATCCGTAGGGCATGACCTCTTACTGCTGTGCTGGATCTACGTAGTGTGACGCGTCTACGTAAGGTGACGCTTCACCCCGAGCAGCCGCGTACGGAAACACGAGTCCAGAACCGAGGGAGGGAAACCGTGCCTCTGTCACCCGAAGCACGCTCTCTCGCCGCGCGCTGCGAGCCGCGCGTCAACGAGCTGGCCCGCCGCATGGCCCGCGACTCCTTCGAGGACCTGCCCGGGTACGCGGATCTGCCCGACGACGTGAAGGACCTGGAGATCGCCGCGACCGCCCGGCACGGCGTACGGCTCTTCCTGCGCCGCGTCGACGGCTTCGGCCAGGAGCAGCCCGGCAGCCACCGGCTGTTCCGTGAGAGGGCCGCCCAGCGCGCCGAGGAGGGCATGCCGCTGCACCTCCTGCTGCGCACCCACGCGCTCGGCGTCTACGTCCTGTGGCAGGCGCTGCGCGACGTGGCGCGCCCCGGCGAGGAGGCCGCGCTCGTCGAACTGGTCGACATCCTGCTCCAGAGCCACCCCGCCATCGTGGGCGCGGTCGCCGAGACGTACCTGGACGAACGCTCGGCCCTGGAGGCCGAACAGCGGGCCCAGCAGCGGTCGTTGCTGCGCGGCCTGCTCGACGGCATGGTCCCGCCCGGCCATGTGCTGCTCGACCAGCTCCGCCTCGAAGGCCCCGCTCTCGTCCTCGCGCTCGGCCTCGACGCGCCGCCTTCAGCAGGCCCGGTCGCGGTACGCCGCCGTCTGCGGCGCGTCCAGACCGTCCTGGACCGCGCCTTCGGGATGGACGTGCCGGCGCTCCTGGACGGTGACGGCGGCCGCGTCGTCGTCCCTCAGGACTGCGCCCCGCCCGACGACCTGCCGCAGCACCTGAGCAAGGCCAGCGGCCTGCAGGTGCGGGTGGCCGCCGTGCGGGTGGAAGGGCCCGAGCACATCACCGAGGGGGCCCGCACCGCGACCGAGATCCTGCGCGTCGCGCGCGCGTGCGGCCGGCCACCCGGTCTGCACCGGCTCGACGACATCCTCCTCGAGTACCACCTGTCGCGACGCAACGAGAGCAGCCACCGCATCGCGGCGCTCCTCGACCCGATCGCGGGGCGGCCCGAACTGCTGGAGACGTTGCGTACCCACATGGCCCAGCAGCAGGACCGCAGGGCCACCGCCGCCGCGCTCGTGCTGCACCCGAACACCGTCGACAACCGGCTCGCGAAGATCGCCGAGCAGACCGGCATCGACCTGTCGTCGCCGCGCGGCACGGCGCTCGCGCTAGCGGCGCTGCTTCTGCGCGACTCCGAGGACTGACACAGCCCACGGCTGTCTACAAGGGACGTCCGTAGGCGCGCAGTGTGCGCAGCGCCTCGATCGTCACCATGGGACGCGCCTCCAGGGCGGTGCCCGGCGCCCACTGGCGCCAATTGACCGGCCAGCCGCCGTCCTCCTGCTGCTCGTTCTCCAGATGGCCGAGCGCGTGGGACATCTCCTCGTCGGTGAACCAGGAGCGGGCCAGCGACTCGGGAACCTTCGCGTAGTCGTACGGGAAGTGGTGCTCGCCCGGCGCGTAGCCGGGAGCGACCGGGTAGTCGTCCTCGCGTCCCGGATCGAGCACCGCGAGCCGCTGCTCGCGGACGAGCCGCCCGAGCCGGTCGGCGGCGACCCGCGCGCGCGAGCGGTCCGGTACACCGTCCAGGAAGGCGACCGCCGCCTCGATCTCGTACGGATGTGACGTCTTCAGTGACTCGACGGCTGCCCAGCAGAAGTCCGTGGCCCGGAACAGCCAGGCGTGCCACACCTCGTTGCGGTGCAGCAGGCCGACCACCGGGCCGGTGGCCAGCAGCTCGCTCGGCGGATCGTCCACGATGGGCACGAACGGCGCGTGCGGATAGTCGCGCTGGCTGGGATGCACCGCCGGAAGGGCGCCTTCCGGAGTGGAGACGGCGGTCAGATAGCGGCACACCCGCTCCACGCGCTGCCCCGAGCACCGCCCGATCGAGTCCAGGACACGCAGCGCGTGACCGGTGTGCAGGGGCTGGCTGACCGGGCCGCGCAGATCGGGTTCGAGGGCGTGCCCGTAGCCGTCGTCCTCGTTGCGGTAGGCGGCCAGGGCGGTCTCGACGGCATCGGCCGCCGCGGACGAGCCCTCCAGGAAGTGGTAGGCGAAGCGACGCTGTTCCAGGACGCGCGCGGTCAGCCAGACAAACGGTTCGGCACGGGAGAGCGGGGAGCGTGCCGAGGGCGATGAGGGGAGTGGGGAAGCTCCGGTTTCGGCCATGCACCGACCGTAGGACGGAAAGCGTTCTCGGTGAGCCTCCCCGGCCCGGCCCCACTCTCAGGGGCGGGATACTGGAGGCATGCGGTTGACGGTTTTCTGGCAGCGGATGGCGGGCCACTTCGGGTCCGGGTACGCCGACACGTTCGCGCGCGACCACGTGATGGCGGGGCTCGGCGGGCGCACGGTCCAAGAGGCGCTCGACTCCGGCTGGGAGGCGAAGGACGTCTGGCGCGTGGTGTGCACCACGATGGACGTGCCCGCCGACGAGCGCTGATCGCGTCGGCGGGCCGGGGGCGGTCACCGATGACTTGTGGTGTGGGCGAGACTGGCCCCGTGGCAGCGACAGACGAGAACCTCCAGGTGGCGGACGACGCCGCACCGCCCGGCACGACACCTCCCGAGGAGCCGCCCGGCCCGGCGCCGGTTCCGCGCCCCGGCATGCCGCGCTGGCTGCCGCGCGCGATGGTGCTCGCCCTGGCTCTCATCGCCTGCTTCCAGCTCGGCAGTTGGGCCTTCCACCAGATCACCGGGCTGCTGATCAACGTTCTGATCGCGTTCTTCCTGGCGCTCGCGGTGGAGCCCGCGGTGAGCTGGATGTCGGCGCGCGGACTGCGTCGCGGCCTCGCCACGGGCCTCGTCTTCTTCGCCGTGATGATCGCGTGCGCGGGCTTCGTCGTGCTGATGGGGTCGATGCTCGCCGGGCAGATCGTGGACATGGTCGAGGACTTTCCGAAATACCTCGACCAGGTCATCAGCTGGGTCAACCAGACGTTCCACACCGAGCTCAACCGCGTCGAGGTCCAGGACAGCCTGCTGCACTCGGACTGGCTCCAGAAGTACGTCCAGAACAGCGCCACTGGCGTCCTGGACGTGTCCGGGCAGGTGCTCGGCGGGCTCTTCCAGCTCCTGACGATCGCGCTGTTCTCGTTCTACTTCGCCGCCGACGGGCCGCGGCTGCGGCGCGCGCTGTGCTCGGTGCTGCCGCCCGCCAAGCAGGCCGAGGTGCTGCGTGCCTGGGAGATCGCCGTCGACAAGACGGGCGGCTACCTGTACTCGCGCGGTCTGATGGCGCTGATCTCGGGAATCGCGCATTACATCCTGCTGCAGGCGCTCGGCGTGCCGTACGCGCCGGTGCTCGCCGTCTGGGTGGGCCTAGTCTCGCAGTTCATCCCGACCATCGGCACCTACCTGGCGGGCGCCCTGCCGATGCTGATCGCCTTCACCGTGGACCCCTGGTACGCGCTGTGGGTGCTCATCTTCGTAGTCGTGTACCAGCAGTTCGAGAACTACATGCTGCAGCCGAAGCTGACCGCCAAGACGGTGGACATCCACCCCGCGGTCGCCTTCGGATCGGTCATCGTGGGCACGGCGCTGCTCGGTGCCGTGGGCGCGCTGATCGCGATCCCCGCCGTCGCGACGCTGCAGGCGTTCCTGGGCGCCTACGTGAAGCGGTACGACGTCACCGACGACCCGCGCGTGCACGGGCACCGCAGACGTGGCGGCGCGACGGTCCTCGCCCGCGCGCGACGCGCCCTGCGGGGGCCGAACGAGCCCAACTCCGAAGGCCAGTGAGCCGGTTCCCGCTCCTCAGGGCTTGACCTTGACGTGCGGGTCAGGGGTTGGCGTCACCGCACTCCGGGGGCGGCGGACCGTCCGCCGGACCGCTGACCCGCACTCCACCGGAGGCCGATCATGACCACAGCCCTGCCCGACACCGCACGCCACGTACAGCTCGCAGCAGTCCCCCAGGGGCTGCCCGCGCCGGAGCACTTCACCGTCGTGGAGGAACCGCTCGCCGCCCAGAAGCGGGCCAGGTCATGGTCAGGAATCGGCACTTCCTGGTCTTCCCCGGACTGCGCACCCTGATGGGCGGGGAGGCGGAAGGGGTGCCGATGCCTCAACTGCACCGTGGGGACACGCTGTTCGGCATGGCCGTCGGCGAGGTCGTGGCCGCGCCCGCGCACGGGCCGCTGCGCACCGGCGACCTGGTGACCCATCTGCTCGGCTGGCGGGAGTACGCCCTGGTGGCCGCCGCCGACTGCACGGTGCTGGACGCCGCGCTGCCCGATCCGGTCGCGAGCCTCTCCCCGGGAGCGGCCGCTTACGGAGCGCTGACGCGCCTCGTCGGCGTCCGTGAGGGCGATGTCGTCCTCGTCACCGGGGCGGCGGGTGCGGTGGGGTCCCTCGCCGGCCAGATCGCCCGGCTGCTGGGCGCGAAGCGCGTCATCGGCACGACGAGTTCGAAGGCGAAGGCCGGGCGGCTGGTCGCCGAACTCGGCTACGACGCGGTCGTGCTGCGGGGCGCGGGACCGCTCGCCGACCAGCTCGCCGAGGCGGCGCCCGAAGGCATCGACGTCCTGGTGGACAACGTCGCGGGGGAACAACTCGTCGCCGCACTCGGCGCGGCCCGGCAGGGCGCGCGGTTCGCGCTGATCGGCGCGCTGTCGGGGCAGTTGGCGGCCGACCGGAGCGGTGGCAGCGCCCCGGTGGAGATCGACGCCCACCGCCTTCTGGTCAAGAGCGTCTCGCTGCGCGGGTACAACGGCGCGGACCACCCCGATGTCGAGAAGGAGTGGAACAGCCGCTTCGGGGGCTGGCTGCGCTCCGGGGAGATCGTCTTTCCCCATACCCGGATCGCGGGTATCGACCGCGCGCCGCAGGCGTTGCGGGACATGATGGAGGGCAGGCATTTCGGGGCTGTCGTGGTGGACGTGTAGCCGGCGCGGGCCCGTGGTCATGGGTACGCGCCGAGACGGGGTGAGGGGCGGTATGCGGATCGGTGAGGCGGCGGCAGCGGCCGGGACCACTCCGCGGGCGCTGCGGTTCTACGAGCAGCGCGGGCTGCTCTCCCCGCCCGTGCGCACCGCTTCAGGCCAGCGCGAGTACGGTCCGGGTGAGGTCGCCCAGGTCCGGGTCATCCGCGATCTGCTCGCCCTCGGACTCACCGTCGAGGACCTGCGTGGCAGGGCGGACCGGCTGCCGCTGCTCACCCAGGATCCGCCGCCGCGCTGCGCCGCCGCCGAGCCGGGCGCCGCCGCGTCGTCGGTCGTCGATCGGCGTCTCGCGGCCCTGGACGCCGAGATCGACCGGCTGACCGAGCTGCGTGAGAACCTCGCGCGACGGGCCCACGGCAGCGAGTGATCTTGACGGCTCCGCCCCGCGTGGTGCGCTTGACACCGAAATCGAACATCCATTCTCATGGGGGGAACCAGGGGCTTTCTTCTCAGGAATCCCAAGGGATCCGGAGAGAGTGACCGGGCGAGAAGCCTCGAGTTATCCACAGGCGGACGGGCGTCGAGGCCGATTGTCAGTGGCAGGCGTTAGCGTCTTTGACGTGAAGCGATCGACACAAGCAAACCGGGTGGAACCCATGGCAGGTACGGACCGCGAGAAGGCGCTCGAAGCCGCGCTCGCACAGATTGAACGGCAATTCGGCAAGGGCGCGGTCATGCGCATGGGCGAGCGGCCGAATGACCCCATCGAGGTCATCCCCACCGGCTCGACCGCGCTGGACGTCGCGCTCGGTGTCGGCGGCATCCCGCGCGGCCGCGTGGTGGAGGTGTACGGCCCGGAGTCCTCCGGTAAGACGACGCTGACGCTGCACGCCGTGGCGAACGCACAGCGCGCGGGCGGTTCGGTGGCCTTCATCGACGCCGAGCACGCTCTCGACCCCGAGTACGCGAAGAAGCTCGGCGTCGACATCGACAACCTGATCCTGTCCCAGCCGGACAACGGCGAGCAGGCTCTGGAGATCGTCGACATGCTGGTGCGCTCCGGCGCCCTGGACCTGATCGTCATCGACTCCGTCGCCGCACTCGTGCCGCGCGCGGAGATCGAGGGCGAGATGGGTGACTCGCACGTGGGTCTGCAGGCCCGCCTGATGAGCCAGGCCCTGCGAAAGATCACCAGCGCGCTCAACCAGTCGAAGACCACCGCGATCTTCATCAACCAGCTGCGCGAGAAGATCGGTGTGATGTTCGGCTCCCCGGAGACGACGACCGGTGGCCGCGCGCTGAAGTTCTACGCCTCGGTGCGGCTCGACATCCGACGGATCGAGACCCTGAAGGACGGCACCGACGCGGTCGGCAACCGTACGCGCGTCAAGGTCGTCAAGAACAAGGTCGCGCCGCCCTTCAAGCAGGCCGAGTTCGACATCCTCTACGGGCAAGGCATCAGCCGCGAGGGCGGCCTGATCGACATGGGCGTGGAGAACGGCTTCGTGCGCAAGGCCGGCGCCTGGTACACGTACGAGGGCGACCAGCTCGGCCAGGGCAAGGAGAACGCGCGCAACTTCCTGAAGGACAACCCCGACCTGGCCAACGAGATCGAGAAGAAGATCAAGGAGAAGCTGGGCGTCGGTGTCCGCCCGAAGGAGCCGGACGCCGAGCCGGCCGCGGACGCGGTGGCCGAGGCTCCCGCCGAGGACGCGGCGAAGACGGTGCCCGCCCCCAAGACCGCCAAGTCCAAGGCCGCGGCGGTCAAGAGCTAGTCCGTGACGCGACGAACCGACTGGGCCGAGTACGACGCAGGCCTCGCCGCGCCCGATGACCGGGGACGCGGGGGCGACGAGGCGTACGACGATGCCGCGTACGGGGAGACTGGGCGCGACGTCGAAGCGGGGGACGGTGCGGTGGGCGGGCCGCGCCGCGGGGGACGGTCGCGGGGCGGGGCCGGGCAGCGCGGACGCCGGCGCAGAGGCGGGTTCGGGGACCCGCCCGGCGCAGCACAGGACGACGGCCCTCCTGACCCGTCGAGGGCCGGGCGAGGGGAGCCGTCGGGGGACCCGGCGGAGCGGGCGCGGAACATTTGCCTGCGTCTGCTCACCGGGACCCCGCGCACGCGCAAACAGCTGGCCGATGCCCTGCGCAAGCGGGAGATCCCGGACGAGGTGGCGGAGGAGGTGCTGTCCCGGTTCGAGGAGGTCGGACTGATCAACGACAGCGCCTTCGCGGACGCCTGGGTGGAGTCCCGGCACCACGGGCGGGGTCTGGCCCGCCGGGCGCTCGCCCGTGAACTGCGCACCAAGGGCGTGGACTCCACGGTGATCGACGAGGCGGTCGGGCAGCTCGACGCCGATCAGGAGGAGGAGACCGCGCGCGAACTCGTCGCCCGCAAGCTCCGCTCCACGCGCGGCCTCGACCGCGACAAGAGGCTGCGCCGCCTCGCGGGAATGCTTGCCCGCAAGGGTTACTCCGAGGGCTTGGCGCTCCGTCTGGTACGTCAGGCACTGGAGGAAGAGGGGGAGGAGACCGAGGACCTGGAGTTCGGGGAGTAGCGACTCGCGGGGGCGGTGGCCTGACGGGGGGTTTACCCCCGCCTCAAGAGGCCGGACCGCCACAGTGCCAGGGGCAGCGGGCACGGGCGATCGTAAGCGCATGATTCTCACCAGCGGAACGTCATGATGCTGCGCTACGCCCTGAGGACCGTGCGGGACCGCAAGGGCGGGTTCCTCGGGGCCTTCCTCGCCCTGATGTGCGCCGCTGCCCTCGTCACGGCCTGCGGCACCCTGCTCGAGACGGGATTGCGCGGCACCGTCCGCACCGAGCGCTTCATGGCCGCGCCGGTCCTGGTCTCCGCCGACCAGGACGTCCACCGGACCGTCGTCAAGCACAAGAAGGGCAAGACGAAGGTCAAGCACAAGGCCAAGCCGCTCGCCGAGCGGGCCTGGCTCTCCGCCGACGTCGCCCAGAAGATCCGGGAGGTGCCCGGCGTGCGCCGTGCGGTTCCCGAACTGACCTTCCCGGCCCAGCCGTTGGCCCCGGGGGCGGCCGACGCCGGTCGGCCCGCGTACGGGCACGCATGGGACTCCGCCGCCCTCACCCCGTACGCGCTCACCGCCGGGACCGCGCCCCGCTCCGCCCGTGACCTCGTGGTCGACCGCGACCTCGCGCACCGCGCCCACCTCGCGCCCGGCGACCGTCTCACCGTGCAGTCCACGCAGGACCCACGGAGCTACCGCGTCACGGGCATCGCCGCTCCCGGCACCGGCGTCGCAGTCACGCACCAGACGTCGCTGTTCTTCTCCGCCGCCGAGGCCGAGCGGCTCGCGGCGCACCCCGGCAAGGTCACGGCCATCGGCGTGATTCCCGAACGGGGCCAGGAAGCAGGCCAGTTGAAGCAAGCCGTCGAGCGCGCCCTCGACGGGACACACGCGCGCGTCACCACCGGAGAGGCGCGCGGCACGGTCGAGTTCCTCGACGCCTCGGCCGCCCGCGTGAAACTCGTCAGCATGGGCGGGGCCATGGGCGGCACCTCCCTGCTCGTCGCCGTCCTCGTCGTCGCAGGAACCTTCGCCCTTTCCGTGCAGCAGCGGCACCGTGAACTCGCCCTGCTGCGCGCCATCGCCGCCACACCCAGGCAGATCCGGGCCCTGCTCGGGCGTGAGGCGCTGGTCGTCGGTGCGGCGGCCGGTGTCGTCGGCGCACTCCTGGGGCTGCCCCTCGGCGGCCGGCTGTATCGGCGGTTCGTCGAGCTGGGCGCTGTACCGCCCACGCTGGAGCGCACCGTGAGCTTCTTCCCGGTGGCGGCGGCGCTCGTCGCCACACTGTTCGGCGCCTGGGCCGCCGCCCGTGTCGCCGCCCGCCGTATCGCCCGGATCCGGCCCGCCGAAGCGCTCTCCGAAGCGAGCGTCGAGCCCGGCCGGCCACCGCTGCCCCGGATCGTCGCCGGACTCGTGGCCCTCACCGGCGGCACCGTTCTCGTCGTCGTCCTCGGCGGTCTGCGCACCGAAGCGGCGTCGACTCCCGTCACCTTTCTGACCGTTGTCGTCCTGGCTGTCGCCGTCTCCCTCCTCGGGCCGCTCCTCGTCAAGGCGACCATGGCCGTCCTCGGGCGGCCGCTGCGGATGACCGGCCCCGGTGCTCGGCTCGCCGCCGCCAACGTCCGGGGCAACGCCGTCCGCATGGCCGCCGTCGTCACCCCCCTCACCCTCCTCGTCGGCATGACCTGCACCGTCCTGTTCGCGCAGCCCACCCTCGGCGACGCCGCCCGCGCCCAGGTGCGCGACGGGGTCCGCGCGGACTGGGTGCTCGCCGCGCAAGGGCCGGGCGTGCCCGAAGCCGCCGTGCGTGCGCTGCGAGCGGACCAGGGCACCACGGCCACCCAAGTCGTGCGCTCGACCGTCCGCGTCGGCCTCGACAAGTACCCCGCACAGGGCGTGACATCGGCCGGGCTGACCCGCACCTGGGACCCGGACGTCACCGCCGGATCACTCGACGGATTCGGGGCCCGCTCGGTCGCCGTCAGTGAACTCGCCGCAGATCAGCTGCACTTGAAGCCCGGCAGTACCCTGAAGGTGACGCTCGGGGACGGCACGCCCGCCGCGCTCACCGTCGCAGCCGTCTACGCCAGGGGGCTCGGCTTCGGCGATCTGACCGTCGCCCACGCTCTGCTCTCCCACCACATCGACAATCCGCTCGCCTCCTCCGTGCTCGTCTCCACCAGCCGTACACAGAGACAACTCGCGACCACGCTCCGTGAGTTCCCGGGCGTGCGGATTCTTTCTCCGGGCGCCGCCGACGGTCTCCAGGAGGCCAGGCAGCAGGCGAACGCCGAGGTCAATCTCCTCGCCATGGCACTCGTCCTCGCCTTCACCGCGATCGCAGTCGTCAACACGCTCGCGATGTCGGTGTCCGAGCGGATCCGCGAGTTCGCGCTGCTCCGCCTCGCCGGAGCGACCCGGCGGCAGGTGCTGCGGATGCTCCGGATCGAGGCACTGACCGTCGTCCTCATGGGCGTGGTCCTGGGCAGCGGCATCGCCCTGGCCGTGCTCACCGCGTTCAGCCTGGGGATGACGGGCGCGGCGGCCCCGGCGGTGTTGCCGCTGGTGTACGTGGCGGTGGTCGCGGCCGCCGGGCTGCTCGCCCTGGCCGCGACCTCACTGCCCGGGCGCGCGGCTCTGCGGATCCGGCCCGTCACCGTAGCCACATCCAGAGAGTGAGCCGCCGCCCCGAGGCGTGAGCCGTCACAGCCGGGAGTGGCCGTCACGCCTCCGTGACCGGCAGGCCCGCCGCTCGCCACGCCTGGAACCCGCCCACCAGGTCCGTCGCCCGGAGCAGCCCCAACTGCCGCAGGGACGCGGCCGCGAGGCTGGAGGCGTAGCCCTCGTTGCAGACGACCACGACGCGCAGGCCGTGGCCCGTCGCCTCGGGGGCACGGTGGCTGCCCTGGGGGTCGAGGCGCCACTCCAGCTCGTTGCGCTCGACCACCAGCGCGCCGGGGATCAGTCCGTCGCGCTCGCGCAGTGCCGCGTACCGGATGTCGACCAGGAGCGCCTCGCCCCCGGAGGCCGCGTCGAACGCTTCGCGCGCCTCGATCCGGTCGAGCCCGGAGCGGACCTGTTCCAGCAGTTCGTCGATGCCCACCGGACGGTGGTCGGCGGCGCTCACTGCCAGTCCTTCGGGCGTTCCACCGACTCCAGCCGCAGGACCTGGCCGGTGCGACTGTAGCGGCGGATCTGCGGAAGCGGCGGGTAGTAGGCGTGCACCGAGACGGCGTGCTCGGTGAGCGACTCGTTCAGCACCTCGTGCACGTGGTGCCGCCCGAAGGCGCGGCCCTGGCCGGCCGCCAACTGCCGCTTCCTGTCGACCCCTTCGGACAGCTCCAGCGTCTGCCAGCCGTCGGCGGGCAGCCGGGCCGCCAGGGAGTTCTCCTTCAGCTCACCCGACGCGGTGAGGAAGGCGCCGACGGATTCGGCGTGGTCGTGCCAGCCGGTGCCGGTGCCGGGCGGCCAGCCGATGAGCCAGGCCTCGCTGCCGCCGGGGCCCTCGAGCCGTACCCAGGTGCGGCCCTCCGGGTCCAGTGGCAGGGAGGCGACGAGGTCGCGGTCCGCGGCGATGCGGCGGACGAAGTCGAGCAGGTCGGCCTGGGTGGGCGCCGCTTCGGGCGCGGCCGGCCGGGCCGAGGGGAGCTCGGACGTGGGTGACGCGGATGGCGTGGGCGTGGGCAGAGACACGGGTACCGTCCTGGAGTTCGCGAAGGACACGCGCCGCGGGGTGCCGACGAGACGGCAGCACAGGGCAGGCGCGCGGAGGAATGGAGAAGGCGAATTCAGCAGGACGGGCGACACACGCAGCCCGCGTAGCGGACGAGGTCCATATGGACCCTCCGCCACAGGCGTACATCGGTGTCGATCGTCACGCTCCGGAGTACACCACGGCTATGGATGGCGGTCAACTCACGTCCAGAACGGCCGGAGAACCGCGCGAGGCGGGCGCGAGCAAGGCGCGAGAAAGGTTCGAGAAAGACTCGATGGGGACTTGAGAAAAGCTTGAAAAAGCCCCCGGGAAGGCCCGCTCGCCCCGGGAGGTCCACGACGGCCCGGCGGCGGCCACGAACGGGCCCATGGACGTTCAGGCAGGCCCACGCGCCTTCGCCCCGGTCTCCACCGGTTCCCCGTCGGGTACGCGCCCGCCGAGCGCGGTCTCCGCAGCCTCGTACAACTCCGCGGGACGCACCCCGCTCAGCGCTGTCACCAGATGACCGTCCGGCCGGATCAGCAGCACGGTGTGGGCGGCGGCGCCCGGGTAACTCTCCGCGACGAGCAGCTCGGCCTCGTGCGGCAGCGCGGTGACGGCCGCCGCGAGGCGTGGCATCAGGCCCGCCGACATCCAGTGCTTGCGCTCCCATACGCCGGTGCCGGGCGCGACGAGGACGACGAGCAGCCGCCCGAGGCCCAGCCGGTCCCGGAGCCGGACGAAGGTGCCGTCGGGCGCCGTCACCCGCACATCGGCGATCGGGGCGCCGGGCGCCGTGTCCACGTCCACCACCGACTCGGTGTGCGGCGGCGCGAGGGGGGAGTCGGCGTACGTCCCCGGCGCGCCGAGGGGCCCGTGCCCCAGGTGACCGTCCGTGAGCAGTGCGTCATGTCCGCGGGCGCTCCCGGGAACGTAGGTGCGCAGTCCGCCACCGCCGCGCAGTATCGGCAGCGCCTGGTCCGCGGCGCGCAGCCGTGCGGCGACGACGGCGCGGCGCTCGGTCTGGTAGCTGTCGAGCAGGGCGACCGGGACGGGACGCGGCCCGTCGTGCCAGGTCAGGGCCAGCTTCCAGGCGAGGTTGTCCGCGTCGCGCAGCCCCTCGTCCAGGCCCTGGGTGCCGAGCGCGCCGAGCAGGTGCGCGGCGTCCCCGGCGAGGAAGACGCGGCCCACGCGCCAGCGGCGGGCCAGGCGGTGGTGGACCGTGTGGACGCCCGTGTCCAGCAGCTCGTACGGCGGGGTGGAGCCTCCGCACCAGCCCGCGAGGGTCTCGCGGATGCGCGACACCAGCACATCCGGGGTGACCAGGTCGCTGCGGGGCGGCAGCAGCCAGTCCAGGCGCCAGACACCGTCGGCGAGGGGGCGGCCGACGATCTCCGGACCCGAGGGACCCGAGGTCCGCCACGGAGGGCTCCGATGGAGCAACGCTTCACCCGGCCACGGAAGTTCCGTGCGCAGTGCGGCGACCGCGTGACGTTCGACGGCGGTGCGGCCGGGGAAGCGGATGTCGAGGAGCTTGCGGACGGTCGAGCGGGGACCGTCGCAGCCCACCAGATAACTGCCGCGCCACCACGTGCCCTTGGGGCCGCGCGTGTGCGCGGTCAGCCCGTCCTTCTCCTCGTCGATCCCGTCGAGACGGCTGTCGACGGCGATTTTGACGAGCCGCTCCCGCGCCACGGCCGCACGGAGCGCACCGGTCAGTTCGTGCTGGGCGATGTGTAAGGGAGCGGGCATCTGCTCACCGAAGGTGAGCGCACGCATCTCCTGCTTTCGGCGCAAGGAACGCCAGCCGGTCCACCGCGACCCGGCCCCGTCGAACGACGTACCTGCGAGCCGCTCGGCGAGCGCGGCGGTGTCCTCGCGCAGCACGACCGTGCGGGCGGGGCGCTGCTCGTCCTTGCCGGGACCCTCGTCGAGCACCACGGACGGTACGCCGTGCCGGGCGAGGGCGAGGGACAGCGTGAGCCCGACGGGGCCCGCGCCGACGACGATCACCGGATCCACGGCGCGGCTCCTCCTGCCCCAAGAAGCCCGCCGGAAAGCGTCCCGCGCAGCGCGGGTGGCGTACTGGACGTACAAGAAAGGGCAGTTGGAGCGGGGTGCGCGTTCACAGAGCGTATGCAACCCATTGCCGGTGCTTGCGTCAAGTGACGGAGGCAGTGGCGATCAAGCCACTGCCTCCGTCGTACCGCAACGGTCGAACGGTCGGCCGGCCCTCCCGTTTCCGGGGGCCGGCCGACCGTCGGTCGGGCTTTCTTCAGCCGGGCCCTCTGCGGTCAGGCTTCCTTGGACGGCGGCGCGGCGTCACCCGCGTCCAGAACCTGGGGGGCCTCTGCGGGCTCCGCCGCGGCGGCGACCGTGATGCCGGTCTTGGCCCGCCGTCCCCGGCGTTCGACCCACGTGGCGAGCGACGAGAGCGCCAGACACATCGCGATGTAGATGGCGCCCACCACGATGACCACGGCGGTGATCGGGTTGTCACCGTTGACGATGATGTTGCCGGCCATCGTGCGGGCCGCGAACAGCAGCTCGCCGTAGGTGATGATGTACCCGAGCGAGGTGTCCTTCAGGGTCACCACGAGCTGGCTGATCATCGTCGGCAGCATGGCGCGGACAGCCTGCGGCAACAGCAGCATGGTCATCACCTGGGACTTGCGCAGTCCCAGTGCGTACGCCGCTTCGACCTGGCCGCGCGGTACGGCGTTGACGCCGGCCCGCAGGACCTCGGCCTGGACACAGCCGTTGTAGACGGACAGGCCGATGACCAGCGCCCAGAAGGCGGAGTTCTCGCCTACGGTCCCGAGGTTGTCCTTGTAGGTGAGGAAAAGCACCCACAGGGCGTAGATCGTGATCAGCAGAGGGATGGCGCGGAACAGCTCGATGAAGCCTGTGGCGAACCAGCTGATGGCCTTGTGGTCGGAGAGCCGTGCCACCGCGAGGAGCAGACCGAGCACCAGGGAGAGCACGCCGGCGCAGGCGAACACCTTCAGGGTGGTCAGCACACCGTCGCGGATGCTGGCGCGCACTCCCGCGTTGTTGAAGATGTTCCAGACCTCGGGCTTCAACTGGCCCGTCGCGTTCATCCGGTAGAGGGTGAACGCGATCACGCCGAGCACCGCGACGGAACCGACGACCGTGTAGATCCGGTTGCGCACCTGGGCCTTGGGGCCGGGTGCGTCGTACAGGACGCTCGAACTCATCGTGCGACCCCCATGCGCCGCTCGAGCAGCCGGAAGAGACCGCTGATGGTGAAGGTGATGATGAGGTAGCCGAGGGCCACCCACAGGAAGATCCAGCCGATGGCGTAACCCTTGTCGCTCAACAGCTTCTGGACGCCGAAGAGTTCGGCGACGCTGAAGGCGCCCGCGATGGCCGAGTTCTTGGTCAGTGCGATGAAGATCGAGCTGAGCGGCGGCAGCACGGTCCGCGTGGCCTGCGGAAGGATGATCATGCGCAGTGTCTGGGAGAAGGTCATGCCGATCGACCGGGCGGCCTCGGCCTGGCCCAGCGGCACCGTGCTGATGCCGGACCGGACGGCCTCACAGACGAACGCCGAGGTGTAGCAGCTCAGTGCGAGCAGCGCCTTGGTCCACGGGTTCATGCCCGGCAGGAAGAGGACCGGGATGACGAACCAGACGACAAGGAAGAGCAGCGTCAGGGGCGTGTTGCGGAAGAGCGTGACCCAGGCGGTGCCGAAGAGTCGGAGGGGAGGGACGGGGGAGACACGGAAACCGGCGATGATCACGCCGAGGACCATCGCCAGAAGTCCGCTGGCGAGGGTCAGCAGGACAGTGCCTATGAACCCCTCGCGGAACTCCGGGAGATAGTCGAGCAATACGTTCACGGGGAAGTCCTCGTGGGCGGCAGCGGACGGGCGACAGGGGCCCGCGCCACGGGCGCGCCACCAGGGCGCGCCCGCGGCGGAGTCGGGCTCCTCAGACGTTGATCAGTGGCGTCAGTAGCGCTCGAGGGCCGGTGCCTCGGTGAACGCGGAGCCGGACAGGCCGAGCGTCGCGTCGTACGCCTTCTTGTAGTCGCCGTTCTTCTCGTGCGCCTCGATCGCGTCGCTGACCGCGTCGCGCAGGGCCTTGTCGTCCTTGTTCATGCCGACGCCGTACGGCTCCTTGGTGAAGGGCTTGCCGACGACCTTCAGCTTGGTCGGACGCTGGGCGGCGTAGCCCTTGAGGATCGCGTCGTCGGTGGTGACGGCGTCGACCTCGTTGTTGAGGAGCTGCTGCACGCACTCGGAGTACTTGGACAGCTCGATGGTCTTCGCGCCGTACTTGGGCTTCTTGATCTCCTGCAGCGGAGTCGAGCCCTTGATGGAACAGACCGTCTTGCCCTTGAGCGAGTCCGGGCCGGTGATGCCCTTCTCGTCCTTGCGCACCAGGAGGTCGGCGCCGGCCATGAAGTAGGGACCGGCGAAGCCGACCTGCTTCTTGCGCTCGTCGTTGATCGTGTAGGTGCCTACGTAGAGGTCGACCTCGCCCTTGGAGATGGTGGTCTCGCGGACGTTCGAGTCGACCGTCTTGAACTCGATCTGGGACGGCTTGAAGCCGAGGTCGGCGGCGACCATCTTGGCGATCTCGATGTCGAAGCCGGAACGCGTGCCGTCCGTGTCCTCGAAGCCGAGGTAGGGCTGGTCGTTCTTGGCGCCGAAGACGATCTTGCCGGACTTCTGGGCCTTCTTCAGCGTCGCCGAGTCGACCTTGACGTCCTTGGCGACCGTGTATGTCGGCAGCTTCGGCTGGTTCTTGCCCCCGGTGGTGCCGGCGGGCTTGTCACCGGCGTTGCCGGACTCGCCGCCGCAGGCGGTGGCGGTGAGTGCGAGCACGGCCAAGGTCGCCGCAGCGGCGGACTTGCGGAGCTTCATGGTGAACATCCTTCATGTCGGCAGATTCAGCAGTGAAAAACTCAACACGCACGCGCGGGACGTCCGTTGTCGGCGACGCACCCGCGGCACGCGTCTAGTGGTGCAGGATCTTCGACAGGAAGTCCTTGGCCCGATCACTGCGGGGATTGCTGAAGAACTGGTCGGGGACGGACTCCTCGACGATCCGGCCGTCCGCCATGAAGACGACGCGGTTGGCCGCAGAGCGGGCGAAGCCCATCTCGTGCGTGACCACCACCATCGTCATGCCGTCCCGGGCGAGCTGCTGCATCACCTCGAGGACCTCGTTGATCATCTCCGGGTCGAGCGCCGATGTCGGCTCGTCGAAGAGCATCACCTTCGGGTCCATCGCCAACGCGCGGGCGATGGCGACGCGTTGTTGCTGGCCGCCGGAGAGCTGGGCGGGGTACTTGTCCGCCTGCGCGCCGACGCCGACCCGGTCGAGGAGCGTCCGGGCCTTCTCCTCCGCCTTCTTCTTGTCCGCCTTGCGGACCTTGATCTGGCCCAGCGTCACGTTTTCGAGCACTGTCTTGTGCGCGAAGAGGTTGAAGGACTGGAACACCATGCCCACGTCCGCGCGCAGTCTGGCCAGTTCCTTGCCCTCCTGGGGCAACGGCTTGCCGTCGATCGTGATACTGCCGGAGTCGATCGTCTCCAGGCGGTTGATCGTGCGGCACAGGGTCGACTTGCCGGAGCCAGACGGGCCGATGACGACGACGACCTCACCTCGCGCGACGGTCAGGTCGATGTCCTGGAGTACGTGCAGCGCTCCGAAGTGCTTGTTCACTTCACTCAGCGCGACCAGCGCGTCGCCCGCAGGGGGAGTGGCGTCCTTGGTCACCGAAACTTCGGTCATCGGGGTCTTGCTCCATCCTCCTCGGTTGGGAGGACAGTAGTAACGCCATACGACCAGCGTCAGCACATCTGAGGGGAAATTGAGCATAACGATCCGGCCGCAACCAGCAGTCATGCGTGGAGGAGGCGTGGGTCCCGCGTACCGGCTGCATAACGGAACACGGACGTAACCTGCAGGCTCTTGACGGCGTACTTATGTATCAGCGTGGATGCCTTGGTGAACTTGAAGAGGCTGGAGCGTGCGAGGAGGGGGCCGGAATGAGACTGCTGCTCGTCGAGGACGACGATCATGTGGCCGCGGCCCTGTCCGCCGTACTGGCCAGGCACGGCTTCTCGGTGCGGCATGCCCGCAACGGCGAGGAGGCGCTGCAGGCGCTCGTTCCCGAGCCCGACGCGTTCGGCGTCGTCCTGCTCGATCTGGGCCTGCCCGACCAGGACGGCTACGAGGTCTGCGGCAAGATCCGCAAGCGGACGTCGACCCCCGTCATCATGGTGACCGCGCGCGCCGACGTGCGGTCGCGCATCCATGGGCTCAACCTCGGCGCGGACGACTATGTGGTGAAGCCGTACGACACCGGGGAGCTGCTGGCCCGCATCCATGCTGTCAGCCGGCGCAACACGGGCGGGGAGGCGGCGCCCGCGGCCGAGAGCGGGCTGCGGCTCGGCGGCGTGCACATCGAACTTCCCACCCGGCAGGTCACGGTGGAGGGGACGGTCGTCCAGCTCACCCGCAAGGAGTTCGACCTGCTGGCCCTGCTCGCGCAGCGGCCGGGCGTCGTCTTCCGGCGGGAGCAGATCATCAGCGAGGTCTGGCGCACGAGTTGGGAGGGGACGGGGCGCACTCTGGAGGTGCATGTCGCCTCTCTGCGCTCCAAGCTGCGCATGCCCGCCCTCATCGAGACCGTGCGGGGCGTCGGCTACCGGCTCGTCGCGCCGGCCGCGTAGCGGAAGCCGTAGAGTCCCCGGGTGCGCGCCCGTCTGCTTCCGCTGCTCATCGTCCTCCTGGCGGGCGTGCTGCTCGCGCTCGGTTTTCCGCTCGCGGTCAGTGTGGCCTCCGCACAGCAGCAGCAGGTCGTCGTCGACCGCATCGACGACACCGCCCGGTTCGCCTCGCTCGCGCAGTTCGTCACGACCCGTCCGGACGAGGGCGGGGACTACGGCGCGGACGAGCGGCAGCAGACGCTGCAGAAGGAACTCGGCCGCTACCACGACGTGTACGGCATCAAGGCCGGCGTGTTCTACCGCGGCCGACAGCCGATGGGGCGGGCGCCCGACGACTTCCGGGTGCCCCGGGGCGGGGCCGTGCGCGCCGCGTTCGACGAGGCGCTGTACTCGCGCGGCAGCCACGACCCGCCGCAGGTGTGGCCGTGGCAGCGGGGCCGGCTCGTGGTCGCCTCGCCGGTCATCCGGGACGGTGACGTCGTCGCGGTCGTCGTCACCGACTCGCCCACCGACGCGATGCGGGCCGCGACGCTGCGCGGCTGGCTGGTCATCGCGGCGGGCGAGTTCGCCGCGATGCTCCTCGCGGTGGGCGCCGCGCTGCGCCTGACCGGCTGGGTGCTGCGCCCGGTACGGGTGCTGGACGCCACCACCCACGACATCGCCACCGGACGCCTGAAGTCGCGGGTCGCGGCCGCCGGTGGTCCGCCGGAACTTCGGCGCCTGGCCCGGTCGTTCAACGAGATGGCGGACAACGTCGAGGACGTGCTGGAGCAGCAGCGTGCCTTCGTCGCCGACGCCTCGCACCAACTGCGCAATCCGCTCGCCGCCCTGATGTTGCGCATCGAGGTCCTGTCGTACGAGCTACCGGAGGGCAATGAGGAGATCGCGTCCGTACGGGCCGAGGGCAAGCGCCTGGCCCGGGTCCTCGACGACCTGCTCGACCTGGCCCTGGCCGAGCACGCCGCCGCCGACCTGCAGCTGACCGACATCGGTGAGCTGGCCGCCGAGCGCGTCGAGGCCTGGCGTCTGGCCGCCGACGAGAAGGGCGTACGGCTGGTCGCCGAGTGCCCCGCGGTGACGGGCTGGGCCGACCCGATCGCGCTGTCCAGCGCCCTGGACGCGGTGGTCGACAACGCCCTGAAGTTCACGCCCGAGGGCGAGCGGGTCACGGTCTCGGTGGCGGCGAACGGGGAGACCAGCGTCATCGAGGTCGCCGACCGCGGCCCCGGCCTGCGCGAGGAGGAGCTCGCCCGGATCGGCGACCGGTTCTGGCGCAGCGGGCAGCACCAGAACATCAAGGGCTCGGGCCTCGGCCTGTCCATCTCCCGGGCGCTCCTGACAGCAGGCGGCGGCTCGATCGCGTACGCGCGTCACGAGCCGCACGGACTGAAGGTGACGGTGCGCGTGCCCAGGACCGCGCCGGTGCCAGGGCCCCGTGGGGCCGGTCACGGTCAGGGTCAGGGCTTGACGGAGCGGTAGTAGCGGCGCGCGCCCTCGTGCAGGGAGAGCGGGTCCGTGTAGAGGGCTGTTCTGAGGTCGACGAGCTGCGCCGCGTGCACCTTGGCACCGATGTGGTCGCGGCTGTCGATGACCGTACGGGTCATGGCCTCGGTCAGTTCCGGATCCGTGCGGTCGGTGGTCACCAGCAGGTTCGCCACCGCCAGCGTGCTGACGACCTTGCCCTGCTGGGCGGCCGGATAGGCGTCGGCGGGCAGCACCGCGGCGCGGTAGTAGCGGGACGACTCACCCTGCGCGTGGAGTTTGTCGACCAGGCTGCCGAGCTCGACCAGACGGACCGGGAAATCCTCCGACAGCTCGCGGACGTGCTCGGTGGGCAGGCCGCCCGACCAGAAGAACGCGTCGATCTTCTGGGACTTGAGGGCCTTGGGCATGGCGTCTATGCCGATGCCCACGGGTGTGACGTCCCGGTTGATGTCCAGGCCCGCCGCACGCAGCACCTTGTCGGCGATCAGCCGTACCCCTGACCGGCCCCCGCCCACGGCGACCCTCTTGCCCCGCAGGTCGGCCACCGACTTCACGGACGAGGAGCGGGGCACGACGAGCTGCATGTAGTCGTCGTAGAGGCGGGCGCAGCCGCGCAGCCGGAGCGCGCCCGGCCGGTCCTCGTACTGGTACTTGGCGACCGCGTCGGCCGCGGCGATGGTGAAGTCGGCCTTGCCGGTGGCCACCCGCTCGACGTTGTCCCATGAGCCCTCGCTGCCGGTGAGGGTCACGTCGAGCCGGGGGATGTCGCGGGCCAGAGCCTTCTTGAGCAGCTTGCCGTACGTCTCGTAGACACCGGTGCGGGCGCCCGTGCTGATCGTGACCCGGCCGCTCTGGGCCGGCTCGCCCAGCGGCAGCAGCCACCACAGCAACAGTCCGAACACCACGAGTCCGGCCGCGGCGCCGGTGAGCGCGCGGCGACGGGTGATGTGCGGGAACGGCTGGGGCATGCGCGCGATCCTGCCAGGTAGGACCGGGCGCTGACCAGGCCCGGCGGCCTCCTCCGGGCAATTCCTCCGGGCATTCCTCTGAGCATTCCTCCGGGCGATGAGGGGCTGTCAGTCCTTGCCCATCTGATCCTCGGCCGACAGGTGCTCCACGGTCCTGCCCGTCTCCGTGAACGTACGGGTGACATGACCGGAGCTGTAGACCCACAGGATGCGCAGCGGGGTGGAGCCCACGTTGCGGAAGAGATGGGGGATGGGGGAGGGCACGTACGTCGTGTCGTGGCGTTCCAGCTTCGTGACCTCGCCGTCGACCACGACCTCGGCCTCGCCGTCGAGGATGGTGACGTGCTCGTCGCAGTTGTGCGAGTGCAGCGGGGCGCCGGAGCCGACCGGGTACACGCTGATGCCGCTGGTGATCCGGTTCTCGCCGCCGGCGGACGGGGTGGTGATCAGCGGCGTCGTCACGACGGCGCCGCCGCGGTCCAGGAGGGGAACGGCCGCGGCCTTGATGATCGTGGTCATCCGGAGGTACCTAACTCGTCGTGGGGCGGGGTCGTGGCGCAGGCGGGGGCCTGTTCGCCGGCCTGAGATTAGGAGCCTTCGTACCTCTGCGGATGCCGTCCCGCGTGCAGCTTTACCTTGCATTCCCGGAGGGGTGGAGGGGGCCGCCCGCGGAGGTACGGTCGGCCACCGTCGCACGGCGAACCAGGACCGTGCCCCGGATGCAAAGGCGGATCCCGGCCATGAGGCTCCCCGTTCTCAGCGCTGACGAAATGACCGAACGGCAACAGGAGTTGGCCGCTCGGATCGCGGGCCGGCGCGGCGCCGTGCGCGGCCCGTTCCGGGTCTGGCTGCACAGTCCCGAGATGGCCGAACGTGCCGACTCGCTGGGCGCGTTCGCCCGCTTCGACTGCTCCCTGCCCAAGCGTCTGCGGGAGCTGGCACTGCTGCTGGCGGCCCGCAACTGGGACGCCCAGTACTCGTGGAACGCGCATGTCCACCAGGCGGTCGAGGCCGGTGTCTCCGAGGAGAACGTCCGGGCCGTCGCCGAGCGGCGCTACGCCGACGTGACGTTCGAGGACCCTGCTGACCAGGCATTCTTCCAGTTCGCGCACGAGGTCCTCGACGAGCACTTCGTCAGCGACGCCACGTTCGCCGCCGCCCTGGAGCACTTCGGCCCCCGTGGCCTGGTCGACACCATCGGCGCGCTCGGCAACTTCACCATGCTCGGCATGTGCCTGAACACCTTCCAGGTGGACCTGCAGGCCGACAAAGAACCGCCGTTCCCCGACGTCCGCGGGTACGCGCGGCTGGCCGACGAGGCGTCCCGGCCGTGAGCGGGCCCGTCGTCCGGGTGCGCGGCCTCACCAAGAGCTTCGGCGGTGCCGCGGCCCTCAGGGATGTCGCCCTCGACCTGTACCCCGGTGAGGTGCACGCCCTGATGGGCATGAACGGCGCGGGCAAGTCGACGCTCGTGCAGGTCCTTTCGGGGGTGCACCAGGCCGACCGTGGCACGGTCGAGGTCGACGGTCACGCACAGCCCGGCCTGACCGTGCGCCGTGCCCGCCGCCTCGGCATCGCCTTCGTGCCGCAGCGCCGGGAGCTGGCGGCGGGCCTCACCGTCGCCGAGAACATCATGCTCGGCGACCTGCCCAGGAGGCGCGGCATCGTCCGGTGGGGCGCCATCAACTCGCAGGCCCGGCAGGCCCTTTCGAGCCTCGGCATCGACATCGACGTACGCCGCCCGGCCGGTGAACTCACCGTCGCCGAGCAGACCATGGTCGAGGTCGCGCGCGAGGTGCGGCGCGGCGGCCGGGTCCTCATCCTCGACGAGCCGACCGCGTGCCTGAGCACCGAAGCGGCCGCACAGATACGGGCGTTGGTGCGCACCCTGCGCGACGAGGGCGTCGCCGTCGTCTACATCTCGCACTACATCGACGAGGTCATGGGCATCGCCGACCGCGTCACCGTGCTGCGCGACGGCGGTGTCGTACGGAGCGCCCCGGCGCACGAGTTCGACGCGGCGTCGCTGGTACGCGGCATGGTCGGCCGGGACGTCGTCTCCACCCGTCCCGAACGGCCTCTGCCCAAGGACGAGTTGGGGCTCTCCGTACGAGGTCTCAGCCACGGCCGCGCCATCCGCGACTTCTCCGTGCAGGTGCGCAAGGGTGAGGTCGTGGCCGTGCTCGGGCCCGCCGGGGACGCCCAGGCCGGCCTCTTCGACCTGCTGTCGGGCCGGGTGCGGCCGGACGCCGGCGAGTTCCGGGTCGACGGCGTCGCCGTGCCGTTCGGCAAGGTGCCCGCCTCGCTGGCCAGCGGGCTGCGCTGCGTCACCGGCGACCGGCGCACCCTCGGGCTCGTCCCCGAGCTCTCCGTCGACGAGAACCTGATGCTCGCCGGTGACCGGTTCGCCCGCAGGCGCTGGCACCACGGCGGCGATCTCGCCCGGCGGGCCGCGCCCCTGCGCGAGAGCTACGGAGTCGTCGCGCTCGCCGGGAACCCGCCGGTCGGCGCGCTGTCCGGCGGCAACCAGCAGAAGGTGCTGCTCGCCAAGTGGCTGCAGACCGAGCCCGCCGCGTGCTTCCTGGAGGACCCCACCAACGGGGTGGACATCGCCGCGATGGCGGACATCCACGCCCTCGTCGACGGCCTCGCCGGGCGGGGCGTCGCCGTCCTGCTCGCCTCCTCCTCCGCCGAGGAGGTCATGCGGCTCGCCGACCGGGTCGTCGTGGTCAGCGCGGGACGGGCCGTCGCCGAGCACGACATCGCCGCCATCACCCACGACGAACTCGTCGCCACAGCCCTGAAAGGTCAGTCGCAGTGAGCCCCCTCAAGGCCGCACCCAAAGGACAGTCCCAGTGAGCCTCAAGACCCCTTCCGCCCTGCCGGGGCAGGCGGCCCCGCCGCCCGAGCGGGCCGCCTCCCGCGGTGTCGGCCGGACGCTGCTCGGCATCCCGCACGGCGGGCTCGTCGCCGTCCTCGTCATCGTGATCGTCTTCACCGCGCTGCGCGCCGACTCGTTCACCACCTCGCAGAACCTGCTCAACGTGCTGCGCCAGATCAGCGTCAACGCCGTCATCGCCGGGGGCCTGACCCTCCTGATGACGGCGGGCGGCATGGACTTCTCCATGGGGTCCAACGCCGCCGTGACCACCGCCGTCGCCGCGCAGATGCTCTCCGGCGGGCAGTCCACGGCGGTGACCGTGCTCGTGGCGCTGCTGCTCGCCGCGGTCATCGGCCTGGTCAACGGGCTGGTCGTGACGTTCACGAACGTCGCGCCGTTCGTCGCGACGCTGGCCACCGCCATGCTGCTCGACGGCGTCGCGCTGCTCGTCCTGGACGGGATGAGCGTCACCATCGGCGACAAGATGCACGCCCTCGGCAACGCGACCGTCGCCGGCGTCCCGTGGCTGCTCGTCGTCGCCGTCCTCGTGCTGCTCCTCATCGGGCTCGTCATGCGGTTCACCACGTTCGGCCGGGACGCCTTCGCGATGGGCGGCAACGAACACGTCGCCCGGCTGAGCGGCATCAACGTGCCCGCCCGCAAGCTCGCCCTCTACGCCCTGGCCGGCGCGCTCGCGGGACTCGCCGGGCTGATGCTGCTCTCCCGGCTCGGTGCCAGCGCTCCCAACACCGCTGGTCTGCAGACCCAGTTGACGGCCGTCGCCGCCGTGGTCATCGGCGGCACGTCGCTGGCCGGCGGCCGCGGCACGGTCGTGGGCACCGCGCTCGGCGTGATCCTGCTCGGCGTCGTCGCCAACGCCCTCAACCTGCTCCAGGTCAACAGCAACTACCAGTTCGTCGTCACCGGAGCCGTCCTGCTCGTCGCCGCGATCATCAACGGCTTCCAGCGCCGCGGAGAACCCGGTCATTGACGTCAACTCCCTTGCGCGCCAACGCCCTTCTTCCAATGCCGTAGGAAAGGTAAGACCCTCATGACCTCCACCACCCGCTCCCGCAGAGCCCTCGCGGCCTCGATCGCCGGTGTCACCGCGCTGGTGCTCTCCGGCTGCGCCGACGGCAACGACAGTGGGGGAGCCGGTGACGGATCCGTCTCCCTCGGATTCGTCAACGGCGCCAACACGCACTTCCACACCTGTCTGCAGAAGGCCGTCGAGCAGACCGCGAAGACGAAGGACGCGAAGGTCTACACGGCCAACTCCAAGCAGGACGCCGGGACCGAACTGGCCAACATCGAGGACATGATCTCCCGCAACGTCGACGCCCTGATCGTGCAGACCGTCAACGTCGACGCCCTCGACGGGGACATCGCCAAGGCCAAGGCAGCCGGCGTCCCGATCTATCTGACCTCGGTCACCAGCGACAAGGCCTCGGACATCCTGGGTGCCGCCGTCGTCGACCTCACCAAGGTGGGGCAGATGGACGCCGACTGGATCGCGAAGGACGCCGGCAGCAAGAGCGTCAAGGTCGGTGTCGTCGCGGGAGCCCCGGGCGCCGCCTCCGATCTGCTGGTCGGCGGCTTCACCAGGCAACTCCCCGCAAACGCGAAGGTGGTGGCCAACCAGCCCGGCATGTTCAACCCGGCCAAGGCGCAGGACGTCGCGGAGAACATGATCCAGGCGCACGCCGATCTCGACTACGCCTTCGTCGCCAATGAGGAGATGGCCTTCGCCGTCCGTAAGGCGTTCGACGCGGCCGGCGCCAAGAAGGTCAAGATCGTTTCGGTGAACGGATCCGAGGACGGGATCGCCGCCATCAAGGACGGCCGGCTCCAGGCGACCGTGTCCAATTCGGCGCTCACCATTGGGCAGACGGCGGTGAAGCAAACGGTCGACCTTCTTGCTGACAAGAAGGTTGACAAAATCAGTAAGGTCCCCCTTACTTTGATCACCAAAGGCGACGTTGACCAGGCGCCCCAGTACTGCCCCAAGTAATACGCCGATTCGCTTGGAGGAATCATGGACCGCCTGCTGCTCATGCACAGCTTTGTCACCGTCGCCCAGAACGGAAGCTTCAACGGAGCCGCGAAGAAGCTCGGCTCCTCGGGCTCACTGGTCTCGCGGCATGTGGCCGAGCTGGAGCGGCAGGTGGGCGTACGTCTGGTCAATCGCACGGCCCGCTCGGTGAGCCTGACCGAACAGGGCCTGAGATACGCCGAGTTCTGCTCCCGGATACTCGACGAAATAGCCACCGAAGACGTGTCGATAGCCCAGCTCCACGACCGTGCCGAAGGGGCTCTGAGCATTATCTGCCCCAAATGGATCGGCAGTCTGGATCTGGGCGACGCGATCGCCGCGTTCTCCGCGGAGCATCCGAGAATTCAGGTGCGGTTCGAACTCGGCGGCATGTCCGACCGGACGTACGACTTTCTGGACAGTGGATTCGACGTGGCGTTCCACACCCGGGATCTACGCGATTCCGGAGTACGCCTCAAGAAAATCGCCTCGCTGCCTTTCGTGCTCTGCGCCGCGCCGGAATACCTGGAGCGGCACGGGCGCCTCGCCGAGCCGAACGCGATCGCCGCGCACGAATGCCTCGTGCACGTCAATGACCCGGTGTGGCGGGTGGGGCACGGACACGCCTCGACCCTGCACAAGATCCGCAATGTGGCGTTCTCCTCGAACTCGTACATCGCCCTGCAGAAGGCCGCCGTGCACGGCCGCGGCATCGCTCTGCTGCCGCAGCGCCCGGCCTACGACGACCTGCTCTCCGGCGCCCTCGAAGTGCTGCTGCCCGAACTCGGCGTCCCGGACCGCCCGTTGTTCGCGATCTACGGGCCCGGACAGAGCACCCCGCGCAAGATCGCGGTGTTCCTGGAGTTTCTCACCGGGTGGTTCGCCAAGAACCCCATTCCGCGGATCGCCGCGGAGGTCTGAGCGCATGTCTGAACGGATGTCCGAGCGGCTGCCTGAGTTGACGCGCACAGCTGTGTGACGCGGGACGCAAGCAAGGCGTGCAGAGCCTGTGCGGCCAGGCCGTTGAGACGGCCGGACCGCAAATCTACGATCGCCGGGGGAAATGATCTGGAGTGAGGAATCGATGGGGATTCAGCGCATAGAGTCGGTCACCTACAGCGTCGCCGAAGCCGATACAGGTACGGACTCGGATACGGATGCCGGCGCCGGGGGTCTCGAAGAGGCTGTGCGGTTCTTCGAGGACTTCGGCCTGTTTCTGGTGGAACGCACCGACGAACACGCGGTGCTGGAGACGCTGGCCGCGCAGACCGTCCACCTGGACGCCCGGCCGGGGCCACAGCTTCCGCCGCCCGTCGAGCCCGGCCCGACCCTGCGCGAGATCGTCTGGGGTGTGGACACCGCCGACGCGCTCGACGGGCTGGTCGCGGCGGCCGGCCGGGACCGCGCGGTGCGCCGGAGCGCGGACGGCGTCCACCACACCGTCGACGAGACAGGATTCGGTGTCGGGCTCACCCTCGCCCGGCCCCGCCGCCTGGACGTCACGCCGCGCCCCGCCAACACGCAGGGCAGCGTCACCCGTTGGAACACGCCGTTGGAGCCGGTCGGCCAGGTGCGCCCGCTGCGCATGTGTCACGTCGCCCTCAACATTCCCAAGGCCGGACGCGAGCGGGCCGTCGCCTTCTACACCGACCGGCTCGGCTTCCGCCCGACCGACGTCGTCGAACCCATGGGCGTCTTCATGCAGGCCCCCGGCGACGACGACCAGCACACGTTCCTGCTCTGCCACCGCCCCGACAAGGCCGGGATCAATCACATCGCGTACGAGGTCCCGGGCGTCGACGATGTCATCGAGGGCGGCAACAACATGATCGACAAGGGGTGGCGCGAGGCCCGCAAACTGGGCCGGCACACCATCGGGTCCAACATCTTCCGCTTCCTGCACGCGCCGTGCGGCGGGCGGGTCGAATACGCCTGCGACATGGATCGGGCCGATGCGGACTATGCGACCCGGGTTCATGAGGCGGCCCCGCCGCACACGATCTGGTCGCTGCGCACCAATCGTGACGCAGCCGTCTAGTCACCCCGCGCCGGGGCCCGGGCCACGGGGCTCCGCCCCGGACCCCGCTCCTCAGGCGCTGGAGGGGCTGGGTTTGTTGGCGCCCGGCACCGGTGATCTG
>NZ_JBFAKV010000025.1:54960-150569 GCF_040655895.1 Streptomyces sp. NPDC050264
TCGGGTTTCGCCCCGGTCCTCGCTCCTCAGGCGCTGGAGGGGCTGGGTTTGTTGGCATCCGGCACCGGTGATCTGTCCTCGGGTTTCGCCCCGGTCCTCGCTCCTCAGGCGCTGGAGGGGCTGGGTTTGTTGGCATCCGGCACCGGTGATCTGCCACGGGGCCGGGGCCGCCCCGGATTCCGCCACGAAGAGAGGCCTCTATGAGTACCGCCCCCGACTATCCCTCCGCCCGCCTCCACATAGCCGGCGAATGGCGCGACGCGGCCGGTCACAAGACCGCCCCCGTCATGAACCCGGCCACCGAAGAAGTCATCGGCACCGTCCCCCTCGCCACCACCGCCGACCTGGACGACGCACTCGACGCCGCCGAACAAGGTTTCCGCACCTGGCGGAGCACCCCCGTCACCCGCCGCAGCGAGATCCTTCATCGCGCCGCCGACCTGATCGCGGAGCGCGCCGCCGACATCGGCCGCGGCATGACCCTGGAGCAGGGCAAGCCCCTCAAGGAGGCGGTCGGCGAGGCCACGCGGACCGCGGACACGCTGCGCTGGCACATCGAGGACGCCCGGCGCGCCTATGGCCGGACCATCCCCGCCGCCCCCGGCACGCTGCTGTCCGTGCGCCGCGAACCGATCGGACCCGTGGCCGCGTTCGTGCCGTGGAACTTCCCCGTGGGCGGCCCCAACCGGAAGATCTCCTCCGCCCTGGCCGCCGGCTGCTCGATGATCATCAAGGGATCGGAGGAGACACCCGCGACGGCCGCCGCCCTGGTGGCCTGCTACACCGACGCGGGCCTGCCCGCAGGCGTCCTCAACCTCGTGTTCGGCGAACCGGCCGACGTATCGGCCCGGTTGATCGCCTCCCCGGTCACCCGTCTCGTCGCGTTCACCGGCTCCGTCCCCGTCGGCAAGCTGCTCGCGGCCAAGGCGGGCGAGGTCATGAAGCCGTCCCTGATGGAGCTGGGCGGACACGCCCCGGTCATCGTCTGCGCGGACGCCGACCCGGCGCGGGCCGCGCGCAGTGCGGCCCGCGCCAAGTTCTTCAACGCCGGGCAGGTGTGCACCTCGCCCAGCCGCTTCCTCGTCCATGAGAGCCGCTACGAGGACTTCACCGCCGCGTTCGTGAAGGCGACCGAGGCGCTGGTGGTCGGCGACGGCCTCGACGCGGCCACCACCATGGGCCCGCTCGCCAACGAGCGCCGCCTCGCCGCCGCCGAGCGCCTGACCGCCGACGCCGTGCGCCGCGGCGCCACCGTGCGCACCGGCGGCCTGCGCGCCGACCGGGCCGGATACTTCTTCGCGCCGACCGTGCTGACCGACGTAGCGGCAGACGCGCAGGTCATGTCCGAGGAGCCGTTCGCGCCGCTCGCGCCGATCGTGCCCTTCAGCGACCTGGACTCCGCGCTGGCCGTCGCGAACTCCCTGCCGTTCGGGCTCGCCGCGTACGGCTTCACCGACTCCGCGGCCACCGCCGAGAAGCTCTCCGCGGAGCTGGAGGCCGGGATCCTCTCGATCAACCACTGCGGCGGCTCCGTGCACGAAGCACCGTCCGGCGGCGTGAAGGACAGCGGCTACGGCAGGGAAGGCGGCCCCGAGGCGCTCGACTCCTACCTCGTCACCAAGCGCGTCTCCCACCTGCTGGCGGGCTGAACGCCATGAGATACGCACGCGTGCGGGTACAGGGGGTGCCCCTGTGGGGAAGGGCGGAGGCGGACGGCGGCACGATCGCGCTGCTGTCCAGCTCGCCCATCGCCGGCTCGCCGACCGTCATCGGCTCGATCCCGGCCGCCCGGGCGACCTGGCTGCCCCCGGTGGTCCCGCCCGTCTTCTACGCCGTCGGCTTCAACTACCCGCGCCACATCGCCCACGCGAAAGCCGGGACGCCGAAGCGCCCGGAGGTCGGCTACCGCGCCAACAACGCGCTCACCGGCCACGGTTCACCCATCATCAGGCCGCACGGCGTCACCGGCCGCTTCGAGGCCGAGCCCGAACTCGTCGCCGTCATCGGGACGACGCTGCGCCACGCCTCGTACGACGAAGCGCGCGCGGGCATCTTCGGCTGGACCGTCGGCAACGACGTCAGCGCCCGCACCTGGCAGCACGAGGACCGCACGTTCTGGCGCGCCAAGAACAGCGACACGTTCAAGCCGATGGGCCCCTGGATCGAGACCGACGCCGACCCGCTCGCCCGGACCACGACCACGACGCTGCGCGTCAACGGCGAGGTCCGCGCCGAGTTCCCCACCGGCGACATGGTCTTCGACCCGTACGACTACCTCGTCGAGATGAGCCGGCACCTGACGCTGCACCCCGGCGACGTGCTGTGGATGGGCGCCGAGTCCGTCTGCGCGCTCGCACCCGGGGACACCGTCGACATCGAGATCGACGGCATCGGCGTGCTCTCCAACCCCGTCATCCAGGAAGGTCCCCCGTCGTGAGCAAAGAACCCCGCTACATCCACCACGTCAACTTCCCCACCACCGACCCCGACCGGACCGCCGAGTGGTACACGAAGGTCTTCGGGATGAAGCGGATCATGCCGAAGTCCAACACCCGCGTGGTGCTGCTGACCCGCGGCAACTTCGATCTGCACTTCACCCCGGTCGAGGAGATGGAGCGCATGGCGCCCTATCACTTCGCCGTCGAGGTCGACGACTGGGACGACTTCCTCGCCCACCTCAAGGAGCTCGGCATCCGGCACACGCGCCCGATCCAGCGCCCCGAGAACCAGTCGAAGTTCTGCTACATCCACGACCCCGACCACACCATGATCGAGCTCGTCCACCACGCCAAGCGCCCCAACTGAGCCGCTGCCACGAGGAGTTACCTCCATGCCCTACGCCGACTCCGACGACGGCACCTCCCTCTACTACGAACGCCACGGCAGCGGCCCGGCGATCCTCTTCGTGCACGGGTCCGGCGGACACCACGCCGCCTGGTGGCAGCAAGTAGCCGCGCTGCGCGCCGAGTTCACGGTCCTCACCCTCGACCTGCGCGGCTTCGGGAAGTCCGACTCCTCCATGCCCGAGTTCGACGGGCAGGACTTCCCCGGTGACGTCGTCGCCGTCCTCGACAAGGAGGACATCCGCGACGCGATGCTGGTGGGCCAGTCCATCGGCTCCGTCGCCGCCCTGCGCGCGGGCCTCGCCCGCCCCGACCGCGTCGCCTCCGTCGTCCTCGGCCACTCGCTCGGCGGCATCGCCCACCCCGAGCTGACCGAACTCGCCGCCGCCGACCGCGCCGAGGCCGTCGAACTCCCCGTCATCGACCGCCTGTTGACAAAGGAGTTCCAGGCCACGCGGCCCGATCTCACCTTCCTTTTCCAGCAGATGGGCACCTTCAACGTCGCCAAGATGGCCGACCTGCGCAACCTCGACACCGACGGCCCGACCCTCGCCGACATCACCGCCTCCGGCGTCCGCGTCGCGTTCCTCGCGGGCCAGAAGGACGCGGTGCTGAGCGTCAAGACCGTGACGCGCGCCCACGAACTCCTCGACGGCTCCCACCTGGAGATCGTCGAAGGCGCCCCGCACTCCATGTACTGGGAGACACCGCAGAAGTACAACGCGGCCATAGCCCGCCTGCGCCGCACCCTCACCGCCCCTAAGGAAGCCGTATGACCGCCGCCCTCACGCTCGACGCCGCAGAAGAGATCATCGTCGCCGCCCACCGGCGCGCCCAGGAGATCGGCAAGGCGGTCAGCGTCGCCGTCGTGGACGCGGGCGGCTTCGTCGTCGCCGTGCGCCGGCCCGACGGCGCGCGCCCGCTCACCCCGGACATCGCCCGCGCCAAGGCGTACACGGCCGCCGTCATGCAACGCCCGGGAAAGATGCTGAAGAAGTGGCAGGAGAGCCAGCCGGTCTTCTTCTCCCAGCTGTCCCAACTGCCGGGCGCCGCCATGCCGATCATGGCCACCGAGGGCAGCCTGACGATCAAGAAGGACGGCGAGATCATCGGCGGGCTCGGCATCGCGGGCGGCACCGCCGACGAGGACCAGGTGATCGCCGAGGAGGTGCTCAAGTCCCTCGGCTACGAGCTGGAGTTCGCGGCGTGGGGCGTAGCCGGCACTCCTGCCTCCCCTGCCTCGAAGGAGGCCTGACCGTGGCGGACACGTTCAACTACCGCATCGACCACCTCGGCAGCCTGGTCCGCCCGGTGGGCCTGGACCGCGCCGACGCCGAGTCCCTGGACGCGGCGCTCGTCGAGGGGGTCACCTACCAGCGCAGACTGCGCTCCACGGTCGTCACCGACGGCGGTTTCCCGTACGAGGACGCCCGTGATGTCGTCCTCGACGCCGTCAGCGGCATTCGTCGTACCCACGCCCCCGACGGCCTGCCGGTCCGGATCGCCGAGTCCCTGCCGAAAGCCGAAGGATCGCCGGCCGTTGACCGCGTGAATCGCCTCACGGAACTGACGGTCATCGCGCCCAAGGTCACGCTGCCCGCGCCGTCCTACCTCGCGGCGACCCTGCACAGCGCCGAATCGCCCTTCTCCGCCCGGGACTTGGGGGAAGCCTTCGCCGAGATCGTTCAGGCGGAGATCGGCCGTCTCGTCGACGCCGGAGCCCGGCTGATCCAGCTCGACAACCCCCTGCTGCTCGCGGCGACGGGTCCGGACGAGACACCGGTCGGCGCGCTCTCGTTCGCCGACGCGCTGGCGGTCGACGCGCCGGCCGTCCTCCTCGACACCCGCCCCGAGGGCGTCCGCATCGGTCTCTTCCCCGGCGCGACGCCGCCGGCCGCGGTCGACCGCGCCAAGGCGGAACGCCTGTACACGCAAGTCCCCGCCGACCGCTGGGTACTCCCGCTGCTGCATGGCTCCGCCGCGGAACTCGACCTCGTACGCGCCCTGCCGGAGGACCGCGACGTGTGCTTCGGCGTGGTGGACGCCGCCGGGGCCGAACTGGAGGACATCGACACGGTCCTCGAACGACTCGACACCGCGGGGGAGTTGAAGGACCTGGAGGACGCCGCCCTCTCCCCGTCCCGCGGCTTCGCGGACGTGCCGACGCGCCCGCTCACCACGGCCGAGAACCAGCGCCGCAAGCTGGTCCTGGTGGAGACGCTGGCGCGCTACGTCTGGGGCAACGAGTTCTGACCCCGAACCCGGGGGAGGCCGGGAAACCCCGCGGGGGTTTCCCGGCCTCATGTGCCGCTCGGGTCACAACACCTCGGCGAACGTCACCGTCCGCTCAGTCAGCTTGGGCCGGACCACGCCCAGGATCAACTCCTCGAAATGCGCGGCAGCGCCATGCGCGTCGAAGCCCGCCCGGTCCTCGTACACCTCGTACAACACGAACCCGCCGGGCCGCTCCGCCTCCGCGTGCACCTCATACGTCACATTCGCGGGTTCCTCCCGCGTGTACTCCCGCATCTTCAACAAGGCATCCCGCACCGCTTCCGCATCAGCGGCATCACAGCGGTAGTGGGCAAAGACGGCGTACGCCACGGCACAGCTCCCTCAGCAAACAGTTCCAGTTCAGCGGAGCGTCGATTCCAGCACGGATCACGATGCCGACGGCCCGCACGCCGCGCAACCAATGACTGCCTCCCCGGATCTGCCCGGCGCAGCGCCACGTGGTGTGTCGTACGTTCCGGTTCCGACACAGCCGAAAGAAGTGATCCAGATGCGTTCCGTGGAAACCCTGGTGGGCGGGGAGTGGGTGGCCCCCGGCGAGTGGATCGACGTACAGAACCCGGCCGATCTGCGCACCCCCGCCTTCCGCGTCCCCGCGCTCGCCCCCGCCGACGTGACCCGCGCCTACGACCACGCCGAGCGCGGCTTCGCCCGCTGGAAGCGCACCGGCCCGCTGGGCCGCGCCACCGTCCTGACCCGGGCGGCCGCCCTGCTGCGCGAGCGCGCCGCCGACATCGCCGTGGACATCGTCACCGAGAACGGCAAGACCTGGGCCGAGGCGCACGGCGAGGCCCTCAAGGCCGCCGACTTCCTCGAGTACTACGGGCTTCTCGTGGGCCGGGGCGGCTACGGCACGCTGCTGAACGACGCCCGCCCCGACACCCGCACCAGCGCCCAGCAGGAGCCGCTCGGTGTCGTCCTGGCGATCACACCGTGGAACGACCCGCTGATCACCCCGGCCCGCAAGCTCGCCCCGGCCCTCGCCGCCGGCAACGCGGCTGTTCTCAAGCCCGCCACCGAGACCCCGCTCTCCGGGCTGCACCTGGCGCGGGCGCTGCACGACGCGGGCCTGCCGGCCGGGGTCCTGAACGTCGTCACGGGCCGTACGGCGCAGATCAGCGAGGCACTGCTCGGCGACGAGCGGATCGCCGCCGTCACGTTCACCGGCAGCAACACCGTCGGCGACGCGCTGCGCACCGCCTTCGCCACCCGCAACATCCGCTTCCAGGGCGAACTCGGCGGCAAGAACGCCTCGGTCGTACTCGCCGACGCCGACCTCGCCAAGGCCGCGCGCACCGTCGCCGCCGCCTCCTTCGGGCAGGCCGGGCAGCGCTGCACCGCGACCAGCCGGGTCGTGGTCGAGCGGGCCGTGGCCGAGGAGTTCACCCGGCTGCTGCTCGACGAAGTGGCGGGAATCCGGCCGGGGCCCCCGCTCGAGGAGGGGACGGGCGTGGGGCCCCTGTCCAGCGCGCGGCAGCGGGACAGCGTCGTCGGGCACATCGAGGGCGCCGTCAAGCAGGGCGCGAAGGTGCTGGCCGGCGGTGACGTGCCGACCGCGGGCGAGCTGGCCCACGGCTGCTACGTCAACCCGACGGTCCTCGGCGACGTCACCGCCGAGCACGCCATCTGGCGCGAGGAGGTGTTCGGCCCGGTGCTCGCGCTGCGGGTCGTCGACTCCCTCGACGAGGCGATCGCCGCCGTCAACGACTCGGACTTCGGTCTCGCGGCGGCGGTGTTCACCCGCGACCTCCATGCCGCCCACCGCTTCGCCGACGAGGCCGAGTGCGGCCAGATCGCCGTGAACCTCACCACCCCGGGCTGGGACGTGCACCACCCCTTCGGCGGCTTCCACGACTCCGGCTCCCCGTTCAAGGAGCAGGGCACGGAGGCGCTGCACTTCTACACCAGGGTCAAGACGGTCGCCATCCACTTCGGCGGGTAAGCCGTCTGGCAGGCAATCAGCAGCAGCCTCGGCAACTCCCAGCAACTCCCAGAAAGGAGGCGGACGTTGGCCGACGAAACGATCGGCGTCGTGGGCGCGGGCATCCTGGGCCTCGCCACCGCCCGAGAGATCGCCTCGCGCCGCCCCGGCACCCGTGTGCTCGTCCTCGACAAGGAGGACGAGGTCGCGCGCCACCAGACCGGCCACAACTCCGGCGTCGTGCACGCGGGCATCTACTACGCGCCCGGCAGCCTCAAGGCGGACCTGACCGTACGCGGCGTCGCTCTGCTGCGCGAGTACTGCCAGGACCGGGAGCTGCCCTACCGCGAGATCGGCAAGCTCGTCATGGCGGTGCGCGAGGACGAACTCGGCCGCATGGACGCCCTCTACGAGCGGGCCAAGAGCAATCACGTGCCCGACCTGCGCAAGGTCTCCCGGGACGAGATCAAGGAGCTGGAGCCGCACGCCGGCGGACTCGCGGCCCTGCACTCCCCGCGCACCGCGATCACCGACTACCCGGCGATCGCCCGGGAGTTCGCCAAGGACATCGCCGCGGCCGGGGGAGAGCTGCGCCTGGGCTTCCCCGTGACCGGCCTGACCACCGTGCCCGGCGGCATCGAGGTGGCGTCCGGCCGGGATCGCGTACGGGTCGACCGGCTGATCCTGTGCGCGGGCCTCCAGTCGGACGCCGTCGCCCGGCTCGCCGAGGACGGGCAGGAGCCGCGGATCATCCCGTTCCGGGGCGAGTACATGCTGCTCAAGCCGGAGAAACGAGAGCTGGTGCGCGGGCTGCTCTACCCGGTGCCCGACCCCCGCTACCCGTTCCTCGGCGTGCACTTCACCCCGCGCGTCGACGGCTCGGTCGAGGTCGGCCCGAACGCGGTCCTCGCCCTCGCCAGAGAGGGCTACCGGCGCAGCCGGATCTCGCCCCGCGACCTGCTCGGCATCGCCGCCTACCCCGGCACCTGGCGGATGGCCGCACAGCACTGGCGCACCGGCGTCAAGGAGTACCGCGGCTCGTTCAGCGCCGCCGCGTTCATGAAGGACGCGAAGCTGTACGTCCCCGGCGTCGGCGTCCACGACGTCGTGCGCGGCGGCGCCGGCGTGCGCGCCCAGGCGCTGGACCGCGACGGCACCCTCGTCGACGACTTCCGCATCCACCGGGTCGGCCGGATCACGGCCGTGCGCAACGCGCCCTCGCCCGCCGCGACGGCGTCCATGGCGATCGCCGAACACATCACGGACGCGGTGTTCCAGCGGCCCTGAACTCCCCTGCGTACTGCGGCTTTTCGCGCAAGAACTGCTTGCGCGTCCAGCTCTCCGCAAGGCCGCCGAGCCCGCCTAACGTCGATCTCGCAGCACCGCCCGGCCCCCTTCAGCAGAACCTCCTTCGGCAGAGAGAAGCCACGCAATGTTCGTCGTCGACACCCAGATCCACATCTGGAAGGAAGAGACCCCGGACCGCCCCTGGGTCCCCGGCGCCCGCGAGCGCATCCGCCTCAACGGCCACCGCGAGGACCCCTTCTCGTACGAGGAGGCGCTGGAGCTGATGGACGAGGCCGGCGTCAACCGGGCCCTGATCCTGCCGCCGTCCTGGGAGGGCGACCGCATCGACTACGCGCTCGAAGCCTGCGAAGCCCACCCGGACCGCTTCGGCATCATGGCCCGCATCCCGCAGAACAAGCCCGAAGAGGGCAAGGCGATGCTCGCCGACTTCGCCCAGAACCCGCACGTCAAGGGGACCCGCCTCACCTTCCACCGGCCCATCGACCGCAACTGGATGATCGACGGCACCAACGACTGGTACTGGCCGGTCGCCGAGGAACTGAACGTCCCGACGATGGTCCACGCGCCCATCTGGAAGCGGGAGCTGGGCGAGATAGCGGGCCGCCACCCCGGCCTGAAGATCATCATCGACCACATGGGCATCATGGCCCGCTGCGTCGACGACGCGATCGGCTACTGGGTGCAGGAGACCGCCGACCTGCACGAGCACCCCAACATCTACGTCAAGCTCTCGGCGCTGCCCGGCTACTCCACGCAGCCCTTCCCGAACACGAACATCGAGAAGTACGTGCGCGAGATGGTCGACAAGATGGGCCCGCGGCGCTGCTTCTACGGCACCGACATCACGCGCCTGACCGGCCACGGCATCACGTACACCGACACCATCGAACAGTTCACCAAGCACTGGGACTTCACCCCCGACGAGCTCGAATGGATCATGGGCCGCGGGATCGCCGAGGTCCTGAACTGGCCGATCGAGGGCTGAGGAACCACCTGCGATGGACGCACCAGAGATGAAGACCACGCACTCCACTCCGGGCGCCGACGGCGGGGACGCTCTGGTGTCCGCCTTCAACGCCGTCGGCGCCGACTACCTCTTCTGCTCCTCGGGCTCCGAATGGGCCCCGGTCTGGGAGTCCCTCGCCCGCCACCACCGCGACGGACTCCCGGCCCCGCGCTACCTCGACCTCACGCACGAGACCGTCGCCGCGGGCATGGCCACCGGCTACGGCCTGCTCACGCGCCGCCCCCAGGGCGTCCTCCTGCACGCGGCCCCGGGCCTGCTGCAGGGCGCGATGGCGGTCCACGGGGCGCTGCTCGCCGGGGTCCCGATGGTGGTCTCGTCCTCCGAGTCCACGACGTACGGCGACGGGCCCGGCCAGGACCCGGGCGGCCAGTGGTACCGCAACCTGTCGATCGTCGGCGGGCCGCACGCGGTCGCGCAGCCGTTCACCAAGTGGGCCAACGAGGCGGCCAGCGTGCACACCCTGCCGACCATGATCACGCGGGCGGCGGAGCTGTCCCGGCGGGCACCGGCCGGTCCGGCGTACCTCAACATCCCCCTTGAGGTCCTCCTGGAGGAGTGGGACGGACGGGAGGCCAAGCCGATCGTCCCGCCCGGCTCCACGCACAGCTCGCCCGATGAGGCCGACGCCGTCGCCGCGTTGCTGCGCACGGCGAAGAACCCGGTGGTCGTCACGGAGACCGCCGGACGCGAGACGGGCGGACACGAGGCGCTCGTCGCGTTCGCCGAGGCCTGGCAGCTCCCGGTCGTCGAACCGGACTCGGCGGTGTGCGCCAACTTCCCCCGCACCCACCCGCTCCACGCGGGCGCCGACATCGGGCCCTGGATGGACGAGGCGGACCTGATCCTCCTGGTCAACTGCCGCGCCCCGTTCTACCCGCCGTCGCGCCGCCCCTCGAAGGCGACGGTCGTCGTGCTCGACGAGGTTCCGCAGCGACCGCACGTCGCCTACCAAGTCCTGTACGCGGACCGGTACTTGGAGGGCAACACGGCCAACACCCTGCGCCAGCTCGCCAAGCGGGCGAAGGACCTCGACCCCGCCGCCGTCGCTGTCCGGCGCACGGCGCAGGAAGAACGGTTCGCGGCCGAACAGGCCGCGATCGCCGGCGCCGAGACCAGGGCCGCTGAACAGACCGACGGCGTCGACCCGGTCCTCGTCGCCGCGACCCTGCGCCGCCTGCTCGACGGCCAGAACGGCATCGTCGTCGACGAGACCATCACGCACAGCCGCGTCGTCAAGCGTCACCTGAAGACCGCCGCCCCCGACTCGTACTTCTACGTGCAGGGCGGACTCGGTCAGGGCATCGCGGTCGCACTCGGCGTCAAACTCGCCGAGCGGGACCGGCCGGTGGTCCTCACCGTCGGCGACGGCGCCTTCACGTACAACCCGGTGATCCCGTCGTACGACGCTTCGAAGGCGTACGAACTCCCGCTGCTCATCGTGGTGTTCAACAACCGGGTCTACAAGTCGATGAACCTCAACCACCGTCGCTTCTACCCCGACGGCGCCGCCGCCGAGACAGGCGAGTGGCTCGGCACCGACCTGCACCGGCTGCCCCGCCTCGCCGCGTTCGGCGAGCCGTTCGGCATGCACACCGAGACCGTCGACACGCCCGATGCCCTCGCCGCCGCCCTGGAGCGGGCGCTCAAGGCCGTGGCCGCGGGCACCACCGCCGTCGTCGACGTCCTCGTCTCCCGCTGATCTCCAAGGACTCCTAAGGACCCGCCATCATGACCGCTGCATCCGGGAAAGTACGCGTCCCCGCGGCCGAACTGCGCACCTTCGCGGCCGCCCTGCTCGAAAAGGGCGGGCTGAGCGCCGAGCACGCCGCCACCACGGCCGACGTGTTCGTCTGGGCCGCGCAGCGCGGCGTCGAATCCCACGGCATCGCCCGCGTCCCCGCCTACCTCGACCTGCTCGCCAAAGGCGTCGCCAACGCCTCGCCCGACCTCGCCCTCACCTCCACCGCGCCGGCGGCCGCCGTCCTCGACGCCGACCGGGCCCCGGGACCCGTCGCCCTGACCGCCGCGGCCGCGGAAGCGGTGACCCGCGCGCGGACCAACGGCATCGCGTCCGTCGGCGTACGGGAGACCGTGCACACGGGCGCCATCGGCTACTACGTCGCGAAGATCGCCGAGGCCGGTCTGGTCGGCATCGGCTTCGTCGCCGGCATGCCGAACATGGGCTACACCGGAGTCAAGGGCCCGGCCGTCGCCACCAGCCCGCTCGCCATAGCCGTCCCCGCTTCCGCGGAGCAGGGCCGGGCGCCGCTGCTGCTCGACATGGCGACGGCCACCATCGCCCTGGGCAAGATCCGTCAGGCGAAGGCGAGCGGCACCCCGCTGCCCGAGGGTGCCGCCGCCACCGCCGACGGCACCCCCACCACGGACCCCGAGGAAGCGGTCATGCCGCTCCCGCTGGGCGGCGCCAAGGGCTCGGGCATGTCCCTCGCCTTCGAACTGCTCACCAGCGTCCTGGTCGGCGCCCCGATCTTCGCGGCCTTCCACTCGGACGACCCGGCGGGCCGCAAGCACCGCCAGAACGCGCTGCTCATCGCCGTCGACCCTGCCGCGTTCGGCGGCTCGGACCGCTTCCTCGCGGACGTCGAAGCGACCCTGGGCACGCTCAAGGCGCTGCCCGCGGCGGACGACGCGGCGGGCGTCCACTACCCGGGCGAGCGCAGCGCGGCCACGGCGGACGAGCGCGGCGCCAACGGGATCCCGGTCGCGCCCAAGGTGTGGCAGCAGCTGACACAGGCCGCGGCGGAGAAGGGCGTGGCGCTGCCCGCGACCCTGTGAGGGGCGACTCCGTGTACCCCATACCCTTGTTGTCATGAGCAGCAGCGACCCGCGTCCGGCCGTGGACGACCGTTCACCCAAACCCCCCAAGACGTACGAAGTACTCACCTACGGGTGCCAGATGAACGTCCACGACTCCGAGCGCCTGTCGGGCCTCCTCGAAGGCGCGGGCTATGTCCGCGCCCCCGAGGGCTCCGACGGCGACGCCGACGTCGTGGTCTTCAACACGTGCGCGGTGCGGGAGAACGCGGACAACAAGCTGTACGGCAACCTCGGCCGGCTCGCTCCGCGCAAGACCCAGCGCCCGGGGATGCAGATCGCCGTGGGTGGCTGCCTCGCTCAGAAGGACCGCGACACCATCGTGAAGAAGGCGCCCTGGGTGGACGTCGTCTTCGGCACGCACAACATCGGCAAACTGCCCGTCCTCCTGGAGCGCGCCCGCGTCCAGGAGGAGGCGCAGGTCGAGATCGCCGAATCCCTGGAAGCCTTCCCGTCCACGCTGCCGACCCGCCGCGAGAGCGCGTACGCGGCCTGGGTGTCGATCTCGGTCGGCTGCAACAACACCTGCACCTTCTGCATCGTCCCCGCGCTGCGCGGCAAGGAGAAGGACCGCAGGACCGGCGACATCCTCGCGGAGATCGAGGCCCTGGTCGCCGAAGGCGTCTCCGAGATCACGCTGCTCGGCCAGAACGTGAACGCGTACGGCAGCGACATCGGCGACCGCGAGGCCTTCAGCAAGCTGCTGCGCGCCTGTGGGCAGATCGAGGGCCTGGAGCGCGTGCGCTTCACGTCCCCGCACCCGCGCGACTTCACCGACGACGTGATCGCCGCCATGGCCGAGACGCCGAACGTGATGCCGCAGCTCCACATGCCGATGCAGTCCGGCTCGGACACGGTCCTCAAGGCGATGCGCCGCTCGTACCGCCAGGAGCGTTTCCTCGGCATCATCGACAAGGTCCGCGCCGCCATGCCGGACGCGGCGATCTCCACCGACATCATCGTGGGCTTCCCCGGCGAGACCGAGGAGGACTTCGAGCAGACGATGCACGCCGTGCGCGAGGCCCGCTTCGCCAACGCCTTCACCTTCCAGTACTCCAAGCGCCCCGGGACCCCGGCCGCGACCATGGAGGGGCAGATCCCCAAGGAGGTCGTGCAGTCGCGCTACGAGCGCCTCGTCGCCCTCCAGGAGGAGATCTCCTGGGAGGAGAACAAGAAGCAGGTCGGCCGCACCCTGGAGCTGATGGTCGCCGAGGGCGAGGGCCGCAAGGACGGCGCGACGCACCGCCTCTCCGGCCGCGCCCCCGACAGCCGCCTGGTCCACTTCACGAAGCCGGACGGCGAGGTCCGCCCCGGCGACGTCGTCACGGTCGAGATCACCTACGCCGCCCCGCACCACCTGCTCGCCGAGGGCCCGGTCCTGAACGTGCGCCCCACGCGCGCGGGCGACGCCTGGGAACGGCGCACCAAGGAACAGCAGGACAAGAAGCAGGGCGTCCTGCTCGGCCTGCCCAAGGTGGGCGTGCCGGAGCCGCTGCCGGCGGTCACGAGCGGCTGCGCGGTCGACTGACGCACCCGGGCGGCCGAGAAGCCGACTGCCGCACGGGGGCAGGCGACAAGTAGGCTGACGATCATGCTTGTCGCCGCCGCCGTCTGCCCCTGCCCGCCGCTGCTCGTGCCCGAGGTCGCCGCCGGCGCGGCCCCCGAGCTGGACGCCGCGCGCGCGGCCTGCGACGAGGCGATCGGCGCGGTCCTCGCCGCCGCACCGGATCTGCTGTGGGTGATCGGAGAGGGCCCGGACCAGGGCGTCCACACCTCGGGCGCCCGGGGCTCGTTCCGCTCCTTCGGCGTCGACCTCGACGTGCGCCTCGGAGTGCCGGACGAGTCCGCGGAGGCGGCCGGGATCACGCTCCCGCCGTCCCTCTCCGTAGGCGCGTGGCTGCTCGCGCGCGCGGGATGGACGGGCGAAACCCGCGGCTACGAGGTGACGGGCGGCGCCTCCGCCTTCGCCGGCCTGGACGGCGCGTGGCGCCTCGCGGAGGGGCGCACGGGCGCGGAGCGCGTGGGCTTCCTGGTCATGGGCGACGGCACCGCCTGCCGCACGGTGAAGGCCCCCGGCTACCTGGACGAGCGCGCCGAGGCGGTGGACGCGCGGATCGCCGAGGCGCTGCGCACCCTCGACCGGGACGGCTACCTGGCCCAGCTGGACGCCGGTCTCGCCGGCGAACTGAAGATCTCCGGCCGCGCCCCCTGGCAGCTCCTCTCCGGAGCCTGGAGCCAGGACCACGGCGACCACGGCACGGGCCGTCTCCTGTACGAGGACGCGCCCTACGGAGTGGGCTACTTCGTGGCCTCCTGGACGTAGCCCGGCCCGGAACACGGCGACGGCCGCGAAGCCCTCGGGCTTCGCGGCCGTCCGCCAGGTGCGGAGGGATCGGCGTCAGGACGCCGGGGGCGGCGTCGGCGGCGTGCCGCCATCCTTGCCGCCCGGCCCGGAGAGGCGGTCCAGAGTGTCCTTCGCCTTGCTCGTGCCCTGCTGGATCTTGTCGCTGTACTTGCCCTTGGTCTTGTCGTCGACCGCCTTCGCGGCCTTGTCCAGACCTTGGTCGATCTTGTCCCCGTGTTGCTGCGCGAGCCCGGAGACCTTGTCCTTGGCAGGGCTGAGCTTGGCTTTCAAGTTGTCCAGGAAGCCCATGGATCCACCTTCCCTCGCGAAAACTGCCGCCTACTGAAGCGGCGGATTGCTGCGGATTGCTAAAGAACCGCTGACTACTTACGGGCGCCCTCGTCGGCCGCCTCGTTGTCGGCGGCCTCCTTCGCGGACTGCTGCTTCGGAATCTCCACGTTCTCCGTCGCGGCGGCCTCGGCCGTCGCGACGGCCTCCGTCTCCTCGGCCTGGTCCACGGCCTTCTCGTCCGTCGTGGAGGCCTCTGCGGCCTCGGCCGGGGACTCGGCCCCGTCCGTGCCCGCTACGTCCTCCGACGCCGGATCAGCCGTGAGCGTGACGGCCTGCGCCTCGGCGGTCGACGCCGCGTCGCTGTCCTTGGCCTTACGGCGAAACATGGAAAAAACGCCCATTTCAACTCCATACGGTACTCGTGTGGGCGAAATCCCGCCCTTCCCGGTGCGTCCCATTGCGTCGCCCGGGTCACCGGTCCTCAAAACCAGCGGCTGGAACCTCGCAACAGGCAACGACTCCAGGGCGGTGGCGTCACGTAGCTCGTTCGAGAAGCGGCCCCCGGGTTTGCGAGACTGGGGCGGTGAGTAGCGCAGCTCCCGCCCCGCGGGTCATCGCCGTCGTCGGTCCGACCGCGGCCGGAAAGTCAGATCTCGGTGTCTTCCTCGCCAAGGAACTCGGCGGCGAAGTCGTCAACGCCGACTCCATGCAGCTCTACCGAGGGATGGACATCGGCACCGCCAAGCTGACGCCGGAGGAGCGCGCGGGAATTCCGCACCACCTGCTCGACATCTGGGACGTCACGGTGACCGCGAGCGTCGCCGAGTACCAGAGGCTCGCCCGCGCGGAGATCGACCGCCTCCTCGCCGAGGGCCGCTGGCCCGTCCTCGTCGGCGGATCCGGGCTCTACGTACGCGGCGCCGTCGACAAGATGGAGTTCCCCGGCACCGACCCCGAGGTCCGGGCCCGCCTGGAGGAGGAGCTGACGCTGCGCGGCTCCGGCGCCCTGCACGCCCGCCTCGCCGCGTCGGACCCGGAGGCCGCCGCCGCGATCCTGCCGAGCAACGGCCGGCGCATCGTGCGCGCGCTCGAAGTCATCGAGATCACCGGAAAACCGTTCACGGCCAACCTCCCCGGACACGATTCCTTCTACGACACCGTCCAGATCGGTGTCGACGTCGAGCGCCCCGAACTCGATCAGCGCATCGCCACGCGCGTGGACCGTATGTGGGAGGCGGGTCTGGTCGACGAGGTGCGCGCCCTGGAGTCCCGTGGACTGAGCGAGGGGCGGACGGCGTCGCGCGCGCTCGGCTACCAGCAGGTCCTCGCGGCCCTGGCGGGGGAGTGCACCGAGGAGGAGGCGCGCGCGGAGACGACCCGCGCCACCAAGCGCTTCGCGCGCCGTCAGGACTCGTGGTTCCGGCGCGACCCACGGGTGCACTGGCTCAGTGGGGCCGTCGCCGAACGAGGGGAACTCCAGGGCCGGGCAATGGCGTTGGTCGAACGACCGGTCACAGCCTGATCACGTGATGGCATCGGGAAGCTCCGGCCGTCATCCCGGCCTCTTCGGCCGTGCCATCATCGACCATCGATCGACCAGTGGAGTCCGAAATGGGAGGGCGCGTGGCGATGGAGGCCGGCCCTCGTGACACCGCACCGGGCGGGGAACAGTTGAGCCCCGACGGACCAGACGCGATCCCGGACGGCGTGACCGCCGACGGGCCGACCGTCGACGAGATCACCGCGCAGGACGAGGCGGCGGAGGTCGAGATCGAGCTGCGCCCGCAGCGCAGGCTCCGCATCTGGCAGCTCGCCCCCATCGTGATGCTGGCGGCCATCGGCTCGCTGATGTTCGCGTTCCCGCTGTTCTTCGAGTTCGGCGACGGCGGCGCGGTCGTGGCGATGCTGGGGCTGCTGATCAGCTCGTGCGCGGCAGGCTGGGGCATGATGGCGGCCCGCCGGGTGGGCTACACGCTGCCGGGCTTCCCGCCGCGCGGTTCGGGCAGATGGCCGGACTGGCGTGTCGTGGGCGCGTATGTGGTCGTGGTGGCGGCGGTCGCGATCCTGGCCGTCTGGCGCGTGGCGCGACTCCGCTGACTCCCGTGCTGAACCCGTCTCGCACAGAGGCGCCGGACCCATCTCGTACCGGCGTCGGGCTCATCTCGTACGATCGGTGAATGACCACCTTCCTCAAGGGCCACGGGACGCAGAACGACTTTGTGATCATCCCGGACCCGGAGAACGCCGTCGTGCTGTCTCCGGCCGCGGTGGCCGCGCTGTGCGACCGTCGCGCCGGGATCGGCGGCGACGGCGTCCTGCACGTCGTGCGCTCCGCCGCCCACCCCGAGGCGCGTTCCATGGCGGCCGAGGCCGAGTGGTTCATGGACTACCGCAACGGGGACGGCTCGATCGCCGAGATGTGCGGCAACGGAGTGCGGGTCTTCGCCCGCTATCTCCAGCACGCCGGACACGTGGGCGGGGGAGACGTCGCCGTGGCCACGCGAGGCGGCGTCAAGCAGGTCCACATCGACAAGGAAGGCCTGATCACGGTCGGTATGGGCAAGGCGGCGCTCCCCGCGGGCGACGTCACCGTGTCCGTCGACGACCGCACCTGGCCGGCGACGAACGTGAACATGGGCAATCCGCACGCCGTCGCCTTCGTGGACGACCTGGCCCACGCGGGCACCCTCTACGACCCGCCCCCCTTCGCGCCGGTGAACGCGTACCCGCAGGGCGTGAACGTCGAGTTCGTCGTCGACCGCGGACCCCGGCACGTCGCCATGCGCGTGCACGAGCGCGGCTCCGGCGAGACCCGCTCCTGCGGCACCGGCGCCTGCGCGGTGGCCGTCGCCGCGGCCCGCAGAGACGGCCTCGACCCGGCCCTGACCGGGGCCCCCGTGACGTACGAGATCGACCTGCCCGGTGGCAGACTGACGATCACCGAGCGACCCGACGGCGAGATCGAGATGACCGGGCCCGCCGAGATCGTGGCCGAGGGTGTGATCGACGCGGACTGGTTCGCGGCAATCGAAACAGTAAACTCGTGAACTGTCGCTCGAATGGGTGATCCGTTTCACGCTGGGCGAGAGCTGGACTGCGCCACGTGATGGGCTCGGTAGCATCAAGCACCGGTCCGGACGGGTGCCCCCGCCAGCCCGCCACCGGTCGAGACAGCCGGAGGTGCTCATGAGTGCGGAGGCGACCAACCCCGCCAGTCCAGGGCCGATCATGCCCGGAGTACACCGCAGGCGTGGCCGCCCCCGGATCGACCTGCGACGATTGGGCCGCGCCGCGCTCCTGGGCCCCACCCCCCGCGGCCGGCTCCCCGACGCCATCGGCCACGTGGCCGAGGCGCACCGGGCGCACTATCAGGACGCCGAGCTCGACCCGCTGCGCCGCGCCTATGTGCTGGCCGAGTCCTCGCACCGCGGTCAGATGCGCAAGAGCGGCGAGCCCTACATCACGCACCCGCTCGCGGTGACGCTGATCCTGGCCGAACTGGGCGCGGAGACCACGACGCTGACCGCCTCCCTGCTGCACGACACCGTCGAGGACACGGACGTGACGCTCGACCAGGTGCGCACGGAGTTCGGCGAGGAGGTCGCCTACCTCGTCGACGGCGTCACCAAGCTGGAGAAGGTCGACTACGGCGCGGCAGCCGAGCCCGAGACCTTCCGCAAAATGCTCGTCGCCACGGGCAACGACGTGCGCGTCATGTCGATCAAGCTCGCCGACCGCCTGCACAACATGCGCACCCTCGGCGTCATGCGCCAGGAGAAACAGGAACGGATCGCGAAGGTCACCCGCGACGTCCTCATCCCGCTCGCAGAGCGCCTCGGCGTCCAGGCCCTGAAGACCGAACTGGAAGACCTCGTCTTCGCGATCCTCCACCCCGAGGAGTACGCGGAGACGCACGCCCTGATGGCGGTCAACGCGGCGCGTGAGGACGACCCGCTCGCCGCGATCGCCGAAGAGGTGCGCGGAGTACTGCGCGAGGCCGGCCTGAGCGCCGAGGTCCTCATCCGGCCCCGGCACTTCGTTTCGGTGCACCGGGTCCGCCGCAAGCGCGGTGAGCTGCGCGGCGCCGACTTCGGGCGCCTCCTCGTCCTCGTCTCCGAGGACGCGGACTGTTACGGCGTCCTCGGCGAGCTGCACACCTGTTTCACCCCGGTGGTCTCGGAGTTCAAGGACTTCATCGCCGTACCGAAGTTCAACCTGTACCAGTCGCTCCACACCGCCGTCGCCCGCGGCGACGGCGAGGTCGCCGAAGTCCTCATCCGGACCCACCAGATGCACAAGGTGGCGGAGGCGGGCGTCGTCGCCCTCGGCAATCCCTACACGCCGTCCGGCGAAGATCAGCTGGACACCGTCGGCGAGCGCGCCGACCCCACCCGCCCCGGCTGGCTCTCCCGCCTCCTCGACTGGCAGCAGTCCGCGCCCGACGCCGACATCTTCTGGTCGACCCTGCGCGAGGACCTCGCACAGGACCGCGAGATCACCGTCTTCAGGCCGGACGGAGGCACCATCGGCCTGCCCGCGGGCGCCAGCTGTGTCGACGCCGCGTACGCCCAGTACGGCGAGGACGCCCACGCCTGCATCGGCGCGCGCGTGAACGGCCGCCTGGCGACGCTCGGCACCGTCCTCAGCGACGGCGACACGGTGCAGCTCCTGATGGACCGGATGGAGGGAGCCGCCGCCTCCGAGCCGTCCCGCGACTGGCTCGACCACGCCCGTACACCCGCCGCGCGCATCGCCATCCGGCGCTGGCTGACCGCCCACCCCGAAGGCCCGCGGGCCACCGAGGCAGCGCCCCGCGCGCCCTACAGCGGGCCCTCCGCCCGGCCCGCCGCGGCGAACGCCGTGGTCGACCAGCCGGGCGCGACCGTACGCCTGGCCGGCTGCTGCACGCCCGTACCGCCCGACGAGATCACCGCCTTCGCCGTACGCGGCGGCGCGGTCACCGTGCACCGCGCCGCGTGTTCCGGCGTGGCACACATGAGGAGCGCCGGGCGCACGGAGGTCGGTGTGCGCTGGGCCGACGCGGAGACCGCCGAGTACCGGGTGACACTTGTCGCCGAGTCGTTCAGCCGCCCGCATCTGCTGGCCGACCTCACGGAAGCCATAGCGCTTGAGGGCGTCGCCATCATCTCGGCGACCGTCGAACCGCCCGCCCAGGGCGGCGTCCGGCACACGTACACACTGCAACTCCCGGACGCCGCCCACCTCCCCGGGCTCATGCGGGCGATGCGGAACGTGCCGGGGGTGTACGACGTCGGGCGTGCCCAGCACGCGGCGACCGGAGCCCTCTGACGCGCAAGAGGGCCTCGTTCGGGTGGGTGCGGCGTGTACCGCCCCCACCGTGGGGCGGCGCGCTGATAGCGGTAGTTCATGCTGCTCAGCTCCCGAACGCCCCGCACCGCCGCGCTGCTCGCCGCAGGTGCCTCCGTCGTCCTCCTCGCGGCGGCCGCGCCGCAGTCGGCCACACCGCTCGGCATCGGCGACCGCCTCTTCCCGCACCTCGGCAACCCCGGGTACGACGTACGGTCGTACGACATCGCCTTCACCTACGGCGGTGACAACAGCAAGCCGCTCTCCGCGGTCACCAGCATCGACGCCCGGGCGACCGCCCCGCTCGACCGGATCAACCTCGACTTCTCGCACGGAACGGTGCGCTCGGTGGAGGTCAACGGGAGCCCCGCCCACTTCGCGACCAGCGACGAGGACCTGATCGTCACGCCCGACCGCGCCGTGGAGCCGGGGCAGCCGCTGCGCATCACCGTGCGCCACACCAGCGACCCCGCCCCCGGCAAGGAGGAGACCGGCTGGGTCCGCACCAAGGACGGGCTCGCCATGGCGAACCAGGCGGACGCCGCGCACCGGGTGTTCCCGTGCAACGACCACCCCGCGGACAAGGCCTACTTCACGTTCCGCGTCACCGCCCCCAAGGGTCTGCAGGCGGTCGCCAACGGACTCCCCGTGACGACGAAGCGCGCCGGGGCCACCACCAGCTGGGTCTACCGCACCGCCCACCCCATGGCCACCGAACTGGCCCAGGTCTCCATCGGCCGCTCGGCCGTCCTGCACCAGAAGGGGCCCCACGGGCTCCCGATGCGCGATGTCGTTCCCGCCAAGGACACCAAGGTCCTACGGCCCTGGCTCGCCAAGACGCCCGGCCAGATCGCCTGGATGGAGAGCAAGGTCGGCCGCTACCCCTTCGAGAACTACGGCCTGCTCATCGCCGAGGCGAGCACCGGCTTCGAGCTCGAGACGCAGACGCTCTCCCTCTTCGAGCGGGAGGTCTTCACGCGGCCCGAGTACCCGAAGTGGTACGTCGAATCGATCATGGTCCATGAACTCGCGCACCAGTGGTTCGGCGACAGCGTCAGCCCCCGCACCTGGTCCGACCTCTGGCTCAACGAGGGCCATGCCACCTGGTACGAGGCCCTCTACACCGAGGAGAAGGCCCACGCGCCCATCGAGAAGCGGATGCGCAACGCCTACAGCGCCTCGGATCGCTGGCGCGCGGCCGGCGGCCCGCCCGCCGCGCCCAAGGGGCCGACACACGGCGAGAAGATCAGCATCTTCCGGCCGGTCGTCTACGACGGCAGCGCCCTCGTCCTGTACGCGCTGCGCCAGGAGATCGGCAAGGACGCCTTCGGGCAGCTGGAACGGGCGTGGGTGAGCACGCACCGTGACTCCACCGCCACGACCGACGACTTCGTCACCCTCGCCTCGCAGATCAGCGGACGTGACCTGACCGGCTTCTTCCAGGCCTGGCTGTACGGGGAGAAGACGCCGCCCATGCCCGGACACCCGGACTGGAAGGTCGAGCCGGTCCAGAAGTCCCAGCCCGTGCGGAAGTCCCAGTCGGCGCAGAAGTAGGGTGCGCGGCGAGGCTTCGGCCCCGTCACCTCGGGAAATAACCCGAGTGACGAGACGGCCCGTACCGTGCGATCCTCTTCAGGTCGACGGCGCGGGCGGCCATCACGATCGAACACTGATCGGGTCCGAACGACTCCGACCGGCTCTGATCGGCCCTTCCGGGAATCCCCGGGCCGGGTCGTGCGTTGTCAGAGAGGACGGGCGAGGCGTCCGTCACATTTACCGAATCCCAGCGACGTAAGGATCCAATGACCTCCTCCTCTTCCCCTTCCCAGGATGCGCAGAGCCTCGCGCAGAACCCCACCGAAGGTCTTCGGGCCGATGCCCTGATGGAGGAGGACGTCGCCTGGAGCCACGAGATCGACACAGCGCGGGACGGCGAACAGTTCGACCGCTCGGAGCGCGCGGCCCTGCGCCGCGTGGCAGGCCTCTCCACCGAACTGGAAGACGTCACCGAGGTCGAGTACCGACAGCTCCGCCTGGAGCGCGTGGTCCTCGTCGGCGTCTGGACGTCGGGCACGAGCGACGACGCGGACAACTCCCTCGCGGAGCTGGCCGCCCTCGCCGAGACCGCGGGCGCCCTGGTGCTCGACGGCGTCATCCAGCGCCGGGACAAGCCCGACGCGGCGACGTACATCGGCTCGGGCAAGGCCCAGGAGCTGCGGGACATCGTCCTGGAGACCGGAGCCGACACGGTCGTGTGCGACGGTGAGCTGAGCCCCGGCCAGCTCATCCACCTCGAAGACGTCGTGAAGGTCAAGGTGGTCGACCGGACCGCCCTGATCCTCGACATCTTCGCCCAGCACGCCAAGTCCCGAGAGGGCAAGGCGCAGGTCGCGCTCGCGCAGATGCAGTACATGCTGCCGCGGCTGCGCGGCTGGGGTCAGTCGCTCTCCCGGCAGATGGGTGGCGGCGGCTCCTCCGGCTCCGGCGGTGGCATGGCCACCCGTGGTCCCGGTGAGACCAAGATCGAGACGGACCGGCGACGGATCCGCGAGAAGATGGCGAAGATGCGCCGTGAGATCGCGGAGATGAAGACGGGCCGCGAGATCAAGCGTCAGGAGCGCCGACGCAACAAGGTGCCCTCGGTCGCCATCGCCGGCTACACGAACGCGGGCAAGTCGTCCCTGCTCAATCGCCTCACGGGCGCGGGCGTCCTGGTGGAGAACGCGCTGTTCGCCACCCTGGACCCGACCGTGCGCCGGGCCGAGACCCCGAGCGGTCGGCTGTACACGCTGGCCGACACGGTCGGTTTCGTCCGGCACCTGCCGCACCACCTCGTCGAGGCGTTCCGCTCCACGATGGAGGAGGTCGGCGACTCCGACCTGATCCTGCACGTGGTCGACGGTTCGCACCCGGTGCCCGAGGAGCAGCTCGCTGCCGTACGCGAGGTCATCCGTGATGTCGGGGCCACCAAGGTCCGCGAGATCGTGGTGATCAACAAGGCGGACGCGGCAGACCCGCTGGTGCTCCAGCGGCTGATGCGCCAGGAGAAGCATTCGATCGCCGTCTCGGCCCGTACGGGTGCGGGCATCGAGGAGCTGCTCGCGCTCATCGACGCCGAACTGCCGCGGCCCGAGGTCGAGATCGAGGCCCTCGTGCCGTACACGCACGGCCAGCTGGTCGCGCGGGCGCACACCGAGGGCGAGGTGATCTCCGAGGAGCACACCGCGGAGGGCACGCTCCTCAAGGCGCGCGTCCACGAGGAACTCGCCGCGAACCTCGCGCCGTACGTTCCCACGGCGGCCGCGAGTTGATCCGCCCTGCATGAACGAGCCCCGGCCGGGTCCACCCGGCCGGGTCTTCACGTAACGCCTGCCGACAACTGCCTTATCGGCTGCCGTACTTCTCGCTCATCGTGTCGAAGACCTGCTGGGCCTCCCGGCCCAACTGCGGTCCGGCGAGCCAGGTGTTGCCGGCCGGGCCGATCGACGTGTTCGACACCAGGACGGTCTTGCCGTCACGGACGCGGAACCAGCCACCGCCCGACGAACCGCCCGTCATCGTGCAGCCGATGCGGTACATCGTCGGCTGCTCAGGGCTGAGCGAGAGCCGCCCCGGCCGGTCGAGACACTTGTTCATGAGCAGACCGTCGAACGGCGGAGCGGCCGGGTAGCCCCACGCACCCATCGAGCCGACCGACTGAACGGACGGCACCGAGAAGTCCACGTCCAGGGCGTTCCCGACCGTCTCCTCAAGGGACTTGGTGCCCTGCTCCGGCTTCACGTGCAGCACCGCGAAGTCGTACGGCGCGCCCGCACCGCCCGACTCGGCGCCCTGGCTCATCCATTCGTTCGAGGTGGAAGCCCAGTCGGCCCAGTAGGTGCCGTACGGAGCGATCTCCGTCTGCGTCGCATTGCGCAGCGCGTCCGCCGACTTGCCCTGGTCGTTGTACGACGGCACGAACGCGATGTTGCGGTACCAGCCGCCCGCCCCACCCGCGTGCACACAGTGGCCCGCGGTCCACACCAGGTTCGACCGGCCCGGGTTGCGCGGGTCCTTCACGACGGTGCCGGAGCAGACCATCGAACCCTCGGGGGAGTCGAAGAAGACCTTGCCGACCGGCGCCGCGTTCTCGTGGTACGGCGTCTTCTCGGCCTGCGCCCGGACGGGCTCGGGCTCCGGGTCGGAGACGCCCTGGTCGTCCGCGTAGTCCTTCGCCGCGATCGTCTTGTCCGGGTCCTTGGCGGACTTCATCCGCTCGGGCTTCCACAGGCCGTCGATGACCGGGTTGACGAAGTCCTTGGACTCGCGCAGCCAGTCGTCCTTGTCCCAGTTCTTCCAGGCCCCGTTCTTCCACTTGTCGGGGTCGATGCCGTGCTTCTTCAGCCGGTCGGCGACGTCGCCCGGCAGCTCGGCGCCGTCGGACCCCTGCGACGAGGCGGCGGCCGGCTTGCCCCCCGCCGCGGACTCGCTGTCCTTGCCGTCATCGCAAGCGGTGGCGGTGAGCGCCAGGGCGGCGGCGAGCCCGGTCGCGGCGAGGACGGAGCGCCGCCCCTGGCCGCGGCCCCGGCCGCGGACGACGGCGGATGGTCGTATGGAACGCATGGTGCTGTTACCCCCGGAGAAAAACGGTGCGCGGCACGCCTGTGGCGTGGTGGCCACGGCGTCGGCGCTGTCGGTCTGGAGCGTCTGTCATGAGCGTGTCATTCGCGGGACGGGCGTCCGCACGCCCCCGCTTCGACGCAGCACCCCACTATGCCTGTGGAGTTGCGGACGAACAGGGGTGGGGTGGTGAAGGTTCGGTCACCCCACCGCCGCGGTCCTGGTCGACAACGCCCGTCCGGGTGGACGGGACCGCTGTCCCCACGTCTGTCCCGCGTGTCCGGCGCCCCGCATGGACCGGGCCATCGCCTGAGGGAAAGGGCTGCTCGCTGTGACTACTGGGCGAACTTCTCGCTCACGGCGTTGTAGATCCCCTTGGCTTCCTTGCCCAGCCGCGGACCGGCGAGCCAACCCGCCGTCACCGGGCCGATCGAGGTGTTCGACACCAGCGCGGGCCGACCGTCGGAACCCTGCCCGACCCAGCCACCGCCGGACGAACCCCCGGTCATCGTGCAGCCGATCCGGTACATCGTCGGGTCCGTCGAGTTCAGCGACAGGCGCCCCGGCTTGTCCGCACACTGGAACAGCTTCTGCCCGTCGAACGGCGGCGCCGCCGGGTACCCCTTCGCCGTCAGCTGAGAGATCTGCGGTACCGCGGGCGCGTTGAAGTTCACCGGCAGCGACGAACCGACCGTCTCCTCAAGGGACTTGGCCCCGCTGCCCTTCTCCGGCGTCACATGGATGACGGCGAAGTCGTACGGCGCACCCGCACCGCCGGTCGGACCGCCCTGCTCGATCCACTGGTCGGACGTCTGCGCCCAGTCGCCCCACCACACACCGAACGGAGCGACTTCCTCCTTGGGCGCCCCCTGCAACTCCTCGGCGCTCTTGCCGTCATTGTTGTACGAGGGCACGAACGCGATGTTGCGGTACCAGCCGCCCTTCTTGCCCGCGTGCACGCAGTGGCCGGCCGTCCAGATCATGTCGGACTTGCCGGGGTGGGCGGGGTCGGAGACCACGGTGGCCGAGCACACCATCGACCCCTCGGGGCCGTCGAAGAACAGCTTGCCCGCGTACGGTGCGCTGCCGTGGTACGGAGAAGCGACGGCAGCGGCCTGCACCGGCTGCGGCGTCGGGTCCGTCACACCCTGGTCACCGGAGATGTCGTTGTCGTCGACCTCGCCCCCGGGGTGCTTGTCGGCGTCGCGCATCCGGTCCGAGTCCCACAGACCGTCGATGATCGGGTTGACGAAGTCCTTCGCCTCACGCAGCCACTTGTCCCGGTCCCAGTTCTTCCACTCGCCGTTCTTCCACTTGTCCGGATCGATCCCGTGTTCCTTCAGCTTCTCCTTGATGTTGTCCGGGATCTGAAGGGTGCCGTTGCCGCCCGCGGTCGCGGTGGACGACGCCTTGTCACTCGCGTCGTCGTCACCCGGACCGCACGCGGTGGCGGTCAGAGCGAGCACCGCGCCTAGCGCAACGGCCGCCGCCACGGGGGACGTTCTGCCGCGCACGCTCCTGGCGCGGCGAGCGGAGAACAGCGGGCGTATGGGTCGCATGGTGTGAATCCCCCTGGGCTTCGAGATCATTGCACTGCCGAACAGGGCTGTGGACGGGCTGTGCGGCGCCCTCCCCGAACGGCACCCCACACTATGCCGGTGCCGTCGGGGACGACCGACGGAACAGCAACGGTTCCGTCACGGAGGGATCATGACGCTGCCGCCCGGCCCTCCGCGCGAAGGCCACCACCCCGATCTCCCGGCCACGACGGTCTGACGCACGGCGAACCGCGCCCCTCCGGCCCTCGTCGTCGGTATGTCATCGGTACGTCGTCATGGGTTCGTCGTCGGTACGTACGCGGGATCCGCAACCGGCGTTCACTCCGCGATCCGAGCGGCAGGCGCGGCCTGAGTGGCGTGAGCAGCGCGAGTGGCTTGCGCAGCACGAGCGGCGCGAGTGGTTGGCCCGAGATGATCTGTGGCGCAGGTCTCGTCACGAGTCTCCGAGCCACCCGTGTTCCTCCCGCCCGCTCGTCGTTAGGGCATACGGGGGATCCGCAGTCGGCGCTCAGTCCTCGAACCGTCCTGGCGTGCTGCCAGGGCGGTGCTTCGGTGAGGTGCGTGCCAACTCGCCCCGCCCACCGGTGAGTCGACCCGACCAGTCGACCGAATCTCCAGCGGGAGGACCAGCAGCCGTGACCGACCCTGAGCCCGTGACGGTGCCCGCCCCGTACGACGGGATGGCGCGCGGGACAGCAGCACGCGAAAGTGCCGTGCACGAAGGGATCCTGCGCCGCCAGTCCGCGCGGGAGTCGGCGGCGCGCACCTACGCGCGCGCCCTGCCGATCGTGCCGGTGAGGGCCCGCGGCCTCACCATCGAGGGCGCCGACGGCCGCCGCTATCTCGACTGCCTCTCCGGTGCGGGCACGCTCGCCCTCGGTCACAACCATCCCGTGGTGCTCGAGGCCATCCGCAAGGTGCTCGACTCCGGAGCCCCGTTGCACGTCCTCGACCTGGCCACACCCGTCAAGGACGCCTTCACCACAGAGCTGTTCCGCACGCTGCCACGGGCCCTCGCCGACCGGGCCCGCATCCAGTTCTGCGGGCCGGCCGGGACCGACGCGGTCGAGGCCGCCCTGAAACTGGTCCGCACCGCCACCGGCCGCCCGGGCCTCCTCGCCTTCACCGGCGCATATCACGGGATGACCGCCGGCGCCCTCGAAGCGTCGAGCGGGGCGCAGGACGTCCGGGTCGCACGCCTGCCCTACCCACAGGACTACCGCTGCCCCTTCGGAATCGGCGGCCCGCGCGGAGCCGAACTCGGCGCCCGCTGGACCGAGTCGCTCCTCGACGACACCAAATCTGGAGTGCCCCGCCCGGCGGGCATGATCCTCGAACCGGTACAGGGCGAGGGCGGCGTCATCCCCGCCCCCGACACCTGGCTGCGCCGCATGCGGGCGATCACCGAGTCCCGCTCGATCCCGCTGATCGCCGACGAGGTCCAGACCGGCGTCGGCAGGACCGGCGCCTTCTGGGCCGTGGAGCACAGTGGTGTGGTCCCGGACGTGATGGTGCTGTCCAAGGCGATCGGCGGCAGCCTCCCGCTCGCTGTGATCGTCTACCGCGACGACCTCGACGTCTGGGGCCCCGGCGCGCACGCGGGCACCTTCCGAGGCAACCAGCTCGCGATGGCGGCGGGCACGGCGACCCTGGCCCACGTGCGCGAGAACGGCCTCGCCCAACGCGCGGGTGAACTCGGAGCCCGCATGATCGGCCAACTCCAGTCGCTGGCCAAGGAACACCCGTGCATCGGCGACGTACGGGGCCGGGGCCTGATGATCGGAGTGGAGCTCGTCGACCCGGAAGGCTCCACCCAGGCGTCCAGCGGTCCGGACCCCACCGGCGGCGCCACCGACTTCTCGGCCGATCCTCTGCTCGGCGGACCGACGGCCGCGCCGCTGCCCGCCGCCCCCGAGCTGGCCGCAGCCGTCCGCGACGCCTGCCTGGACCGAGGGCTGATTGTCGAGCTCGGCGGCCGCCACTCCAGCGTCGTACGCCTCCTGCCTCCCCTCACCATCACCGACGAACAGGCCGCGGCCGTCATCGACCGGCTCGCGGACGCCCTCGCGGCCGTGGCCCGAACTCACCGCGGCTAGGGGGTGTCGTTCGGATGAGGCCTGATCAAGGAGCGGGGCCTGGCACTGTGTATGGCAGAGCGGAGGTGGGGGTCGACGCGATGGGCCCCCGTGCTCGAGCAAAGCCGAGAGCCTGGGGGCCTCGGCGACCGACGACAGCGCCGCGAGATGCGGTGCCGGATCCCGCGAGCCCGGCGTGATCCGGACGACACCCCCCAGCCGCACCACCAGACGACGGCACGCCTTGCCCCAGCGACAGCCGCGGAAACCGGACCAGCCGGACCACCGCCTCACGGAGCCCACCACCCCACGCAAGGAAGCACTCTTGAACGCCACTCCCGCATCCGACGGCCGTCCCCGCCCCCCTGCCGGTGGAGCCTGCGACACGCAGTCCCCGCCCGAGCCGGAGCACGACACGGTCCCCCGGCAGAAAAACGGCGTCCAAGAGGCCGGGCATCCGCACACCTCCACGGTCGACCTCCTCGAACACCCCGATCCCGCAACCGCCGCCCAGATCGCGGCAGCCGAGAACTTGCTGCGCTGCTGGGTACGCGAGAACAACATCGCTCCTCCCTCCGTCGGCGCCCTCCGCATCACCCTGCCTGCGAGCGGCACCGCCCTTCTCGTCCCCGTCCACTACTGGTCACTCGCCGGCTGGCACCGCTTCGGCCTGCCTTACGTGGAGGACGGCCCCCAGGGCGCCCCCTGCGTCGACGCGGTCACCCTCGCCGCCCTCCTCAGCCGCGAATCGACCCCGGCCGACACGACGTCGCCCGGCCCCGACGGCCCCCACACCGGTGCCGACGCCGGCGGAGGTCAGCCGACGCCGAACGCGGACACCGTCCCCTCACTGCCGACCGACCGACACACCGACACCGCCACAGCACCGGGGACGGTGGCAGCCACCGGCGTCGCCACAGCCACGGGGACAGTGGCCGCCACCCACACGGCCACGGTCACCAGCTCAGGCACGGTCATCGGTACAAGCACGAGCACCGGAACGGGCACGAGCACCGATACGGGTGCCGCCACCGACGAGCACCGCCCGTCGGTCTCCGTCACTGTGTCGGTCACCACCGGCGCCGTCGTCCCCTCCGGTGACAGCGGCGACCTGGTCGTCCGCGTCGCCGACTCCGTACGACGCACCGCCGAGTTCATCGCCGACCGACGCCGCCGTCGCACCGACGATTCCGACCGCTTCCTTGCCGGGGAACAGTCCCTGCTCCTCGGCCACCCGCTGCACCCGACGCCCAAGAGCCGCGAGGGACTCTCCGAGGCCGAATCCCGCCTCTATTCACCGGAATTGCGCGGTTCCTTCCCGCTGCACTGGATCGGCGTCGCCCCCGAGGTCCTCGCCCATGACTCGGCCTGGACCGAGCGCGGCCGCACTGTCTCCGCCTCTCACCTCACTTCTCAACTCGCCGGTTCCGAACTCCCGTTGCCCGATGGCTTCGCCGCCCTGCCGCTGCACCCCTGGCAGATCCGCGAACTCCAGCACCGCCCGAGCGCCGCGGCCCTCCTCGACGCGGGCCTCCTCCGCGACCTCGGCCCGCAGGGCGAACCCTGGTTCCCCACCTCCTCCGTCCGCACCCTGTACCGACCCGGCGCGCCCGCGATGCTGAAGCTCTCCCTGGGCCTGCGGATCACCAACTCCCGCCGCGAGAACCTCCGCAAAGAACTCCACCGGGGCGTCGAGGTCCACCGGCTGCTGCGCAACGGCCTCGCCGGGCAGTGGCACGCCGCCCACCCGGGCTTCGACATCGTCCGCGACCCGGCCTGGCTCGCGGTCGACGACCTGGCCGGCGAGCCCGTCCCCGGCCTCGACGTCATGATCCGCAACAACCCCTTCCGTACCGGCGACGACGCCTCCTGCCTCGCCGGCTTCGTCTCGCCCCGGCCCTCGCACGACCCGGCGGGCCGCTTGGACCACGCCCCGATGGGCTCACGGCTGGCGGACACCGTGACCCGCCTCGCGGCCCGCACCGGACGCCCCAGCGGAGCCGTGGCCACCGAGTGGTTCCTGCGCTACCTCGAGCACGTGGTGCGCCCCGTGCTCTGGCTCGACAGCGAAGCCGGCATCGCCCTTGAAGCGCACCAGCAGAACACCCTCCTGCTTCTGGACGCCGACGGATGGCCGACCGGCGGCCGCTACCGCGACAACCAGGGCTACTACTTCCGAGAATCCCGCCGCGCCGAACTCGACAAGAGGCTGCCCGGCATCGGCGCGCTCAGCGACACCTTCGTATCCGACGAGGTCACCGACGAGAGGTTCGCCTACTACCTCGCCATCAACAACATCCTCGGCCTCATCGGCGCCTTCGGCTCCCAACAGCTCGCCGACGAAAGGCTGTTGCTCGCGGCGTGCCGTCGCTTCCTCAGCGGGGCCGCGACCGGCCCGCAGCGACTGCGCAGCCCACTGCCGGACCGCCTGCTGCAATCGCCCACGCTGCGCTGCAAGGCGAATCTGCTCACGCGGCTGCACGGCCTCGACGAACTCGTCGGCCCCGTCGACACCCAATCCGTCTACGTCACCATCACCAACCCCTTCCATATCTGAGGACCCCGACAACCCGAGGACCGCGCCCCGCGCAACTGCCCGAGAGGAGCGCCGTGCCACCCACAGATGCGAGCACCGACGCGAGCACCGACGCCGACACCACCCCCGTCGCCGATCAGGGCGAACCGGCCGCCCCTCCGGAGAACCCCGACTGCCAGGACACCCTGGACCTGCGCCTCCCCGACGAACTGCTCGCGCTCATCGTCGAACAGGACGGGTCGGGGTCCGCCGACGGCACGGACAGCGGGCACCGCAGCACCCCAGCGTTCACGGGTGCGACCCAGCACGACCTGCTGGACGACGTGGGGGAGTGGGGACCGGTCACCACTCCCTCAGGCGTGTTCCAGCTCGTGCCCGCCCGCATCGAGCGCGACCTCAAGCTCATCAGCCGCTGGATGAACGACCCCGCCGTGGCAGCCTTCTGGGAACTCGCGGGTCCCGAGACCGTCACCGCGGAGCACCTGCGCCCCCAACTCGACGGCGACGGACGCAGCGTGCCCTGCCTCGGCGTACTCGACGGCAGGCCCATGAGCTACTGGGAGATCTACCGCGCCGACCTCGACCCGCTGGCCCGCCACTACCCCGCCCGTCCGCACGACACCGGAATCCACCTCCTCATCGGTGGCGTCGCCAACCGCGGACGAGGGCTCGGGACCACACTGCTCAAAACCGTCGCCGACCTCGTACTCGACCATCGCCCGCCGTGCGCGCGCGTCATCGCAGAACCAGATATTCGCAACACCCCCTCCGTCTCCGCCTTCCTGAGCGCAGGCTTCCGCTTCTCCGCCGAGGTGGACCTCCCCGACAAGCGGGCCGCGCTCATGGTCCGTGACCGAGCCCTGCGCACCGTGCTGTGAGCTCGTCACTCTTAGTACACCGCTCGACCCGATCCGGTTCCCTCGCGAGGAGTCCCCGTGCCGAAGCCGCCCGTCGCCCCGATTTCCGCAGAGCCGCTCGTGCTGTACGACCCGCCCGAGCTCACGCGTGAGAACTGGGACCGGGCAGGGGCGCGCCTGCTGGCCAAGCTGATCGGCGAATTCGCGTACGAGGAAATCCTCCGGCCGCTGCCCGCCGGCCGTGATGCGGCACCGGCCCCGGGCCACCGCCACCCCTATACCCTCGCCGTCCCGGGCAACGAGGAGTCCCATGGCGGACTGGTCCGGTTCCACGCCCGCCGTGGCGTGTACGGCAGTTGGCAGGTGGAACCGGACAGCATCGAATGGGAGAGCGCCCCGAGCGCAACGGGCGACGAAACCGCCGGTTCAGCTGCCCGCGAGCCGTTCACCGACCCGCTCGCCTTCCTCCTCCGCGTCAAGCACCTCCTCGAACTCGACGGAACCACCCTCGGCCACCTCCTCCGCGAACTCTCCGTGACGCTCGCCGCCGACGCACGGCTGGACCACTCCGCGCTGACCGCGCCCCAGCTCGCCGACCTCGGCTACGCGGAGCTCGAAGGCCACCAGACCGGCCACCCCTGGATCGTCCTCAACAAGGGCCGCATCGGTTTCTCGGCGACCGACACAGCCCGCTGGGCCCCGGAGGCCCGCCACCACACCAGCCTCCCCTGGCTCGCCGTGCACATTGGCCTCGCCACCTACCGAGGCGCCGCAGGCCTGGAGACCGCCGACTTCCTCTACTCCCGCGAACTCGACGCTCCGACCCGCCAGTTGTTCGCCGAGCATCTCCGCGCACGGGGCCTGGACCCGGCCACGTACCTCTATCTCCCCGTGCACCCCTGGCAGTGGGACGACATCGTGCTCCCGCTCTTCGCGCAGTCCGTCGCCACGGACATGATCGTCCCGCTCCCCACCGACGGTGACCTGCGACTGCCGCAACAATCGATTCGTACGTTCCTGAACACCACCCACCCGGAACGGCACACCGTCAAACTGCCCCTGTCGGTTCTCAACACCCTCGTATGGCGCGGACTCCCGACGGAGCGCACCCTGGCCGCTCCCGCCGTGACCACATGGATGCTGGGACTGCGCGACGCCGACCCCTTCCTCAGAGACGAGTGCGGAGTCATCCTGCTGGGCGAAGTCGCCTCCGTTGCGGTCCGGCACCCCCTGTACGACGGACTCGACGAAGTCCCGTACCAGTACAAGGAATTGCTCGGAGCGATCTGGCGAGAGCCCGTCGCGAGACACCTCGCACCCGGAGAACGCGCCCGCACCCTCGCCTCCTTGTTGCACGTCGACCCGCACGGACGCGCGTTCACGGCAGAACTGGTCGCGCGCTCGGGACTCGAAGCGAAGACCTGGCTGCGCAGGTTGTTCGCTTCCCTGCTCCCGCCCCTGCTGCGCTTTCTGTACCTCTACGGAACTGTCTTCTCGCCCCACGGGGAGAACGCCATTGTCGTCTTCGACGACCAGGACGTCCCCGTGCGCCTGGCGGTCAAGGACTTCGTGGACGACGTCAATGTCAGCGCCGAACCGCTCCCGGAGCACGACTCCATGCCGTGCGACGTACGCGACGTCCTCCTTACGGAGAGTCCTGACTTCCTGACCCAGTTCATCCACTCAGGGCTCTTCGTCGGTGTCTTCCGCTACCTGGCGCCCTTGTGCGAAGAACAACTCGGTGTCTCGGAGGCGGAGTTCTGGTCCTTGGTGCGCGCTGAGATCCTGCGCCACCACGCCCGGTTCCCGGAGCTGAAGGAGCGGTACGAGATGTTCGACCTGCTCACCCCCCGGATCGAGCGCCTGTGCCTCAACCGCAACCGCCTCCATCTCGACGGCTACCGCGACCGTTCCCACCGCCCGCACGCCGCCGTGCACGGCACCATCGCCAACCCCCTCCACCAGCCTTGATCGCGGGATTGTCAGTGGCGCCCTTTAGGGTGGTCGAGCTATGACGAAGCCCTCACTCCCCGAGCTCCTGCACGCCGCCGTCACCGCCGTCGGCGGCACGGAGCGCCCTGGCCAGGTGACCATGGCCGAGACCGTCGCCGCGGCGATCGACGACGGTTCCCATCTGCTCGTCCAGGCGGGCACCGGCACCGGAAAGTCCCTCGGATACCTGGTGCCGGCCCTGGCCCACGGGGAGCGCGTCGTGGTGGCGACAGCCACGCTCGCCCTCCAGCGCCAGCTCGTCGAGCGGGATCTGCCGCGCACGGTCGACGCCCTGCATCCGTTGCTCCGACGGCGCCCCACTTTCGCCATGCTCAAGGGCCGGTCCAACTACTTGTGTCTGCACCGCCTCCACGAGGGCATGCCGCAGGACGAGGAAGAGGGGCTCTTCGACCAGTTCGAGGCGGCCGCGCCGACCAGCAAGCTCGGACAGGACCTGCTGCGCATGCGGGACTGGGCGGACGAGACGGAGACGGGCGACCGGGACGACCTCACTCCCGGGGTCTCGGACCGAGCCTGGTCCCAGGTGTCCGTTTCGTCGAGGGAATGTCTGGGCGCGTCGAAATGCGCGTACGGGCAGGAGTGCTTCGCCGAGATGTCCCGTGAGCGCGCGAAGCTCTCCGATGTCATCGTCACCAATCACGCGCTGCTCGCGATCGACGCCATCGAGGGCGCGCCGGTCCTGCCGCAGCACGAGGTCCTGATTGTGGATGAGGCCCACGAGCTGGTCTCCAGGGTGACCGGGGTGGCGACGGGTGAGCTCACTCCAGGCCAGGTCAACCGTGCGGTGCGGCGTGCCGCGAAGCTCGTGAACGAGAAGGCCGCGGACCAGCTCCAGACCGCCGCCGAGGGCTTCGAGCGACTGATGGAGCTGGCTCTGCCCGGCCGCCTCGAAGAGATCCCCGAGGACCTCGGCTATGCGCTGATGGCGTTGCGTGACGCCGCGCGGACGGTCATCACCGCCCTCGGTTCCACGCGGGACAAGTCCGTCCAGGACGAGGACGCCGTACGCAAGCAGGCTCTCGCTTCCGTGGAGACGATTCACGACGTCTCGGAGCGGATCACGAACGGGTCGGAGTGGGACGTCGTCTGGTACGAGCGGCACGAGCCCCGCGGCGGCTCCGCTTACCGGCAGAGCGGGGCGTCCGTGCGCGTGGCGCCCATGTCCGTGTCGGGCCTGCTTCGAGAGAAGCTCTTCTCGGACCGCTCGGTGACTCTGACGTCTGCGACGTTGAAGCTCGGCGGGGATTTCAACGGTGTCGGCGCGTCCCTAGGCCTTGCTCCCGAGGGCACGCAGGGCGACGACCAGCCGGTATGGCAGGGTCTCGATGTCGGCTCGCCGTTCGACTACCCCAAGCAGGGCATCCTCTACGTCGCCAAGCACCTGGCCCGTCCCGCTCGCGAAGGCACGCGGAGCGACATGATGGACGAGCTCACCGAGCTGATGCAGGCCGCCGGTGGGAGAACGCTGGGCCTCTTCTCCTCCATGCGTGCCGCTCAGGCGGCGGCCGAGGAGCTGCGCACGCGGATCCCCGAGTTCCCGATCCTGTTGCAGGGCGAGGACACCCTCGGTGAGCTGATCAAGGGCTTCGCCGCGGACCCGGCGACCTGCCTGTTCGGGACCTTGTCGCTGTGGCAGGGCGTGGACGTACCGGGTACCGGCTGCCAGCTGGTCGTCATGGACAAGATCCCGTTCCCCCGGCCCGACGACCCGTTGATGAGTGCGCGCCAGAAGGCGGTGGAGGACGCCGGCGGCAACGGTTTCATGGCGGTGGCGGCGACGCATGCGGCGCTGCTGATGGCGCAGGGCGCGGGCCGCCTCGTACGTGCGACGGGAGACCGCGGCGTCGTGGCCGTCCTGGACCCCCGCCTGGCGACGGCCCGCTATGGCAGCTACCTGCGGGCCTCGATGCCGGACTTCTGGTACACGACGGACCGGAACCAGGTGCGGCGCTCACTCGCGGCGATCGACGCGACAGCGAAGGCAGACGGGAAGTAGCTCCTCGGTACGATCCGGTCGGCTACGAGGCCCGCTGCGGACAGCGCTGGGCCCCGGAACCGGCGCAGTTGGTTCCGGGGCCCGGTCAGGGAGGGGTCACACGCGGCGCAGAACGGCCACGACTTTGCCGAGGATCGTCGCCTCGTCCCCAGGGATCGGCTGGTACGCCGAGTTGTGGGGGAGGAGCCATACATGGCCGTCCTCCCGCTTGAAGCGCTTTACCGTGGCCTCGCCGTCGAGCATCGCCGCGACGATGTCCCCGTTCTCCGCGACGGGCTGACGGCGGACCGTGACCCAGTCGCCGTCGCAGATCGCGGCCTCGATCATCGAGTCACCTACGACCTTCAGGACGAACAGCTCGCCGTCGCCGACCAGCTGCCGTGGAAGCGGGAAGACATCCTCGACCGACTCCTCGGCGAGGATCGGGCCACCCGCGGCGATCCGACCGACGAGCGGCACATACGAAGCGGCCGGCTTGCCCGCCGTGTCCGTGGGTTGCGCGCTCGGCTGGTCCGAACCCCGGACCTCGTAGGCGCGCGGACGGTGCGGATCGCGGCGCAGGAAACCCTTGCGCTCGAGAGCCATCAGCTGGTGTGCGACCGACGACGTGCTGGACAGGCCCACCGCCTGGCCGATCTCCCGCATGGACGGGGGGTACCCGCGACGCTGCACCGAGTCCCGGATGACCTCGATCACCCGACGCTGGCGGTCGGTGAGACCCGAGCTGTCCGCGCGGATCCCTGGAGGTCGGCCGGGCAGGGAGCGGCCGGGCTTCGGCCCCTCGTGGCTCATGGATGCGTCATTCATGGCATGCACCGGCTCGAGTCGGCCCTGGGCGTGGCCCTGGGCAGCGATGGTGGCACTGTCTGCGGTGGTGGTCACGTCGGGTCGGCCCCTCTCGAGAATGTCTCCCTAGCTAGCCAACGGTAGTTCCTTTCGAAAGGTTGCGCCAAACACACGTTCGAGTGAAAAACCGTAGTTTGCTTGTCGTGATCATGCGCCTAGGTGTATGGCTAGCGCCCTTGCGGAGTGACGATTCGGTTGAATCCGGTACGCTTCACCGCCGTGACCGAGACCCGCTCTGAGGGCTCTCTCAGTCTGCCATCCGCCCCGTCGCCTGCCGGGCACCGCCCCCTCTCCGTGAGCGTCGTGCCGGGCGACGGCTGTGGCGCGTGAGGCTTCCGGGCGGTGCGCGGCCAACTCGGGCGCGACGACACGCGCTAGGGCCCAAAAAGCGGCCAGACCCCAGATGTAGTGGTTGGATTGCATCAGCAGCCCAGAAGTTGTGGTCCCCGGTCCTTCGCGTCCGTCGCCATCGCCTATGCTGGGGGCTGCTTCGAGGGGCGGGATCAGCCTCTCGGGGCTATCGAGTCGTGCGGTGAAGGAGGGTTGGGAGTTCATGCACTGTCCCTTCTGCAGGCATCCCGACAGCCGTGTCGTCGACAGCCGCACCACCGACGACGGCACGTCGATCCGTCGCCGCCGTCAGTGCCCGGACTGCTCCCGCCGTTTCACGACGGTGGAGACGTGTTCGCTGATGGTGGTCAAGCGGAGCGGGGTGACCGAACCCTTCAGTCGCACCAAGGTCATCAACGGCGTACGCAAGGCGTGCCAGGGGCGGCCGGTGACCGAGGACGCGCTCGCTCTGCTCGGCCAGCGCGTCGAGGAAGCGGTGCGCGCCACCGGAAGCGCCGAGCTGACCACTCATGACGTGGGTCTGGCCATACTCGGCCCGCTTCAGGAGCTGGACCTCGTCGCCTTCTTGCGGTTCGCGTCCGTGTACCGGGCGTTCGATTCGCTGGAGGACTTCGAGTCGGCGATCGCGGAACTGAGGGAACAAACGCCCGGCGCGGCGGACTGCGCGGGCGGAGAGCGCGTAGAGAGCGACAGCGGGCCCGGAGGGACTGTCGAAGTCCCCGTGCCCGCCCACGCCGCCGACTGACCGGCCACGGGCCGGAGGGACGGCGAACCACAGACCTGTTGCGGGCGGCAAGAGCGCCGTCCGCAGCACAAGACACACACCGTGCCACGGGAATTACGAGGCACTTCAGGGCGTTTTAGCCCGATATGGGAGGCGGCATGACAGAGACGGCGAGCGGCCCGGCACGAGGTTCCCGTACCAAGGGATCCAAGGCCACCAAGGGTCTGCGTATCGAGCGCATCCACACCAGCCCCGGCGTGCATCCGTACGACGAGGTGGAGTGGGCGCGTCGTGACGTCGTCATGACCAATTGGCGCGACGGCTCGATCAACTTTGAGCAGCGTGGCGTCGAGTTCCCCGAGTTCTGGTCGGTGAACGCGGTCAACATCGTCACCAGCAAGTACTTCAGGGGTGCCGTCGGCACCCCGCAGCGAGAGGTGAGCCTCAAGCAGCTCATCGACCGCATCGTGAAGACCTATCGGAAGGCCGGCGAGGACTACAAGTACTTCGCTTCCCCCGCTGACGCCGAAATCTTCGAGCACGAGCTGGCGTACGCCCTCCTGCACCAGATCTTCAGCTTCAACTCGCCGGTGTGGTTCAACGTCGGCACCCCGCAGCCCCAGCAGGTCTCCGCCTGCTTCATCCTGGCCGTCGACGACTCCATGGAGTCGATCCTCGACTGGTACAAGGAAGAGGGCATGATCTTCAAGGGCGGCTCCGGCGCCGGCCTGAACCTCTCCCGTATCCGCTCCTCCAAGGAACTGCTCTCCTCGGGCGGCAACGCCTCGGGTCCCGTCTCCTTCATGCGCGGTGCCGACGCCTCCGCAGGAACGATCAAGTCGGGTGGCGCCACGCGCCGCGCGGCCAAGATGGTCATCCTCGACGTCGACCACCCCGACATCGAGGACTTCATCGAGACCAAGGTGAAGGAAGAGGAGAAGATCCGCGCCCTGCGTGACGCGGGCTTCGACATGGACCTGGGCGGCGACGACATCGCCTCCGTCCAGTACCAGAACGCCAACAACTCGGTGCGTGTGAACGACACGTTCATGAAGGCGGTCGAGCAGGGCGGCAAGTTCGGCCTGACGTCCCGTATGACCGGAGACGTCATCGAGGAGGTCGACGCCAAGTCGCTCTTCCGCAAGATGGCCGAGGCCGCCTGGGCCTGTGCCGACCCCGGCATCCAGTACGACGACACCATCAATCAGTGGCACACATGCCCGGAGTCCGGCCGCATCAACGGCTCGAACCCGTGCAGCGAGTACATGCACCTGGACAACACGTCCTGCAACCTCGCCTCGCTGAACCTGATGAAGTTCCTGAAGGACGACGGCCTCGGCCACCAGTCCTTCGACGTCGACCGTTTCTCGAAGGTCGTCGAGCTGGTCATCACCGCGATGGACATCTCGATCTGCTTCGCGGACTTCCCGACGGAGAAGATCGGCGAGAACACCCGCGCCTTCCGCCAGCTCGGCATCGGTTACGCGAACCTGGGCGCCCTGCTCATGGCGACCGGCCACGCCTACGACTCGGACGGCGGCCGCGCTCTCGCCGGCTCCATCACGTCGCTGATGACGGGTACGTCCTACAAGCGCTCCGCCGAGCTCGCCGCGGTCGTCGGCCCGTACGACGGCTACGCCAAGAACGCGCAGCCGCACCAGCGGGTCATGAAGCAGCACGCGGACGCCAACACCGTCGCCGTCCGCGTGGACGACCTGGACACCCCGATCTGGGCCGCCGCCACGGAGGCCTGGCAGGACGTGGTCCGCCTCGGCGAGAAGAACGGTTTCCGTAACTCGCAGGCGTCCGTCATCGCCCCGACCGGCACCATCGGTCTCGCGATGTCCTGCGACACCACCGGCCTCGAGCCCGACCTCGCCCTGGTCAAGTTCAAGAAGCTGGTCGGCGGCGGCTCGATGCAGATCGTCAACGGCACCGTCCCGCAGGCCCTGCGCCGCCTGGGTTACCAGGAGGAGCAGATCGAGGCGATCGTCGCCCACATCGCCGACAACGGCAACGTGATCGACGCCCCGAGCCTCAAGACCGAGCACTACGAGGTCTTCGACTGCGCCATGGGCGAGCGTTCCATCTCCGCGATGGGCCACGTCCGCATGATGGCCGCCATCCAGCCGTGGATCTCCGGCGCCCTCTCCAAAACCGTCAACCTGCCGGAGACGGCGACGGTCGAGGACGTCGAAGAGGTCTACTTCGAGGCCTGGAAGATGGGCGTCAAGGCGCTCGCCATCTACCGCGACAACTGCAAGGTCGGCCAGCCCCTCTCCGCCAAGACCAAGGAGAAGGAGAAGACCGAGGTCACGGCGAAGGCCGAGGCGGAGATCCGCAAGACGGTCGAGAAGGTCGTCGAGTACCGCCCGGTCCGCAAGCGTCTGCCCAAGGGCCGTCCCGGCATCACCACCTCCTTCACGGTGGGCGGCGCCGAGGGTTACATGACCGCCAACTCCTACCCGGACGACGGTCTCGGTGAGGTCTTCCTGAAGATGTCCAAGCAGGGCTCCACCCTCGCGGGCATGATGGACGCCTTCTCCATCGCGGTCTCCGTGGGTCTGCAGTACGGCGTGCCGCTGGAGACGTACGTCTCGAAGTTCACGAACATGCGCTTCGAGCCGGCCGGCATGACGGACGACCCGGACGTGCGGATGGCGCAGTCGATCGTCGACTACATCTTCCGTCGCCTGGCGCTCGACTTCCTGCCCTTCGAGACGCGCTCCGCACTCGGCATCCACTCCGCCGAGGAGCGTCAGCGCCACCTGGAGACGGGCTCCTACGAGCCCTCCGAGGACGAGGTCGACGTCGAGGGACTGGCGCAGTCCGCGCCGGTCCAGACGGTGCCGGCCGAGTCCCTGAAGGCCGTCGAGACGCCGAAGGCCGAGGCCGCCGCCGTGCAGCCCGCGCCGCAGCAGGCGCACACCAGCGCCGAACTCGTCGAGATGCAGCTGGGCATCCAGGCCGACGCCCCGCTCTGCTTCTCCTGCGGTACGAAGATGCAGCGCGCCGGCTCCTGCTACATCTGCGAGGGCTGCGGCTCGACCAGCGGTTGCAGCTGATCGCCTGAACCGAAGGGGCGGCGGGGCCATGACGGCCCGCCGCCCTTTCGGCGTATGCGCGCTTACAACAGCTACATCGCTACAGGGCGCCCATGACGGCGGCGAACGCGGTGAGATCGCCGTCGAAGCCGCGTAGCCACTCGCGGAACGACCACTCGCCGTCGGCGTCCCGCGTGAACTCGGCGATCGTGGCCGCCGAACTGCCGTCCACCGCCGACAGGTCGTGCTGCGACAGGTCGGTGTAGCTCTCCCGAACGCGCACGGCAGTGTTCGCCACATCTGCGAACACCGTGTCCCGCCCAGCCTGCTCCTCGCTCTGCTGCACGACCACGCCGACGAGCACGCGCGCGTACCGTGCCGCGAGCCGGTCCAGCTCGAGCGTCATCACCTCATCGAAGCCGAAGCCGATACCGGTCCTGCTGTCCCGGTTGAGAGTGATGGTCCCGTCGGGAGAACGGCTGTCGAAGTGGACAAGATAGGCGGGGCTGCCATGCGGATCGTCGCTCGTGTACGTCGCGGCGACGAGGTCCAGGTCGTGGGGAGGCGAGCCCAATTGGCTCGGATCCCACTTCAGGCCGACCTCGACCTTCTCGATCCCCTTGCGCAGACTGCTCACCGAACTCCCCCTTCTCGGCACGACATTGATTGCTACCGACACGCTACGTGGTCCCACTGACACGCCTCGGCCACCCCGGTCAGTGGGGGATGCGCCGGGGCGGCCGTGTGGTGATCTCCTCACGGAACGCCTCGATCGCACGGCTCACCTGGCGAATGAGGTGGGTTCCCTCGATCCGGTCGAGGTAGTGACAGTGCCGCGCCACTCCTTCAAGTTCGAAGGCGAAGTAGAGCGCCATCAGAGGGTTGATGAACAGCTCACTGCCCCGTGTGCGTTCCGTGAACCGCACGTCTCCAAAGGCGCCTTGAACCGCGGCCGAGATCGACCCGTTGACGATGCTCGGATGGTCCGGGGTGTGTTCCTGCGCGTGGGCGACCGCGTCCACGAACAGCTCACCTTCCTTGGAGGCTCGGGACAACGAGAAGGCCCCCAAGTAGTGGCCCGCCCGCTCCAGGGCGGCGATGTTCTCCAGGACGAGTCCGTGACTCACCCCGTGATAGGTGTCGACACCGAACCCGAGGGAAAGGACGAGCCGTTCGGGCCCCTCGACGCGGGCCAGCGCCGCGACACTCGTGAGGTCCTCCTCCGGTGTGCCGAGACCGGATTCGTCACCGCGCATCAGGATGTCCGTGCCGCCGTCCACCAGGACGACCGCGTCGATGGCGTACTGCTCGATCAGCGACTCGTAGGCGGCACGCAGCGGCTGTACGCCCACGCGCGCGAGGGCGTGCACCGTGTCGGGATAGCCGTGCAGACGCAGCCATTGGGCGAGCGTGCGCTCGGGGAAGTAGCTCTGGTGCGGCGCCGAGTCCGGGGTCACCCGTGCCACGTCAGGGGCTGCCCAGGCGTCCAGCGGCAGCCCCTCGATGGCGCTGAACGACAGATTGGCCAGATGGACCTCTTTGCCTTCGTGGAGGAGGGAGAGGGCCACGGGCAGGCCTGCGTAGATGTCGAAACCGCCGCCCGCGCCCGCGACAAGTACACGCTGCGCGCCGGCCAGTCGAGCCGAAACAGGGTTGGTGAAGAGCGCCGTCATACCGATCATTGTGGAATGACCTGGAACGCGGAAGAACTGAATATCGACGCCTACTTGGCGCGGATCGGCTTCAAGGAAGAGCCGAAGCAGGACGCAGAGACGTTGCGCAGCTTGCACCGTGCACACGTGAAGGCGATTCCGTTCGAGAATCTGGAAATAATGCTGGGAAGGCCGGTGCTGCTCGACTTGCCTTCGTTGCAGGACAAAATGGTGCACAAGCGTCGCGGCGGCTACTGCTATGAGCACAACTTGTTGTTCGCCGCCGTACTGGAGCAAATCGGCTTTCCTGTAGTCGGACTTGGTGCGCGCGTCCGGTTGGGAACGGCTTCACTGCGACCGGTGACACACATGCTGACGCGCGTTCGGGTCGACGGCGAGGAGTGGCTCTGTGATGTCGGCTTCGGCGCATTCGGGCTACGGGAGCCCTTCCCCCTGTGTGAGGGTGCTCAAGTAGTGCAGGACGCATGGGAGTTCGGCATCGAGAAAGAAGGCGGTGACGTCTGGGTGTTGCGTGGCCGGCGGCCCGACGGCTGGAGCGACGTTTATGCCTTCACTTCGGAAGAGCGGCTACCTGTCGACTATGTAGTGCTGAATCACTACACCTCTACCCATCCGAGGTCCACGTTCATCCGGCGTCCTGTCGTGCAGTACGCCACCGCGGACGCCCGGCACACTCTTACGGGGCGAGAGCTTGTCATCGAATACGCGGACGGCAGCCGAGCCGAACGCGAGGTGTGGGCATCCGAGTTGAGTACGGTCCTCGACCATGAGTTCGGGATCGAGTTGAGCGACGGCGACGTCGCGGAGTTGGTGCGCCTGCACTACACCTGAGAGTGACCCCGCGTCGCGCAACGCGCCGTACGATGGCGCAGTGCTGGTCAAGTGGATTCGCTGCTCTGTGGTGGACCGTCGGGGGTTCGAGCGGGGACAGCGGAAATGGGCGGGGCTCCTTGGGGAGCCGGGGTTCCGGGGGCAAGGCGGGGGCTGGAGCAGAAAACGACCTGACGTGGCCCATGTCTTCGGTTTCTGGGAGAGCCGTGCCTTTTACGACTCCTTCATGGCCCGGGCGCACGACCGGCTCGCGGCGGGTCAATCAGGTACCTACAGGGACATGCAGGCGAAGCTGTTCGACCACCTCTTCGATGTGAAGATGGGCTTCGAGCCGAGATTCACGGATGCGGACGTCGTGCGGATTGCGCACTGCAAGGCGAGTGCGGAGCGGGCCGAGCACTTCACGCTCATGCAGCAGAAGGTCTGGAACCCCGCGATGGCCGGCTCGCCAGGGATGGTCCGGGGCTTCTTCGCGGAAGCGCCGGGCGAGGAGTTCCTGGTCCTGTCGATGTGGCAGTCGGCGGCCGAGCGCGGGAAATATCAGGTCGACCGAGTGGAGCGGTTGTCCCTGAGGGCCGAGACCGAGGCCGACATCGAGGCCATCGACGGCGACATCGTGCAGTTGGAGCCGACCTGGACTGTTTGAGCGCCGGAGCGCGTGCGGGCCGGCCGTGCGAGCGGGGGAGTACGCGCGCGTGACGTGCCGCGTACGCCGGATGGAGCCCGTACGAGTGCTCGAACCCGGCCGAACCGATCTAGTGTTTGCGCATGGCACGACCGCGGCGCATCGTTCTAGTCCGGCACGGCGAATCCGAAGGCAATGCCGACGACACCGTGTACGAGCGCGAGCCCGACCATGCCCTGGCGCTCACCGAGACGGGGTGGCGTCAGGCCGAGGAGACGGGCAAGGAACTGCGGGAACTCTTCGGGCGCGAGCGGGTGAGCGTCTACGTCTCGCCGTACCGGCGCACGCATGAGACGTTTCGCGCGTTCCGTCTCGACCCGGATCTCGTGCGGGTGCGGGAGGAACCCCGCCTCAGGGAGCAGGACTGGGGCAACTGGCAGGACCGCGACGACGTACGGCTGCAGAAGGCCTATCGGGATGCCTACGGGCATTTCTTCTACCGCTTTGCGCAGGGCGAGTCCGGGGCGGATGTGTACGACCGCGTGGGGGCGTTCCTGGAAAGCCTGTACCGCAGCTTCAAGGAGCCGGACCATCCGCCGAACGTGCTGCTCGTGACGCACGGGCTGACGATGCGGCTGTTCTGCATGCGCTGGTTCCACTGGACCGTCGCGGAATTCGAGTCGCTGTCGAATCCTGGGAACGCCGAGACGCGGGCACTCGTTCTCGGGGAGAACGGCAAGTACGAAATGAACCGGCCATTCGAACGCTGGTGCGACCCCCGGCCCTATGGGGTCCCCGGATAGAGTGGCAGGCCCATGATCGCTGATTCTTCTCCCGTCAGGCGGTTGGACCGCGCCCTGTCCAGCCTGCGCGGACTCCGCGTGGGCGATGCGCTGGGATCGCAGTTCTTCGTCCCGGTGAACTATCCGCTGCTCAAGCGCCGGGAAGTTCCGGATGGCCCCTGGCAGTGGACCGACGACACCGAGATGGCGTGCTCCGTGGTTGCTGTCCTGGCCGCACATGGCCGGGTCGACCAGGACGCTCTGGCGCGTTCGTTCGCCGAGCACCACGATTTCGACCGCGGGTACGGCCCCGCGGTGAACCGCCTGTTGCGGCAGGTCCGGGAGGGCGGCGACTGGCGGGAGCTGGCCTCCGCACTGTTCAAGGGGCAGGGCTCGTGGGGTAACGGGGCGGCGATGCGTATCGCGCCGCTCGGGGCCTACTACGCCGACGACCCGGAGCAGGCCACGCATCAGGCCGAGATCTCGGCGTATCCGACGCATCAGCACCGCGAGGCCGTCGTCGGCGCGATGGCCGTGGCCGCCGCTTCGGCGCTCGCGGCCGACCCTGCGGGGCCGCCGAGCCCGCAGGAGCTGCTGGACGGTGTGATCGCGCTCGTGCCGCGCAGTGCGGTGGGGGCGGGGCTGCGGCGGGCCAAGGACATGCTCGACTATGGGGATCCGGCCACGGTGGCCGCCGTGCTCGGGTGCGGTCGGCGGACGACAGCGCACGACACCGTGCCGTTCGCCCTGTGGTCGGCGGCGCGTGGACTCGGGGACTTCGAGCGGGCCTTCTGGACCACCGCTCAGGTGGGCGGCGACATGGACACCACCTGCGCCATCGTGGGCGGCGTCGTGGCCTCCGGCAGGGAGGGGGCGCCGCCGACCGAGTGGCTGGAGCCCACCGAGGCGCTGCCTGACTGGGCGCCGACCGTGTCGGTCTGAAGCGCCGCGCTGTTCGGTGACGTACGCGACGAAGACTCAGTGGAGACCGGGCTGCGGCTCGCCGTTCGGCGCGAGCGCAGCCCGGCATTCATGTGCCCGCGGTGGCTTCAGCCCCCGGTCGGCCCGGCCACGCTCGCGGTGCCGGAGAGCGCCTCCAGGTCGCTCTTACGGACCTTGATCACCAACAGTGCGACGAGCAGGGCGAGTACTGCCATGGCCGCTGCCGGGATGAAAGCCGTGGAGATGCCGTGTGCCAGCACCTCATGGCCCCAGGGGGCAGGCAACTCGTGGGTCTTGGCGAACTCGGCTTTCTGCTCCGGAGAGGCGGTGGCCATGAAGTCCGCCGCCTGGCTCCTCGCTTCGTTACGACTTGCCGTGCCGAAGACAGTCGTCAGGATGGAGAGGCCCAGCGAACCGCCCACCTGCTGCGTCGTGTTGAGCAGGCCGGATGCCGCGCCCGCTTCGTGAGGAGCCACACCCGACACCGCGGTGAGGGTCACGGTCACGAAGTTCAGGCCCATGCCGAACCCGAAGATCACCATGGGGCCGAGGACCCCGTTCACGTAGGAGCTGCCGGGGCTGATGAACGACTGCCAGACGAGCCCGACCACCACGAGGGCCGATCCGCCGGCCAGGAACGGCTTCGGCCCCAGTATCGGCAGGAACCGCTGCGACAGCCCCGCGCCGAGCGCGATCGCCACCGTCACCGGCAGGAAGGCGAGACCGGCCTTGATCGGCGAGTAGCCCAGTACGTTCTGTACGAACAGCACGATGAAGAAGAACATGCCGAACATGGCCGCGGCGAGACTCAGCATGATCACGTACGTTCCCGACCGGTTGCGGTCGGCGAACATCTTCAACGGGGTGATCGGCTCCTTGGCCCGACTCTCGATGGCTACGAATGCCAGGAGCAGCACGACCGCCGCGCCGAACGACGCGAGGGTCAGACTGTCCCGCCAGCCTTCTTCGGCGGCGCGGATGAAGCCGTAGACGAGGGAGGCCATGCCGAGCGTGGACGTGAGCGCACCGGATATGTCGAAGCGTCCCGGATGACGCTGGGACTCCTTGATGTACCTCGGCGCGAGGACAGCTATCAGAATGCCGATGGGAACGTTCACGAACAGCACCCAGCGCCAGTCCAGCCACTCCGTGAGCATGCCGCCGGCCAGCAGTCCCACGGCGCCGCCGCCCGCCGAGACCGCCGCGAAGACTCCGAAGGCGCGGTTCCGCGCGGGCCCTTCGGGGAACGTGGTCGTGATGAGCGCCAGAGCCGTCGGCGACGCGATCGCGCCGCCGACGCCCTGAAGGGCGCGCGCGGCCAACAGCTGCCAGGGTTCCTGAGCGAGTCCGCCCAGGAGGGAGGCGAAGGTGAACAGCAGGATGCCGGTCATGAAGACCCGGCGCCGACCGAGGATGTCACCGGCACGGCCACCGAGAAGCAGCAGGCCGCCGAATGTGAGGGTGTAGGCGCTGACGACCCACGTGAGGTCGGTCGTGGAGAAGCTGAGAGCGTTCTGAATGTGCGGGAGCGCGATGTTCACAATCGTCGAGTCGAGGACCACCATGAGTTGGCAGGCGGCGATGACGGCGAGTGCGATGCCGGGGTGCCCCTCCCGGTGGGCGACTCCCGGCTTCTGATCCGGAGTTAACTGAGAGGTTGTCACTATGGATCCCCCACAAGCGTGTTAGTGAACGGTCCCGTTCACTGTCGCGTCAACGGTAGTGACTCCCCTTCAGTGAACGCAACCGTTCACTGAATTTACTGCCGTGCTTTTTTGTGCTGCTCGACGCCGCTCGATTTGCTCAACGGAGAGATGACGATGGTTACTTCGCGCTGGACGGCCGCTTCCGCCCAGTCGGCCGCTTCCGTGCGCAGGCGTGGTCCCGTACTCGAACGGGCCATCCTGGAAGCGGCGCTCGACCAGCTCAGTACGGTGGGCTGGAACGGCCTCACCATGGAAGGCGTAGCCGCGGGTGCGCAGACGGGGAAAGCCGCGGTGTACCGGCGCTGGCCCTCGAAGGAGGACCTCGTCGTCGATGCCCTGCAGGCCGGACTGCCCGAGCTGGACTCGGCCCCGGATCTGGGGAGCGTGCGCGAGGATCTGCTGGAGCTGTGTCGGCAGATGCGTGAGGCCATGTACTCCAGGCCGGGATTTGCGATTCGCTCTGTTCTTCACGAGTGCGACTCATTTACGGCGGAGCGCTTTCATGGCGTGATCATCGACGGTGTCGTCGAGCCCAGCGTTCGGCTGATCGAGGAAGTCGTACACCGCGGGATCGAGCGCGGCGAGGTGCGGTCCGAAGCCGCGAACGCCGCCGTGTACGACGTCATCCCGGCGATGATGATGTACCGCTCAAAGGTGTGCGGCAGCGAATGGGAAGAGGCGGACCTGGTGGCGTTGATCGACCAGGTCATGGTCCCCCTGCTGCGACGGCACGCGGACTGAACCCGGCCCGGTGTCGCGGCGGCATTTCGGCGGCGTACGCTGTTTGCCGCCATGCCGTACGAACCACCCACCCACACCGTCGAGCGCTCACTGCGCGCTGTCACCGGTGCCAAGATCGTCGCCGGTGTCGACGAGGTCGGCCGCGGTGCCTGGGCGGGCCCTGTCACCGTCTGCGCCGCCGTCACAGGACTGCGGCGCCCGCCGGAAGGGCTCACCGACTCCAAGCTGATCAGCCCCAAGCGCCGCGAGGTGCTCGCGGAGCAGCTGGAGAGCTGGGTCACCGCACACGCCCTCGGGCACGCCTCGCACGAGGAGATCGACCTCCTGGGGATGACCGCCGCCCTGCGGCTGGCCGCCGTACGCGCCCTTGAGGGGCTGCCGGTGCGGCCGGACGCGGTGATCCTGGACGGGAAGCACGACTACCTCGGTGCTCCCTGGCATGTCCGTACGGTGATCAAGGGGGACCGTTCCTGCATCGCCGTCGCCGCGGCGTCGGTGATCGCCAAGGTTCGCCGCGACAAAATGATGGCCGAACTGGGCGTCGACCATGCAGACTTCGGGTTTGCGGCCAACGCCGGATACCCGTCGCCGGTGCACCGTGCCGCGTTGGAGGAGCGGGGGCCCACCCCGCACCACCGGCTCACGTGGGCGTATCTTGATGCGCTGCCCCAGTGGCGGCACCTCAAGAAGGCCCGCAGCTGGGCGGACGCCAGCGTTCCGGAAATCGAGGGCCAGCTCGGCTTCGACTTCTGACCACTGTGTTCGCACTGATGTGCCACCCGCTGACGCGAGCCGCACCTGCGGTTGATAGATATCAGCTCATGCCTCTCATTCCCGAGGAGCCTCAGATTCACGAGAGTGCCCAGGGTCCCCGCACCGCGCCGACCCCTCGTCCCGTACCCGGCCCGCGTCCCGCGGTGCCGCCGCGACCCGGCCGTCCGGGTCCCGCAAGGCCCACGCCGCCCGCGCAGCGCACCCCGCGCGAGCCGGTTCCCGCCGCCAAGCCGGGGCCGAACGCCCCTGCTGTCCCGTCGACTTCGGCCTCCCAGCCGCAGGTCCAGCTCATCCCGGCCTCGGTCGAGGGCGCGCTGGACGCCGCGGAAGAAGCCCTCGACCTGCTGCTCGACTCGGGGCGCTCGCCCGGTGACGTCCTGGTGGTCACCACGGGTGAACCGCACCCGTGGGCCGCTCACGAGCTGTCGTTCGGCGAGGCCGCCTACTGGGCGCAGCACGACGCCGGCGACGACGTCTTCTACGCCGACGCCTCCGCCCTGGACCGTGCCGCGCCACGGCCGGTTGTTGTCGTGGCCGTGAACGGCGGCGCCGACGACGCGGTCGGCACATCGCTGCCGCTCGCTCTCGGCCGGGCCGGCACCCTGCTGATCGTGTGCGGCGACCCGCAGCGCGTCAACACGCTGCTGGGCGCCGGGGTCTGACGCGCCGCTTGCCGGCTGCCCGCACCGTTCATCGGTGTCCGGGGAGTCCGGCAGGCCGGTGCGTGACCGCGGCGCGGCGGTTCAGCGAGCCGCCGCGCGGCGGAGCATCTCCGTCGCGGCGCCGCCGGTCCGCGGTGTCGACTCCTCGTCGCCGCCGAGTACCTCGGCCACGGACCCCACACTCGGACGTCGGCCGCCACGGCCCTCGCCGAGCACCTGCCAGCCGTCGCGCGTCATCGTGATGTACGCCCCGCAGCGCAGACCGTGCAACGTGCAGGCGTCCCGTAGTCCCCACATCCAGGCCCCGTCCTCCTCGGTCCACCGGGTCTCGCCCTCACGGCAGTACAGCAGCACCGCCGTACGGACCGGAGTGCGACGCCGCAGGTCGTGAGGGATGACGCGGCGCAGCTGGGAGAGCAGGGCGTTGCGGAACGTCCAGCCGTCGGTCGCGCTGTCGCGCCGGGTGAACGACGCGCTGGCGTTCAGCCGTTCCTCCGGGTCGAGGACAGCCACCACCGCGGTCCGGGGTATGGGCCGGTGACGCGTGTGCAGTCCGCTGACGACCTCACGCGGATTGCGCAGCAGAGGGATCCCTGCCGCCGCCCACTCTGCGGGTTCGAGCAGCCTGGTCGGTCGGTTGACGGAATCGGCGGACATTGAGGCGGGCGAGGACGGAGTGAATCCGAAGGTCACGGTCCTCCCTTCGGCTACACGCCCGGACGCGGGCAGGGTCGGACTGGGGGAGCGCACCACGGCACAGCCCAACCGGACCACGGGGGCCACGCGGGGAACGCTGCCAATTCTTCCCGTCGCGTCGGCGCACGGCAACGAGCAATCACGGCCCGGATGCGGTATTTGACGATGCGTCGCCTATATCCCTGCCCAACGACTGGGTTTCCGACGCACGAATCAGCCCTGTACCGCCAGGACCAGCGGCAACACCGCCTCCGCGCCTGCCCGACGGAGCAGCCGGGCGGCCATCGCCAGCGTCCATCCGGTCTCCGTGTAGTCGTCGACGAGCAGCACCGGACCACTCGCGCGCGCGAGTGCCTCGGTCAGCTCGGGGGGCAACGTCAACGTGCCCTCCAGCGCACGCAGGCGCTGCGCACTATTGCTGCGTGGAAGGTGCGCGGTGTCGCTGCCCGGCGCATACTCGATGCGCCCGAGGAGCGGCATGCGGCCGACCTGAGCGATGCCCGCACCCAGCGACTCGATGAGCTGGGGGCGTGTGTGGGACGTCAGGGTGACCACGCCCACCGGGCGCGGCTGCGCGTCGGGGCCACCCGCCGCCCATCCGCCCGGGCCCTTGGCCCAGTCGGCCAGTACTTCCACGACGGCCCGCGCGACATCGTCCGGCACCGGCCCATCGGGGGCCTGGGGTGCGAGCAGGGGGCGCAACCGGTTGCCCCAGCCGATGTCCGAGAGGCGGCCGAGTGCCCGCCCCACACCCGTCTGTTCGCCGACCGGAATGCGTCCCTTGAGGTCGATGCCCACGGCCGCGAGCCCGGTGGGCCACATCTTCCTGGGCTCCACCTCGACTCCGGGGCGGCCGAGTTCGCCCCGCGCCGAGTTCAGCGCGTCCGCTGAGACGGCGGCTTCGATCCGTCCTCCCGCGCAGTTGTCACAGCGCCCGCACGGGACCGCCGCCTCGTCGTCCAGCTGGCGGCGCAGGAACTCCATGCGGCAGTCGGTCGTCGTGACGTAGTCGCGCATCGCCTGCTGCTCGGCCTCGCGCTGTTTGGCGACCCACGCATAGCGCTCGGTGTCGTACGTCCAGGGCTGACCGGTGGCAACCCAGCCGCCCTTGACCCGGTGCACCGCGCCGTCCACGTCGAGGACCTTCAGCATGGTTTCCAGACGCGAACGACGCAGCTCCACCAGGGGCTCGAGAGCCGGGAGCGAAAGCGGCCTGTCGGACTGCGCGAGCACATCCAAGGTGCGCCGCACCTGCTCCTCCGGAGGGAAGGCGAGCGAGGCGAAGTAGCGCCAGATCGCCTCGTCCTCCTTCCCCGGGAGCAACAGCACTTCCGCGTGCTCGACACCGCGTCCCGCGCGCCCCACCTGCTGGTAGTACGCGATCGGGGAGGAGGGCGAGCCGAGGTGCACGACGAACCCGAGGTCCGGTTTGTCGAAGCCCATACCGAGCGCGGAGGTGGCGACCAGGGCCTTCACCCGGTTCGCCAGGAGGTCCTCCTCGGCCTGCTGACGGTCCGCGTTCTCCGTCTTTCCCGTGTACGAGGTCACCGTGTGGCCGCACTGGCGCAGATATGCCGTGACCTCTTCGGCGGCGGCGACCGTGAGCGTATAGATGATCCCTGAGCCCGGCAGGTCGTCGAGGTGATCGGCCAGCCACGCCAACCGGTGTGCCGCGTCCGGCAGTTGAAGCACGCCGAGGCTCAGGCTCTCGCGGTCGAGCGGGCCGCGCAGCACGAGGGCGTCCGAACCGCCGCCGGTGCCGAGCTGATCTGCGACGTCCGCCGTCACGCGGGCGTTGGCCGTCGCCGTCGTGGCCAGGACGGGGACGCCCTGGGGCAGCTCGGCCAGCATGGTGCGCAGGCGTCGGTAGTCGGGACGGAAGTCGTGCCCCCAGTCCGAGATGCAGTGCGCCTCGTCGACGACGAGCAGGCCGGTGGCGGCGGCCAGTTGAGGCAGGACGTTGTCCCGGAAATCCGGGTTGTTCAGCCGTTCGGGACTGACCAGGAGGACGTCGACGTCCCCCGCCGCGACCTCGGCCCGGACGGCGTCCCACTCCTCCGTGTTCGACGAGTTGATGGTGCGGGCGCGGATGCCGGCGCGCGCGGCCGCCTCCACCTGGTTGCGCATCAGCGCGAGCAGCGGGGAGACGATCACGGTCGGGCCGCTGCCGCGCTCCCGCAGCAGCGCGGTCGCGACGAAGTACACCGCGGACTTGCCCCAGCCGGTGCGCTGCACGACGAGGGCACGTCTGTGCTCGGCGACCAGGGCCTCGATCGCGCGCCATTGGTCTTCGCGCAGCCGTGCCGTCCCGCTCGGGTCGGAGACCAGGCGGGCGAGTACGGCATCGGCGGCCGTCCGCAGCTCTTCGTTGCTCATGCCCCCATGCAACCCGATGGGACCGACATCGCGCGAACGAGGCCTCGGACCTGTGGACAACTTGTGTCGTGTCCCTGATCGAGGTTATCCACAGCCCAAAACGGAGTCCGTCGATCCGCGGCATGGTCGTCCCATGACGAATCACAGCGAGCCCGCCGGAGCGACCGGCGAGGCAAAGATCACCCTGCGCACGGCCGGTGAACTCGCCGAAGCGCTCCCGTATTTGCTCGGGTTCCGCCCCGACGACAGTGTCGTCCTGGTCGCCCTGCACAAAGGGCGATTCGGCGGCCGGGTGCGGCTCGGCATCCCCGAGCGGCCCGAGGACTGGCCGTCCGTGGCACAACAGATGGCCCGCTGCCTGATCGGCGAGTGCGAGCGCAGGGACGGGCGACCGGACAGCGTCGTCGCGTTCCTCTGCCAGGACGCGCCGGACCCGGGCATGGGCCCCGCGCGTCGGGTGATGGAGCGGCTGCGCCCGCTCGCCCAGCTCCTGCGCACGGCGTGCGGCAGCCTGGATGTGCCGGTCACGGAGGCGCTCTGTCTCTCGGACAGCAGGTACTGGTCCTACTGCTGTCCGCGCCCCGAGTGCTGCCCGCCGGAGGGGAATGTCATCGTCACCGGCGGCACCTCGGTGATGGCGGCCACGGCGGCCTACGCCGGTATTCACGTACGCGGGTCGGCACAGGAGGTGCGGGCGCGGCTGGCGCCGCTGGAGACGGCACTCGTCGTGGAGCAGACCAGGGCGCTGGACGCGGCGGCGATGGACCTGGTGCCGAGGATCTTCGCCGGCGTCTCGCGCGAGGAGGTGGAGGCGGAGACCCTTGACCTGGCGCTCCGCGTCATGGGCCGCATCGCGGACGCTCCGATCGACGACGCAGACCTGGATGCGGACCTCCGGGACGACGAACTGTTGGCACACGACGAGGCCGCGACCCTGATTCTCGGCCTCCAGGACCGTTCGACCAGAGACCGGGCGGCAGAGTGGATGGAGGGAGCGGAAGCCTCCTGCGCACTGCGTCTGTGGAGGGCGCTGGCGCGGCGCTGCGTCGGACCCTACGGAGAGCACGCCGCGGCGCCGCTGAGCCTCGCGGGCTGGATCGCCTGGTCGCTCGGTGACACGGTCGAGGCGGATCAGGCACTGGAGATGGCCCTCACGGTCGACCCGCGTTACGTGTTCGCCCGACTGCTCAACGCGGCACGTGCCGATGGAATCGACCCGGAGCCGGTTCGCCGCTCCCTGCGCGGAAAGCGGGCCGGTCGGGCGGGTCAGGAGGCGGCCGTGGAGGACACCGAGGCGGCCGAAAACATGGACGCCGAGGAGGCCTCGGCTGACGGGGTCTCCGTCGGCGGCCCGGGGCTCGCGGCCGTCGTGCCCCCAGGAGCCGTGGACCCGGGAGTGTCCAGGGCGGCTCGCGGTCTGGAGGCCGCGCTGCGGCGTCGCGGTGAGGGCCGCCATCGGGCGGGGACCCGGCCTGCACGGGCAGGCGGGCGTGCGCCACGGCGGCCTACCGGACACCGTCGGGCGGGACGCCAGCGCACCAGGGACGACGGATGAACAAGGCCATGGCGCCGGCCCGCCGGCGAGTGAGTCGGTGGTTCACCGCGCTGTGGCGTTACTTGAGGTGGGGCGGCTCCGTTCCTTTGGGTGTCGGTAGCGGCGGCCGGGCCGTGCCGTCGGCGCGTCCACCAGCCCGGCAGGATGCCGGCGCCTCGCGCGACCGTGCGCGAAAGGAGGCGCCCCATGCGGGCGTTGAGATCGAGGCCGAGCGTGGACCGAAGCACGGGTCCCGAGCTGGTCTGCGGGCACGGGCAGCGTCCCGGGCACGGCCGCCGGACGCATCGGGCCCGTGCGGGGTGGACCCCCCACGAAACCCCAGCCGTAGGGGATCGCGTAGTGGCGTCGGCGGACAGTGCGGGCGGCACGCTCACGGCGTCCTCACGCAAGGGGCAGTCGTGACGGCGAACGCGGCACGGCGCCCTGCGGTGTCGTCGCCCGACCGTGGGCTTGCCGCGGGGCGGGAGGTCGGGCCGCCGGAGCCCTCGCATCAGCGGCCCCATGCGTTCTCCGGCCGCCCCGCCCTCCAGCCGGCTTCGACAGCATCGGCCGCGGCGCCCCGGCGTTCGTCCGAACTCCCGCCCACGCACGGGGCCTTGATCTGCGTGGCTCTGCCGGGACTCGCGATCTCCTCCGACGACGGGCAGATGACGGCCCAGGGGCTCGAAGGCTTCTATCGCGGTGGCCGACGGCTTCTGGCGCGGTGTCTCATTCGTGTGGCGGGCCGAGAGCCGCTCGCTGTTCAGGCGCGCATGGTCTCGGCCGATCGCGCCCGCTTCGTGGGGACGGTGCGGGCAGCGCCCCACGGGGGGCCGGATCCGGATGTGGTTGTTGAACGGATCCGGCACGCCGACGGCACGGAACGCATCACGCTGCACAGCTCCGCGGCGCGGCCCCTTCGGCTGCCCCTGGAGGTGGCACTCGGTACGGACCTGGCCGAACTCGGTGCGGTGGCCGCCGGAAATCCGGGCCGCGAGTTGCCTGCGACAGTCCATGACTCGGGCCTGCGGTGGACGTCCCCGATCGGCCACACAGTGGTCACGGCGTCACCCCCGCCCACCGACGCCCTGGCCTCCGCAGGCCTGCTGCGCTGGGAGTTCGACCTGCCGCCCGGCGGTACGAGGACCGTCGAGCTGCGGGTGCGGGCGGACGGTACGGGCATCGGCAGAGCCGCGGGACACGGCGCTGTCCGCCCCCTCGCCGCGGCTCAGGCGCACGGGGACGACCCACGCGTGGGTCCCCTGCTGCGGACCAGTATCGATGATCTGCACGCACTCGTGGTGCGCGACCCCACGCAGCCGACAGACGTCTACCTGGCGGCGGGTGCGCCCTGGCGCTGCGGTCCGGCACCCGCCGAGGCTCTGACCGCGGCCAGGATGGTGCTGCCTCTGGGGACCCGCCTGGCCGGCAGCACGCTGCGAGCCCTTGCCCGCACTCAACTGGGCGAACCGAGCGGTGAGTTCGGGCGACTGCCGGGACCACTCCGGCACGCGGGCACACGCATGCCTCCGAGCTGCACCGGCATCGAGGCGACGCTCCTGTTCCCCGTGCTGCTGGCTGAAGCGACACGCTGGGGCCTTGCCGAGCAGGAGGTGACGGAGCTGCTCCCTGCGGCGGAGCGGTGCCTGCAGTGGTTGCGCGCCGCCACTCGCGCGGGTCCGTATCTCCCGGACCCCGCACCTGGCGGCCCGTCGCGCAGCGAGACCCAGGCCCACGCCCACCGAGCAGCGGTCCTCGGCGCCGACCTGCTCGACGCGTATGGCAGACCCGGGGGCGCGGAGCTGCGGCACTGGGCGGAGGAGCTGCGGCTGCGGTTCCGGCAGGACTTCTGGATCGAGGACCTGGGTGGCGGCAGACCGGCCGCGGCGCGCACCGCGGACGGGCGCCCGATGCCGCACCTGGGCAGCAGCGCCGCCCATCTCCTGGATACCGGGTTGCTCGGAGCCGGCTCATACGCGCCGGGCCTGCTGAACAAGATGCAGACCGAGCAGCTCGCGCGCCTGTTCGGCGGGCCGAGTCTGGATTCCGGCTGGGGGCTGCGGACCTTGGAGGTAAAGGGGGTGGCGTACAACCCCTTCGGCCATCGCGCGGGAGCGGTGCGTGTGCAGGAGACGGCGGTCGCCGTCGCTGGCCTGGCCGCCGCCGGATACGAGAAGGAGGCGGCATCCCTGCTCGGGGGTGTCCTCAGCGCCGCGGAGCACTTCGCGTACCGGCTGCCGGAGATGTACGCGGGGGAGCAGCGTGTCGAGGGTGGCGCCCCGCTACCGCATCCCGCCGCGTGCAGACCGGCCGCCGTCGCCGCAGCCGCCGGCGTGCACCTGCTGGCGACTCTGGCGGGCATCCGGCCGGACGCGCCCGCCGGGACGGTGACGCTGTCCCCGGTGCGCTGCGCCCCGCTGGGCGAGATCGGGCTGACAGGGCTGCGCGTGGCCGGGCACGCCTTCTCCGTGCGCGTCAGCCGGCTCGGCCTCGCCATGGTCGAGGAGGCCGCGGACGACTTGCAGTTGGGGGTGTGACCGGCTTGACCGGGGCAGGCCGGAGCATGTGCGTACGGCTCCAGGAACCGGCGGAAGCAACGAGTGAAGGGACTGTTTATCGTCAGGCAGACGACTATGATCGTTCCATGTCGCCCTACGACCCGTCGGCCTTCCCGCCCTTCGCTGTCACCGTCGACCTGGTCGTGCTCACCGTGCGCCGCCACGCGTTGTGCGCGCTGGCGGTGCGCCGCGGTGAACCGCCGTTCCAGGGGCGTTGGGCTCTGCCGGGTGGGTTCGTACGGGATGACGAGGACCTGACCGCGGCGGCCGCGCGTGAGCTGGTCGAGGAGACGGGGCTGTGTGCCCATGACGGAACCTCGCCCGCTCAGGACAACGGCGCGCACCTGGAGCAGCTGGGTACCTACGGTGATCCGAAGCGGGACCCTCGGATGCGCGTGGTGAGCGTCGCGCACCTCGCGCTGGCGCCCGACCTGCCCGCACCGCGCGCGGGCGGCGACGCGCACAGCGCCCGCTGGGCCCCGATCGAGGTACTGCTCAACGAGGGCGGGTACGAGCGGGAGGGCGAGCTGGCCGCACCCCTCGCCTTCGACCACGCGCAGATCCTGGCGGACGGCGTCGAGCGAGCCCGGTCGAAGATCGAGTACTCGTCGCTCGCCACGGCGTTCTGCCCGCCGGAGTTCACCGTCGGTGAGCTGCGCCGGGTGTACGAGGCGGTCTGGGGCGTCGCCCTGGACCCACGCAACTTTCACCGCAAGGTGACCGGGACGCCCGGCTTCCTGGTGCCGACGGGGGGCACCACCACGCGCCAGGGCGGTCGGCCCGCTCAGCTCTTCCGCGCGGGTGGCGCGACGCTGCTCAATCCCCCGATGCTGCGACCGGAAGTCTGACCGACCCGCCGATAGGGCGAGGCTGTTCCGCGAGAACCCGTGCGGCGGGGTGTGTCATCTGCGCGTTCCGACTCCGTACTCGCCAACACTTACGGCCGCCCCCTGCCCGAAAAGCCGGAAATATCGCGTTATCTTGCTGCAGTACCCACGGGGTTCTTCTGCCGCCCGGGCGGCAGTCGGGCCTCGGCCGCCGGGCGGTCGCCCATCCTGCGAGAGAAGCGATGATCCAGGCCATCGGACTGACCAGCAATGCCCGTAAGGAGAGCCCGCCCACCGTCGACGACGTGTCCTTCGACGCACGGGTGGGCCGTGTCACGGCGCTGCTCGGTGCCCGCGGGGCCGGAAAGACGACTGTGGTGCGGCTCATGCTCGAGCTCCAACAGGGGCGCGGCATCACCTACTTCAGAGGCCGCCCGCTGCACCGCATCCCCCTGCCCGCACGGGAAGTGGGCGTCCTGCTCGGCGATGTCCCCGGCCATCCGGCCCGAACGGTCCGCGGGCAACTGCGCATGCTGTGCTCGGCGGCCGGAGTGCCGATCCAGCGAGCCGACGAAGTGCTCGAGGTCGTCGGCCTGGTGAGCCTGCGCGACCAACGCCTGGGCGCCCTCTCCCGCGGCATGGACCGGCGGCTCGGCCTGGCCTGCGCCCTCCTCGCCGATCCGCACACCCTGGTGCTCGACGGCCCCGCGGACGGTCTGTCGGCCCGCGAGAGCAAGTGGCTGCACGGCATCCTGCGAGCGCACGCGGGCCTCGGCGGCACGATCCTGTTCACCACGGACGATCCCAAGGAGGCGGCGCGGACCGCGGACCGTGTCATCACCCTCGACGAGGGAAGACTGGTCGCGGACCAGGAGGTCGCCGACTTCGCGCGCACCCGGCTGCGACCCCGGGTCGCTGTTCGCAGCCCTCATGCCGCGCGTCTGGGTGTTCTGCTGGCCAAAGAGGCGCGCACGGCCAAGCGCACCGTCGAAGTAGTCCCCGAGGGCGGCAGTCGCCTCTCGGTGTACGGCAGTACCTGTGCGGACGTGGGGGAGACGGCGTTCCGGCACGGCATCCTCGTCCATCAACTCGCCGACGAGATCGGGGACGCGGGGCCCGCGGTGGCGCAAGCCCTCCCTTCGGGCGCCGACCCGGCCGCCCACGAGACTCCGACCACCGGACCTGAACCCGGCGCGCAGACGCGTCACTCCTTGGCCGGCGGCACTCCCGACACCCCCAACTCCCCAGTAACGACAAGCACGTTCGTACCACTCGTCGACACAACGCCCCTACCCGCGGCTACCGAAGGTGTCGCGGGAAGCCCGGGCGGCACGGAGGCCGGCGCGACCAGCTCGGCGACGGCCGCGCTCTCTCCACTGCCGCCCCCCATCACCGTCCGCTCGGCCCGCAGCCCACTGCGCCCTCTGCGCTACGAACTGCGCCGCGCGACCGGCATCGCCACCGGATACGTCACCGTCGCGCTCGTCCTCGCCGTCTCCGCGCTCCTCTCCGTGCTGCTCGCCCGCGTCGGGCACACTCCACAGCCCCGCCTGCTCGCCGCCTGGCCGCAGGGACTGCCCCTGCCCCCAGCCGCCCTCGGCGCAGGGCTGCTCGGCGCCTTCGCCTTCGGTGACGAGTTCCGTCACCCCGCGCTCGCTGCCGACCGTGGCACCGTCCCCCGCCGCCTGGGCCTTCTCTGCGCCAAACTGCTCGTCGGCGCGGCGACCGCCGTCCTCATGGCCGCTCTCGTACTCGGCTGCGACGCCGCGCTGCTCCATCTCGTATACGGATCAGAGCTCACGCAAGTTCCCGCCGACTGGCCATCGATGACCGCGAGTTGGGTGGCGCTCGTCGTCGCGTGTGCCTGGGCGGGGGTCCTTGCGTCCGGCGTGTTCCGGTCCACCGCGGCCGGACTCGCGGCGGTGGTGGCCGTGCCCGTCGTCATCGTGCCGCTCGTACAAAAGGCCTTGGAGGGGCCGTCCGTGCGAACGGCGGCAGGGCTTCCGGCCAGACTCCGTGATCTTGCTCTGGTGCACTGGCCGTTCGGCGCGGAGCGGTTTGTCGCCGCCGGGGTGCGGATGGTTGCCCAACCCGTCGGCGGGGCATTGATGTTGTCTCTCGGCGCTCTGCTCTGCGCATATCTGCTCACTGTGCTGCGTCCCAGGACACGATGACGACCGTCCGGCGCCTGTCGGCCCGGTGCTGTGCGCAACTCCCTCTGGCGCGCCCGTTTCTTTCCGATAAGGCGTCAATTGTGGCGAAGGGGGAGATCACCCTTTCGTGTGCTTTTCACCAAAGACCTCAAGGGAGTTGAGGACGGAGCCGACAACACATTCCGTGAGTACCCTTGCGCACACCATGATGACCGCCGCCCGCTCCGCCGACTCAGGCCTCGCCGGACCGGGTGAACTCGACCGCTACCCCTACGCGGGCTCGGCAGCCAACCGCGTCGGCCCTCCCGTCTGGGACAGCACGGACCAGGATCTCGGCCGGGTGAGCCGACGCGCCGCGGGCAGCCGGGGCCGCGGTCTGCACGGTCAACTCGTCCAGCAACTCGGGCAGATGATCGTCTCGGGCGACCTGGGCGCCGACCGCCCGCTGGTGCCCGAGGAGATCGGCCAGCGCTTCGAGGTGTCCCGGACCGTCGTCCGTGAGTCCCTCCGCGTCCTGGAGGCCAAGGGCCTGGTCAGTGCCCGGCCGAACGTGGGCACGCGCGTGCGTCCGGTCAGCGACTGGAACCTGCTGGACCCCGACATCATCGAATGGCGCGCCTTCGGGCCGCAGCGCGACGACCAGCGCCGGGAGCTGAACGAGCTGCGCTGGACGATCGAGCCGCTCGCCGCGCGCCTCGCCGCCGGGCACGGCCGCGAAGACGTACAGCAGCGCCTTGTCGACATGGTCGAGATCATGGGGCACGCCCTCGGGCAGGGGGACTCGATCACGTTCTCCCGCGCCGACGCGGAGTTCCACGCGCTGTTGATCCAGCTCGCCGGCAACCGCATGCTGGAGCACCTCGCCGGCATCGTCTCCGCCGCCCTCCAGGTCTCCGGTGGACCCGTCACGGGTTGTGACCGGCCGAACGAGACGGCCCTCGCGCATCACGCGCGCATCGCCGACGCGCTCGCCGCGGGCGACAGCTCCGGTGCCGAGACGGCCATGCGTCAGCTGCTGATGGTCCACCCCGAGGTGGAGCGTGTGGTGCCGGCGCCCCGCGAGCACTGATCGCGCCGGGGCCGTAGCGGAGCGAGGAGTACGAACCTGGTGTCGCCGGACGGCGCCCCCCATGTGCCCGCGCACGTGTGAGGGGCGCCCTTCGGCGACTCGGCTGTACGGGTTCGGTGACCCGCGCTCCCTCGCCCGTACGGCGGGACTCCGCTTGCGCCGGTCGGTGTCCGTGCGGACCGACTGTAGAAGTGACCGCCTATGTCGGTATCTTTACGTTTTTGGCCGCTTACGGGGTGTGACTCGGGCCACGCAGATTGGGCGTAACGCTCCTCGGGGCAACGCGATGACCTAAGAGGTGACTGCCGAGGAGGGAATACAGCAGCCGTTCGTGGCGCTGTCCATCTCCCCGGCCTCCGCCCGCGCCGTCGGCCCATCCCCAAGTCGGCGGTCGTCGGCTCCGGTCCACAGGACTCCGGTCCACAGGACGGGGCCGGAAGCCGTTTTCCAACGTGTCGAGAGGTTGTTCGTGTCGGCCAGCACATCCCGTACGCTCCCGCCGGAGATCGCCGAGTCCGTCTCTGTCATGGCGCTCATTGAGCGGGGAAAGGCTGATGGCCAGATCGCCGGCGATGACGTACGCCGTGCGTTCGAAGCCGACCAGATTCCGGCCACTCAGTGGAAGAACGTTCTGCGCAGCCTCAACCAGATCCTCGAGGAAGAGGGTGTGACGCTGATGGTCAGTGCCGCTGAGCCCAAGCGTCCTCGAAAGAGCGTCGCAGCCAAGAGTCCGGTCAAGCGCACCGCGACCAAGACTGTCGCGGCGAAGACGGTCACCGCCAAGAAGGTCGCAGCCACCGCCGCCCCCGAGGCGACGACGGGTGAGGTCGCTGCCGAGGACGGCGCGCCCGCCACCAAGGCCGCCGCGAAGAAGACGACGGCGAAGAAGGCCACCGCCAAGAAGACGGTCGCGAAGAAGACCGCCGCCAAGAAGGCGTCCAAGAAGGACGACGAGGTCTCCGACGACGAGTCGACCGAGGAGACCCCCGCGACGGGCAAGGAAGGCGAGCCCGCCGAGGAGGGCCAGGGCGGTTTCGTCCTGTCCGACGACGACGAGGACGACGCGCCCGCACAGCAGGTCGCGGCCGCCGGCGCCACCGCCGACCCCGTCAAGGACTACCTCAAGCAGATCGGCAAGGTCCCGCTGCTCAACGCCGAGCAGGAGGTCGAGCTCGCCAAGCGCATCGAGGCCGGTCTGTTCGCCGAGGACAAGCTGGCCAACGCCGACAAGCTCGCTCCCAAGCTCAAGCGCGAGCTGGAGATCATCGCCGAGGACGGCCGCCGCGCCAAGAACCACCTCCTGGAGGCCAACCTCCGTCTGGTGGTCTCCCTGGCCAAGCGCTACACGGGCCGCGGCATGCTCTTCCTGGACCTCATCCAGGAGGGCAACCTCGGTCTGATCCGCGCGGTCGAGAAGTTCGACTACACCAAGGGCTACAAGTTCTCCACGTACGCCACGTGGTGGATCCGTCAGGCGATCACCCGCGCGATGGCCGACCAGGCCCGCACCATCCGTATCCCGGTGCACATGGTCGAGGTCATCAACAAGCTCGCGCGCGTGCAGCGTCAGATGCTCCAGGACCTGGGCCGTGAGCCCACCCCGGAGGAGCTGGCCAAGGAACTCGACATGACCCCCGAGAAGGTCATCGAGGTCCAGAAGTACGGCCGTGAGCCCATCTCCCTGCACACCCCGCTGGGCGAGGACGGCGACAGCGAGTTCGGCGACCTCATCGAGGACTCCGAGGCCGTGGTCCCGGCCGACGCCGTCAGCTTCACGCTGCTCCAGGAGCAGCTGCACTCCGTGCTCGACACGCTGTCGGAGCGCGAGGCGGGCGTCGTCTCCATGCGTTTCGGTCTCACCGACGGTCAGCCGAAGACCCTCGACGAGATCGGCAAGGTGTACGGCGTGACGCGTGAGCGCATCCGCCAGATCGAGTCCAAGACGATGTCGAAGCTGCGTCACCCGTCGCGCTCGCAGGTCCTGCGCGACTACCTCGACTAGACACGTCTGTACGACTCTTCCCAAGGCCCGGCTCGGCCCCGTTCGCGGGGTGGGGCCGGGCCTTGGGAAATACGGGGGCGAAGGCGGGTCTCGCTGTGCGTGGTGCGCACAACTCGATCACTCTGGGTGTGTCATAGCAACCCAGAGTGAGGAGACCACATGCGTCGTCCCTTCGCGAGAGCGCTGACCGCACAGCTGGCCGTACTGGCCGCGGCGGCCGTGCTGCCCTTGGCGTCGGCGGTACCGGCGGCCGCCGACGAAGGTGTCGTCGGCGGCCGCCCGGTCAAGGCGTCCGACAATCCGTGGGTGGTGGCACTCTCCAGTCGTGACCGGTTCGGAGGTATGCGCGCGGGACAGTTCTGCGGGGGCGTGGTCGTCGCACGTTCGACGGTCATCACCGCGGCGCACTGCCTGAGCGAACCCGTACTCGGGGTGGCGCGCGACAAAGTGCGCGACCTCAAGGTGATCGCGGGTCGAACGGACCTCCGGGCGTCGGACGGCGTCGAGATCCCGGTCCGCAGTGCGTGGGTCAACCCGGACTACGACAGCCAGACGAATGCGGGCGATGTGTCCGTCATCACACTGGCCACACCGCTGCCCGGGGGATACGTGATCCCGATGGCCGAGGAGGGCGACCCCGCCTACGAGCCGGGAACGGAGGCGTCCGTCTACGGGTGGGGCGACACGACCGGCGCCGGCGACTACGCGCGCACGCTGCACGCCGCACAGGTGCAGGTGCTGGCCGACAGCGTCTGCGAGAAGGCGTACCCCGGCGGTGCGGACGGGAAGTTCCTGTCGGCGACGATGCTGTGCGCCGGGGAGCCGAAAGGCGGCAAGGACGCCTGTCAGGGCGACAGCGGAGGCCCGCTGACCGCCCGCGGCCGACTCGTCGGCCTGGTGTCCTGGGGGAGCGGCTGTGGCCGCGCGGGGAGCCCCGGCGTCTACACCCGGGTCTCGGACGTCGTCAGGGTGCTGCGAGAGCACGGCTGACGGGGATACGAGGACGGGCGGCCACCCCTGCGTGGAGGGGTGGCCGCCCGATCACCGGCCTGATGCCGGAGCTGGCTCGTCGTGGGTGCGAGGCGTCAGCGTTCCTCGGTCTCGGAGCTTGCCGGAACGGCGGTGAGCCGCTCCGTCTCGTCCTGTATCTCAGCGGCGATCTTCTTGAGTTCCGGCTCGAACTTGCGACCGTGGTGGGCGCAGAAGAGCAGTTCACCACCGCTGGTCAGAAGGACGCGCAGGTAAGCCTGGGCGCCGCAACGGTCACAGCGGTCAGCCGCCGTCAGCGGGCTCGCGGGGGTCAGAACAGTAGTCACGTCGCCTCTTCTCTAGCTCGACGAGCTGTCGTACCAGGGTCAACATCCAACCAGGCCGAAAACGTTCCCGCTCGCGGCATTTCCTCGAAAGTTTTCTTCGAGACCGGCTGTCTGCTGCCGGGTGGCGGCGAATGTGCCGTATTGCGTCTCTTACGTCTCTTACGGGTTCGCGCGTTCTGTCAGGTCGGTCGTCCCCGGCTGGCTTGCCGGTTGTTCATGAGGACGTGCCCGGAGCCTAAATGGTTCATGCCTGGAAGGGAACGTGATGTGTGCTTCACTCCATCGAGGGATCGAACATGTATACGAGGGTGGACTAGTCTGGGCTGAGGTGAGGGTGGCGTTACAACGGCTCTACCAGGCCTCGGTACCCTCTGACGGGCGACCGACGCCGGCCCTTTACCCACAAGGGCCCCATCTGAAATTCAGCGAGGAGCGAACCGCGTGACCGCCGATACGTCCGTGCCGTCCACAGCGTTGCTGACCGGAGCAGACCGGGACGGTTCCAACTACACCGCGCGGCACCTTCTCGTCCTCGAGGGGCTCGAAGCCGTACGCAAGCGTCCGGGCATGTATATCGGCTCGACCGACAGCCGCGGGCTGATGCACTGCCTTTGGGAGATCATCGACAATGCCGTCGACGAGGCTCTCGGCGGCTACTGCGATCACATCGAGGTGATCCTGCACGACGACGCCTCCGTAGAGGTGCGGGACAACGGCCGCGGCATCCCCGTGGACGTGGAGCCCAAAACCGGCCTTTCCGGGGTCGAGGTCGTCATGACCAAGCTCCACGCGGGAGGCAAGTTCGGAGGCGGCTCGTACGCGGCTTCCGGCGGTCTGCACGGCGTGGGCGCCTCTGTGGTGAACGCGCTGTCGGCGCGCCTCGACGTCGAGGTGGACCGCAGTGGGCACACGCACGCCATCAGCTTCCGGCGCGGTGTCCCCGGTGCGTTCTCCAAGCCCGGCCCCGAGGCGCCCTTCGACTCCGCCGCGCGCCTGAGCAAGGTCAAGAAGGTTCCGAAGAACCGCGTCGGCACACGGATCCGCTACTGGGCGGACCGGCAGATCTTCCTGAAGGACGCCAAGCTCTCCCTGGAGCACCTGCACCAGCGCGCTCGCCAGACCGCCTTCCTGGTGCCGGGCCTGACCATCGTCGTACGCGACGAGTACGGTCTCGGCGACGGCGGCAGCAAGGGCGAGGAGTCCTTCCGCTTCGACGGCGGCATCAGCGAGTTCTGCGAGTACCTGGCCCAGGACAAGCCGGTCTGCGACGTCCTGCGCCTCACCGGGCAGGGCAGCTTCAAGGAGACCGTCCCCGTGCTCGACGAGCACGGCCAGATGACGCCGACCGAGGTCACCCGTGAGCTCGGGGTCGACATCGCGATGCGCTGGGGGACCGGTTACGACACGAACATCAAGTCGTTCGTGAACATCATCGCCACCCCCAAGGGCGGCACCCACGTGTCCGGCTTCGAGCGCTCGCTCACGAAGACCATGAACGAGGTGCTGCGTACCCAGAAGCTGCTGCGTGTCGCCGAGGACGACGTCATCAAGGACGACGCCCTGGAGGGGCTCACGGCCGTCGTCACGGTGCGCCTGGCGGAGCCGCAGTTCGAGGGGCAGACCAAGGAGGTCCTGGGCACCTCGGCGGCCAACAGGATCGTCGCCAACGTCCTGGCCAAGGAGCTCAAGGCGTTCCTGACGTCCACGAAGCGTGACGCCAAGGCGCAGGCCCGTGCCGTCATGGAGAAGGCCGTCGCAGCGGCCCGCACGCGCATCGCGGCCCGCCAGCACAAGGACGCGCAGCGCCGCAAGACGGCCCTGGAGTCGTCGTCCCTGCCCGCGAAGCTCGCGGACTGCCGGAGCGACGACGTGGAGCGCAGCGAGCTGTTCATCGTCGAGGGCGACTCCGCGCTCGGCACCGCCAAGCTCGCCCGGAACTCGGAGTTCCAGGCTCTCCTGCCGATCCGCGGCAAGATCCTCAACGTTCAGAAGTCGTCCGTCTCGGACATGCTGAAGAACGTCGAGTGCGGAGCGATCATCCAGGTCATAGGAGCCGGGTCCGGCCGCACCTTCGATCTCGACGCGGCGCGCTACGGAAAGATCATCCTGCTCGTCGACGCCGACGTCGACGGCGCGCACATCCGCTGTCTGCTGCTGACGCTGTTCCAGCGCTACATGCGGCCCATGGTCGAGGCGGGCCGGGTCTTCGCCGCCGTGCCGCCGCTGCACCGCATCGAGCTGGTCCAGCCGAAGAAGGGCCAGGACAAGTACGTCTACACGTACTCGGACCGCGAGCTGCGGGAGACGATGCTGGAACTGCAGCGCAAGGGCGTGCGCTACAAGGATTCGATCCAGCGCTACAAGGGCCTGGGAGAGATGGACGCCGACCAGCTGGCCGAGACGACCATGGACCCGCGCTTCCGTACGCTGCGCCGGATCAACATCGGCGAGTTGGACGCCGCCGAGGAGGTCTTCGATCTCCTGATGGGCAATGACGTGGCCCCGCGCAAGGAGTTCATCAGCAGCTCCGCGGCGACTCTGGACCGCTCGCGCATCGACGCGTAGCCCGGGCACATCATGTGGCTCCACCCAAGGGTGGAGCCACATGATCCACCCGCGATCCACCCCGGCTCCGATCTGCTGACCTGCCGTTCTCCGTAGCGTCAAGGGCGTTGAACCACTCGCCCTCAAGACCGCTCCACGGAGGCTGTCATGTCCGGGTTCACCAATGTCCTGGTGATCGTCGCTGTTGTCGCACTGGTCCTCGTACGCCAGTTCAGGACGGAGCGACTGTCCATGGACCGCAAATGGTGGCTGCTGCCCGCGATCCTCGGCTTCTTCGCGCTACGGGACGGCTCCCTCGCGGACCCGCACCACCTGACCGGCTCGGTCGTCCTGCTCGTCGTGAACCTGTTGGTCAGTGTTGGGATGGGCATCGGATGGGCGTTCACGACGCGTGTCTGGACCGACGACCAGGGTGATGTGTGGACCAAGGGCACGGCGGCGACAGCAGGTACGTGGCTCGGCGGCATGGCGTCCCGCGCGGCCGTCGTCGGCATCGGCCTGGCGATGGGCATCCACCTCGGCAGCTCCGCGCTCATGCTGGGATTCGCCCTCTCGCTCCTGACCCGCTCCGGCGTCGTGATGTGGCGGGCCGGCGGCCTGCGGTCGGCGTACGTTGGTCCTTTCGCGCAGCCGGCCTGGGAGGACCGCAGGTGAGCCGGAGCCACTGGACGACGTGGCCCTCGCGGGAGGCGCTCTCCCGTGTGGGCCTGACGCGCGCCCGGCGGATGCTGACGGCTGCGGTCCGGGCGGCCGTGATCGCGGTCCTGCTGTGGACCGCGGTCACGCAGCGGGACGTCGCCGACTTGGCCGTCGTGGCAGCGCCCGTAGGGCTGCTGGCCTGTGCGGCCGCGGCCTGGGGCTTCATGCGCACCACCCTCGAGCACCGCCTGTGGCCCTCGCTCGGACTGCTCGCCACCCTCATGCTGATCGCGGCGGGCGCGCAGCAGATCGGGTTCGTGGGCCCGGCCGTGGTGTTGTGGTGCGGCTGCGCCGTCTTCGCGCTCGAGCGCATGCCGCTGGCCGCCGCGGTGCCCGCCACCGCGGTCTCGCTCACCGGCTTCGCGCTCATCGACGACGACGCCTGGCTGACCACCGCCGTCGTCGCGGTGGGGCTCTGCCTCTCCGGTTACGTGTTGCGTCTCGACGCCGAAGCCAGGGGTAGCGCCCAGCGGTTGCTGGTGCAGGAGCGGGCGGCCCGGACCGCGGAGGCCGAGTCGGCGGCCCTCGCCGAGCGGTCCCGGATCGCCCGCGAGATCCACGACGTCCTCGCGCACAGCCTCTCGGCCCAGCTCGTGCACCTGGAGGCGGCCCGGCTGCTCATCGAGCGCGGTGCCGAGCGGGACCAGATCCTGGAGCGGGTGGTGGCGGCACGCGGCATGGCCCGTGACGGGCTCGTGGAGACCCGGCAGGCGCTGTCCGCGCTGCGGGGCGAGATGACGCCCCTGGAGGACTTCCTGCGGGAGCTGGTGGCGTCCTGCGACGGCGCGTCGCTGGCCGTCGCAGGCGAGCGCAGGCCCCTGTCCGCGGAGGCCTCCCAGGCGGTGCGCAGGGTCGCGCAGGAGGCGCTGACGAACATACGCAAGCACGCCCCGGGCGCGAAGGCCGTGATGCGGCTGGAGTACGGGACAAGCGAAGTGGCCCTGGAGGTACGGGACTCGGGGGCGTCCCGGCCGCGGGAGGAACTCACTGTCAGTGGCTCCGGTTACGGTCTGTTGGGGATGAGGGAGCGTGCCGAGCTGCTGGGCGGCACGCTGGACGCAGGGCCGTACGAGGAGGGTTTCGTGGTCAGGTTGAAGGTTCCCCTGTGAGCGGGGCCGATGCGGGGCCGGACGGGCCGGTCGCGGCGGAGCGGCCGCCGGCCCGTGTGGTGGTGGTCGACGATCAGACGGTGGTGCGTGAGGGCATCGTGATGCTGCTCGGGCTGTTGCCCGGGATCGAGGTAGTCGGCGCCGGGGGAGACGGCGAGCAGGCGATCACGCTCGTGGCCGAGTTGGACCCGGACGTCGTCCTGATGGACCTGCGCATGCCGCGCTGCGACGGTGTCGAGGCGACCCGGCGCATCCGTGCCGAGCATCCGGGGACGCAGGTCGTCATCCTGACCACGTACGCCGACGACGAGTCTCTCTTTCCCGCACTGAAGGCGGGGGCTCGCGGCTACTTGACGAAGGACGCGGGCGGGGACGAGATCGTCCGGGCCGTGGCGGACGTGCTGTCCGGCGACGCTGGGCTCTCCCCAAGGATCCAGCGGCGGCTCCTGGAGAGACTGTCGCAGCCCGAGGACGTCACCCCCACGCCCAAGGAGCCGCCGGACGGCCTCACCGCGCGGGAGGCCGAGGTCCTCGTGCTGATCGCCGACGGGCTGAACAACCAAGAAATCGGGCGGGCACTCCATGTCTCAACGGCGACGGTGAAGACGCACATCAACAACCTGTTCGCGAAGACCGGGCTCAAGGACCGTGCCCAGGCTGTCCGTTATGCGTACCGCCACGGACTCGCGAAGCCGCCGGGGGCGTCCATCACCTAATGGGGTGAAGGACTTGCGAGGAGAGTCCGGGATCTTCCTGGTCTGTCCATCCTTGGGCACGCGGCCGAAGCGGGCCGCGGACAAGGAGAGTTCGGTGGAGATGCAGGACGGGCGCGAGACGGCGCAGCCCCGAGCCGGTGATCGCGGTGCCATGGGCGACCCCTGGTACGACGCGTTGGCCTCGGGGTGGGGCGAGTGGGACGGCACGGGTGCGCCGATGCCCCGCGTGCCCAGCCAGTCCGCGCCCCGGGAGCGGAGCGCTGCGGGGGTCTACCTGGAGGTGCAGCGCAGTGCGGCATTCCAGGAAGTGCGCCGCCGCTACCGGGGGTTCGTCATCCCGGCGGTCGTACTCTTCTTCGCCTGGTACATCGCGTACATCGTGGCCGCCACGAGCGCGCCCGCGCTGATGGCCCGGCCGGTCGCGGGGGCCGTGAACGTGGCGATGGTGGCGGGGCTCGGCCAGTTCGCCAGCACGTTCCTGCTGACGTGGCTGTACGCGCGTCACGCCCGGCTGCGCCGCGACCGGCTCGCGCTCGAACTGCGGTGGGACACCCAGGAGATGACGCGCGGCATCGACGCAGTCGCTCGCATGAACGGTTCCGCGGAAGTGGCCGGGACGACCCGTACAGGCGGGGCTCCCCACGAGGACGGTTCTATTCGGAGCGAGGGCGGCCAGCTGTGACCGGTACGCATCAGACCTTGGCGCTGGTTCTGTTCAGCGCGTTCGTGGCGGTCACGCTCGGCATCACGACCTGGGTGGGGCGCAACCGGCACGGCTCGGCGGAGGAGTTCTATGCCGGCGGTCGCCTCTTCTCGCCGATGGAGAACGGATTCGCCATCGCCGGCGACTACATGTCGGCCGCTTCCTTCCTCGGTATCTCCGGGCTGATCGCGCTGTTCGGGTACGACGGGCTGCTCTACTCGGTGGGCTTCCTCGTCGCCTGGCTCGTCGTGCTCTTCCTGGTCGCCGAACTGGTGCGCAACTGCGGCCGGTTCACGATGGCCGACGTCGTGGCGTCCCGGATGCGGGAGCGTCCCGTGCGCATCGCGGCGGGAACTTCTTCGGTCACCGTGTCCGTTCTCTATCTGGTGGCGCAGATGGTGGGTGCGGGCAGCCTGGTCGCGCTGCTGCTGGGTGGGAAGAGCGGAGCGGCGCAGGCATGGACCGTCGTCGGCGTGGGCGCTCTCATGGTGATCTATGTGTCGTTGGGAGGGATGCGGGCCACCACGTGGATCCAGATCGTGAAAGCCGTACTGCTCATGGGCGGGACGATCGCCCTGACCGTGCTCGTCCTGGCGCGCTTCCACGGTGACTTCAATCAGCTGTTGCGCTCAGCCGCGGCGCGCAGCGGGCACGGCTCCGATTTCCTCGCGCCCGGTCTGAAGTACGGCGGGAGCTGGACCGCCCGCCTGGACTTCATCAGCCTGGGACTCGCGCTCGTCCTCGGCACGGCGGGTCTTCCGCACATCCTGTCGCGCTTCTACACCGTGCCGACCGCACGGGCCGCCCGTCGCTCGGTCATCTGGTCCATCGGGCTCATCGGCAGCTTCTACCTGATGACGATCGTGCTCGGGTTCGGGGCGGCCGCCATCGTGGGCTCCAGCGCCGTACGGAGCTCGAATGCCGCGGGGAACACGGCGGTTCCGCTGCTCGCTCTCGACCTGGGCGGTGGCGCGGGCTCCACGGGAGGCACGGTGCTGTTCGCGATCGTCGCCGCGGTCGCCTTCGCCACTATCCTCGCCGTCGTCGCCGGAATCACGCTCGCCTCCTCGGCGTCCGTGGCGCACGACCTGTACGCCTCGCTGCGCCGGCCCGGCGGGAAGCCGTACAGCGAGGTCGCGGTGGCGCGGATCGCCGCCGCCGGGATCGGCGTCCTCGCGATCGCGCTCGGACTGCTCGCGCGTGACCTGAACGTCGCGTTCCTCGTGGGCCTGGCCTTCGCCGTCGCCGCGTCCGCCAATCTGCCGGTTCTCCTGTACTCGCTGTTCTGGCGGAACTTCACCACGCGCGGGGCGGTGTGGTCGGTGTACGGCGGACTCGTGCCGGCGCTCGCGCTCGTCGTGCTGTCGCCGGTGGTCTCGGGGAGCCCGACGTCGCTGTTCCCGGGGGTGGACTTCCAGTTCTTCCCGCTGGAGAACCCGGGGCTCGTCTCCATCCCGCTGGGCTTCCTGGCCGGCTGGCTGGGCACCGTCACCTCCGCGGAGCCACCGGACGAGGCCAAGCACGCGGAGACCGAGGTACGGGCGCTGACGGGCGCCGGAGCCGTCTGAGCCGACGGGGGTCCGTTCACCGGGTTCTCAGCGGCCGGCGGCCCACTCGTAGCGGTGCTCGGGTCGCCCGGTGTCGCCGTACTTCAGGCTCAGCCGCACCCGGCCCGTGCGCTCCAGAAGCTTCAGGTAGCGCTGGGCGGTCTGGCGGCTGAGCCGGGTCCGGTCCGCCAACTCCTGTGCGGAGAGCGGCCCTTCGGCGCCCATCATGGCCCGGCGTACGAGTTCGGCGGTGGTGGGGGAGTGTCCCTTCGGCAGTTCGGGCGCCGGTGTGGCCGACAGCGCGCCGAAGATCCGGTCGACCTCCGCCTGCTCGGCCTCGCCCCCGCCGTCGAGTGTGCGGCGCAGCGTCGCGTACGCCTCCAGCTTGCCGCGAAGACCCGCGAACGAGAACGGCTTGACCAGGTACTGCAGCGCACCGTGCCGCATCGCGGCCTGCACGGTCGCCACGTCGCGTGCCGCGGTCACCATGATCACGTCGATCTGGTGGCCGTGCTCGCGCACCGTACGCGCGACGTCGAGGCCGGTCTCGTCCGGCAGGTAGTGGTCGAGAAGGATCAGATCGACATCGAGGTCCTCGATACGTTGCAGGGCCTCGGCAGCGCTGTGTGCCTTGGCGGCCACGCGGAAGCCGGGCACCTTCGCCACGTAGGCGGCGTTCACCTCGGCGACGCGGGTGTCGTCGTCCACGACCAGGACCTCGATCACCGGGCCTCCTCGGACGCGCTCGGGACGGTTTCGGCGAAGGACTCGGGCAGGACGACGACGAACTCGGCGCCCCCGGACGGCGACTCCGTCACCTCGGCCGTGCCACCCTGCCGCTCGGCGAGCCGCCGCACCAGAGCGAGACCGATGCCGCGCTTGCCGTGCGCAGGCGGCTCCTTGGTGGACCAGCCTTCCACGAAGACGCTCTCCCGCTGCTCGGCAGGGACCCCGGGGCCCGTATCGCGAACACGGAGGACCGCGGTACGGCCCTCTGTCCGCAGAACCACCTCCACGCGCGCGTGCCGCCCCGAACCGGCCGCCGCGTCCAAGGCGTTGTCCACCAGGTTGCCGACGACCGTGACCAGTCCGCGGGGGTCGACCAGCCGGTCCGGCAGTTCGGTGTCGCGCGAGACGCCCAGCGCGACGCCGCGCTCCGCGGCGACCGTCGCCTTGCCCACCAACAGGGCCGCGAGCAGCGGGTCCTGGATCTTCTCGGTGATCTGCTCCGCGGTGACCCGGTGTGCGCCCGCCACCTCACCGACGAACTCCGAGGCCTCCTCGTACATCTCCAGCTCCAGCAGCCCCAGCAACGTATGCATGTGGTTGGCGTGTTCGTGGTCCTGGGCACGCAGGGCGTCGATGAGTCCGTGCGTGGAGTCGAGCTCCCGGCCCAGCTGTTCCAGCTCCGTGCGGTCACGCAGGGTCGCGACGGCGCCTCCGTCGTCGGTGGGCATCCGGTTGGCCACCAGTACGCGCTGGCCGCGGACCGTCAGCAGGTCGGTGCCGGTGACGTGGCCCGCGAGCACGTCCGTCGTCCGCCCCGGGCCCAGCGCGTCCTCCAGGGGGAGCCCGATCGCCTCGGCGCCGAGGCCGAGCAGACGCTCCGCCTCGTCGTTCAGCAGTCGTATGCGCCCGGTGCGGCTCAGGGCGACGACGCCCTCACGGATGCCGTGCAGCATCGCCTCCCGCTCGGCCAGCAGCGCGGAGATGTCCGAGAACGCCAGATCGCGCGTCTGCCGCTGCACCCGCCGCGAGATCAGATAGGCGGCGAGCGCGCCCACGGCCAGCGCTCCGCCCGCGTAGGCGAACAGGCCCGGGATGGCGTGGACGAGGCGCGCGCGGACGCTGTCGTACTCGATGCCGACCGACACCGCGCCCACGATGGCCCCGTCAGCGTCCCTCAGCGGCACTTTGCCGCGCGCGGAGCGCCCGAGGGTACCGTCGTCGATTTCCATCACCTCGCGGCCCGCCAGCGCGTCGCTGGGGTCCGTCGAGACGACCCTGCCGATCTGGTGGCGGTCGGTGTGCGACCAGCGCACCCCGTCCTTGTTCATGATCACCACGTATTCGGCGCCGCTGGCCCGCCGGATCCGCTCCGCCGCGACCTGTACGGGACCGTCCGTGGAGGGGCGCGAGGACCGCAGGTCGGCGGCGATCCGCGGCTGCGCCGCCGTTGTCTGCGCGATCGCGAGGGCACGCCGCATCGCCTGGTCGTCCAGTTGGTCACTCAGGGGAGCCAGGAAAAGCCCCGTCGCCAGCACGGCCACCCCGGCGGCGATCGCCACCTGCATCAGCAGCACCTGCGCGAACACGCGCCTCGGCAGACCGAAGCGCAGGCGGCGGGCGGGGGAAGTCGGGCTCATGGTGCCGAACGGTACGGGCCGTTCCGCACCTGATCGAAGCCCTTGTGGCAGGGATCTCGTACGTATCGCGGGCCCGCTCAGTCGAGCGCCGCGGGAACCTCACGCACAGCCACGACATCCATACGGATTGGTGACCCGAGTGCGCTGCCGCAGCTCTCCGGACGCGGCGGAAGCGACGCGCCCTGGGCGACCGTCGCGCGCCAATGGCGGCCGTCGGTGTGCGCGACGGTCACCTCCCAGTGCGGCCCGCCCGCTTCCGCCGGCTGCCCGACGGCATCCGTGCGTACGACGTTCAGGGCGCCGGGGCGGTACTCGTGAGCTGCCCGGCGCACCGCCAGTTCCGCGGCCTGGCCCGGGCGGTCCCAGGCGGAGTTGCCGCGGCAGCCCCGGGTAACGATCCGGTCGGCGCGCACCGCCTCCAGGATCTCCTTCACGTCCGCTGCCGTGGCCCTTCCGTAGGCGTAGCCGTGCGGCAGCACCAGAAGGGTGGGGGAGAAGCGGTGGCCGCCGAGATGGGTGACCTCCCAGACGCCTTCTTCTCCGGAGAGAGTGAGTTCGGAGGCCAACGGTCGTCCCAGGAGGGCGCAGCAGCGGTCCCGCTTCCCGTTGGTGCAGACGAGCGCGAGAGGGGCGCCTGTATGCGGCGTGCCGAAACCTCCGTGATCGCCTGTTCCCAGAGCGGCGAAGTCGAGCCGCAGCAGTTCTTCAGGTGTGTCGATGGTGGTGCTGCGCAGCCATGCGTTTCCGGGGGTTGTGTGGGCCACGTACACGTGGCGACGGGCCGGGGCATGGCTGTCGGCGTGCCGTCCCGGGCGCCGCACGAGAGCGATGCGCACCCCGGTGTTCTCAGCCGCCGTCTCCAGGGCGCGGCCCACCGCGGGGTCCAGATGGCTGGAGGTCAGGGCCTTCGCTCCCCAGGGGCCCGACTGTTCGATCAGCAGCCAGGTCCGGGCGGTGGCCGCGGTCCCCGCGAGAGGCTCGTCAAGATCCAGCGAGGAGGTCGCACACGTACTCACACAGGCGAGCCTAACCCGCCTGGCGAGGTCACTTTTGTCCGGGCGATGACGGCAGGGGCTGCGGCGGGCGCACACCTACGTAGTGGCCTGTGGGCCGCATACGAAGAGGGCGTTCTCCGTACTCCTCCAAGGCGTGGGCGATCCAGCCCGCCGTGCGGGCGACCGCGAAGATCGTCTCGCCCGCCTCCGCGGACATCCCGTGCGAGGCGGTGAACACGGCGAGGGCCAGGTCCACATTGGCGTGCAGGTCCGTGTGGCGGGCGGTCGTCGCCACGACGTCGCGGGCGGCGGTGAGCGCTCCACGTGCCGCGGGCAGTTCCTCCAAAGCGGCGAACAGAGCCTGTGCACGCGGGTCCTCACCCTTGTAGAGGCGATGTCCGAGGCCGGGGACGCGGCGGCCGGCCCGCAGCTCGTCGGCCACCACGGGGCCGGCGTTGCCCCGGTCGAGCACCTCCAGGAGCATTCGGTGCGCCAGACCGCTGGCCGCACCGTGCAGGGGCCCTTCCAGGACTCCGAGGCCCGCGGACACGGCCGCGTACGCGTGCGCGCGGGCCGACGCGGCGACGCGAACGGCCAGGGTCGAGGCGGCCAGGTCGTGGTCGACCAAAAGTCCAAGTGCCATGTCCAGAACGCGCAGTGACGCATCATCAGGCTCCTTGTGGGAGAGGCGTCCCCACAAGCGCTGGGCGATCGGTTGGCCGTCCGCGTAGGTGGACCGCTGAAGGGGCAGCGCGGCCGCCAGCGTGGGGATGAGGGAGCGCGCGGCGCCGAGGACCGACTCCTCGGACAGGTCGTAGCGCAACGGGTCGACGGTCGCGGCCGCGACGGCTGCCACCCGCAGCCGGTCCACGGGCCTGCTGTGCTCGGGCAGGGCACCGATGGCGCGCCTGGCCGCGGACAGGGACTCCTGAGGGGCGGAGAACCGGGCGCCGGGGTGCAGCGTGCCCGTCCACAGCCACTCCGCGACCTCCTCGTACGAGTGGCGGGCCGCCAGTTGTGCCGCGTCGACCCCTCGGAAGAAGTAACGGTCGCCGTCGATGAGCGTGAGCCGGGTGCGTACGGACAGCTCGTCGGGGCGTGAACTCGGCTTGCCCTCCCGCCTGTTGCGGCGGGCGAGGGCCTCGACCTCGGCGGCGTCGAAGGTACTGCCACGCCCGCCCTGGCCGCGCCGGCTGGTCAGCTGCCCGCGACTTACGTATGCGTACACGGTCTCGGGCTTCACGCCGAGCAGCTCGGCGGTCTCCTTGGTGCTCAGCCGACGGGCGACCTGCTGGGCCAGTGCCGACTCTTGATCCCTCATGCGCGTCACGGTATCCGCACCCTAGCTATTGATTGGATCAACATTGACAGACTCTGAGTCAAGCATGGACAGTCGAATCAAGTTCAGGGAGGAAACATGCCGATCAACGGGACCACGGCCGCCCCCGTAGTCGACGTACCGCGAGGGCTCGCGGGCGTCGTCGTCACCGACACCGCGCTGGGGGACGTCAGGGGACGCGAAGGCTTCTACCACTACCGCCAGTACTCGGCCGTCGAACTCGCACAGACCCGCGGCTTCGAAGACGTGTGGCACCTGATGATCCACGGCGAACTGCCCGATGCCGCACGGTCGGTGGCCTTCGCGCGTGAGACCGCAGCGCTGCGCACGCTGCCCGACGAGGTGCGGGCCGCGTTGCCCGGCATCGCCCGTGCCGGATCCGCGTCCGGGCCGCTCGCCGGAGTGCGCACGGCCCTGTCGCTGTTCGGCGCCTCGCGCGGCTTCAGGCCTGTCTACGACATCGATGCCGACCGGCGCAGGGAGGACACTCTCGCCGCGGCCGCGGTCGTCCCCACCATGCTCACCGCCCTGCACCGGCTCGGCAAAGGGCTCGACCCGGTGGAGCCGCGCGCGGATCTCTCGTATGCGGCCAACTATCTCTACATGCTGACCGGTTCGGAGCCCGACCCCGCGCATGCGCGGGCCATCGAGCAGTACCTCATCTCCACCATTGATCACGGCTTCAACGCGTCAACGTTCACCGCCCGAGTGATCACGTCGACCGGGGCGGATGTCGCCGCCTGTCTGGTCGGCGCGGTCGGTGCCCTGTCGGGACCGTTGCACGGCGGGGCGCCCAGCCGGGCGCTCGACACCCTGGACGCGATCGGTACACCGGACCGCATCGACCCCTGGATCCGTGAACGGGTCCAGGCCGGAGACCGGATCATGGGCTTCGGGCACCCCGTCTACCGCACGGAGGACCCGCGTTCGCGGATGCTGCGCGGCATCGCGGAGCGGTTCGGCGGGCCGCTGGTGGAGTTCGCCGTCGAGGTCGAGCGCCAGGTGGAGGCGATCCTGGCAGAGCTCAAGCCTGGGCGGGAGCTGCACACGAACGTGGAGTTCTACGCGGGCGTGGTCATGGAGCTGTGCGGGCTGCCGCGCACGATGTTCACCCCGACGTTCGCCGCGGCGCGCGTGGTCGGCTGGAGCGCCAACATCCTCGAACAGGCCCAGGACTCGAAGATCATTCGGCCGGCGGCACGGTATGTCGGGGCGGAGCCGCCCATGGCCGTACCGCTCCTCGGCTGAAGCCGAAGGGGCGACGGCCGCCGACCCTTTCTGCGGTCGGCGGCCATCGTGCGTCCGGAACCGGGTCAGGCGTCCGGAATGTCGACCTTCGCGCGGACGAGCGTCTCCCGGTTCACGACGACGATGCGCTCGTACTCGGCGACCCCCGCGTCCGCCGGAAGCTCGTTCTTCAGGTCGGCGGTGGCCTCCGTGCCGATCACGGCGAAGTTCCCGTCGCTGAGTTCGAAAACATCGGGGCAGGTAGCGCCGGAGGTGCTTCCGCGAGCGCTCGGGGGCACCCCGATGCGGCGTACGATCTTCAAGGGAACCGGTTCCTTCTCACGGGGTGACGTTAACGGCGTCACATTAGTGCTCGGTTCGAGGCGAGAGGATACCGATTGCCGCCATTTCAGGGGGAGTTGGCAGTTTACTTCACCAGTATGGGCGAACTGTCGGCCCGCGGGAACCATTGTGCCGCACGCGTCGGAGCGGAGCGCCCCAGGGCGCTTCCGCGCCTGCCGTCACTCCGACGGAGGCTCACCCACCACCCACCACTCGTCCGTGTCCGCCTCGTCGATCTCCCGGAGCAGCGTCTCGGCGATGCGTCCGACCTCGGCCTCGACGGACGAGGGATCCAGTGACGCGCGATGTGGGCGGGTGTTCTCCCAGTACTCGCGCATGTGTTCGCTCTGAAAGAGTTCCCGGAGGCTGCTGAAGAGCTCGCGCTGGTTGAGCAGGCCGGATTCGTACAGGTAGAAGGCGTTGATGTACCAGAGGTTGGCGTACAGGTACTGACGCCGCTTCTCGGGGGTGAGGTCCAGGCCGTAGTTGTCGATCACGACGGCCAGAGCGGGGTCGTCGATGGCCTTGCTCAACAGCTCCCAGTGCATGCGCTGTTGATGGGCGCGGGCCCGCCGTAGCCACTCCGCCGCGGCGTCCGCGCGGCCCGGTCCGTACTGCTGCCACATATGCGCCGTGGCGGTGCCCGCGAGCCCGCCAGTGATCATCGCAGCGACTACGGATCGTAATGTCCTCTTGCTCTGTGTGGCCATGTCAACCCCCGATTCAGGCGACCGTCCGCCGGTCGTCGGTGCGGGTCGACGGGCTGGGGACCGGCGAGCGGTGGGCGGCGCGCTTGCCGTCTCCCATGGTGCCGAGCGGCTCTGATCGGCAGGGAGGCGGAGAGGAGGCGCACGGAAGCATGCTCGGGTCGCGAAAACCGGCGCCATACCAACGTCTGCCCCGCGAGTGGCGCTAACAATCGTTCACTTCGCGGGCTTTCTGGGCGTGCCTATCCTGGGGCGGCATTCATCCTTCGTACGAGAGCCGCACCGTGCACCGGCGCACGCTTCGGTGTGAAAGAGGTCGCGTGTTGAGCAAGCGGAGCCCGCAGCAGATCCCCGTCGTCGTCCTCGCGGGCTTCCTCGGTTCGGGCAAGACCACGCTGCTGAACCACCTGCTGCACCGCAGCGGCGGCACGCGGATCGGGGCGATCGTCAACGACTTCGGGGCGATCGAGATCGACGCCATGGCCGTGGCGGGGCAGCTGGGCGACTCGACGGTCTCTCTCGGCAACGGGTGCCTGTGCTGCGCCGTGGACGCCAGTGAACTTGATGTGTATCTGGACAAGTTGACTCGCCCCGTCAATGCCAGTCGCCCCGGTCAAGACAGTCATGGCATGGATGTCATCGTCATCGAGGCGAGCGGCATCGCGGAACCGCAGGAGCTGGTGCGCATGGTGCTGGCCAGTGAGAATCCGCGGATCATGTACGGAGGGTTGATCGAGGTCGTCGACGCGGCCGAGTTCGACGCGACCCGGGAGAAGCATCCGGAGGTGGAGCGGCACCTGGAGATCGCGGACCTCGTCGTGGTGAACAAGGGCGACCGGGTGCCCGACGACGAGCGGGAGCGCGTCCTGGGAGCCGTGCGGGGGGCGGCCGGAGGCGCCGCCGTCGTCTCCGCGTCGTACGGACGCATCGATCCGGAGCTGCTCTTCGACTGCCGTCCCGCGCGGGAGCGGATCGGGCAGCTGTCCTTCGACGACCTGCATCGGCACGACGCGAGCGGGGCGCACGAGGGTCTGCACGACGGGCATCTGCACGCCTCTTACGAAAGCGTCGCGTTCACCTCTGACGTCCCCATGGATCCGCGTGCCTTGATGGACTTCCTCGACAACCGGACCGAGGGGCTCTACCGCATCAAGGGGTACGTCGACTTCGGTGCGGGCGATGCGGACAACCGTTATGCCGTGCACGCCGTCGGGCGGTTCCTGCGGTTCCGTCCCGAGCCGTGGCCGGACGACCGTCCGCGCCTCACCCAACTCGTCCTCATCGGGGCGGGCATCGACGCGAAGGCGCTCCACAAGGGGCTCGACGCCTGTAAGGGCGGCGGAAAGGGAGACGCCCCGCACACCGTCGACGAGCACGGAATGTGGGGCGTTCTCCGCTACGTACCGGACATTGAACAGGTCTACGTACAGGACTACGAACAGGACCAGGGCGAAGCCGAGGAGGCCGAGGACTTCTAGGCCGGCCCGGCCACCGCCGCCACCGTCTTCGCCAGCGAGACCCCCGAGCCGTCGCGGCGCGGGTCCATCTCGGTCAGCTCGGCCGGTGTGCCGTTCTTCTGCGCCGCGCGCGCGGGCGCCGGACCCGCCCAGGCCAGGCTCAGGCAGTCCTCGCCCTTCAGGAAGCGCTGGCAGCGCACGCCACCGGTCGCCCGGCCCTTGCGCGGATACTGGTCGAACGGTGTGAGCTTGGCCGTCGTCTGCACCGAGTCGTCCAGCGTGCCGCGCGAGCCAGCCACCGTGAAGACGACGGCATCGACCGCCGGGTCGACCGCGGTGAACGAGATGACCTTCGCGCCGGTCGCCAGCTTGATACCGGCCATGCCACCCGCGGGACGGCCCTGGGGGCGCACCATGGAGGCCTGGTAGCGCAGCAGCTGGGCGTCGTCCGTGATGAAGACCAGGTCTTCCTCACCGGTCCGCAGTTCGATCGCTCCCACGATCCGGTCGCCGTCCTTGAGGGTGATGACCTCCAACTCCTCCCTGTGGGAGGGGTAGTCGGGCGTCACCCGCTTCACGACACCCTGCTCGGTGCCGATCGCGATCCCGGGCGAGGACTCGTCCAGCGTCGTCAGACAGACGACCGTCTCGTCCGCCTCCAAGGAGGACAGGAATTCGGAGACAGGGGCGCCACCGGAGAGGTTCGGCGTGGACGCCGTGTCCGGGAGCTGCGGCAGATCGACGACGTTCAGACGCAGCAGCCGGCCCACGGAGGTGACCACACCGATCTCGCCCCGGGTCGTGGCCGGCACCGCGGAGACGATCAGGTCGTGCTTGGTGCGCTTGCCGTCCTCGTCCGCGGCGAACGGCTCACCGTTCGCCGTACGGGCCAGCAGGCCGGTCGAGGAGAGCAGCACACGGCACGGGTCGTCGGCCACCTGCAGCGACACCGCGGCCACCGGAGCGCCCGCCGACTCCAGCAGCACCGTACGGCGGTCGGTGGCGAACTTCTTGGCCACCGCGGCCAGTTCCGTGGAGACCAGCTTGCGCAGCTCCGTGTCGGAATCGAGGATGCCGGTCAGCTCGTCGATCTCGCCGTTGAGCTTGTCGCGCTCCGACTCCAGCTCGATGCGGTCGAACTTGGTGAGGCGACGCAGCGGCGTGTCCAGGATGTACTGCGTCTGGATCTCGCTCAGCGAGAAACGCTCGATGAGGCGCTCCTTGGCCTGCGCGCTGTTCTCACTGGAGCGGATGAGGCGGATGACCTCGTCGATGTCGAGCAGCGCGACGAGGAGTCCCTCGACCAGGTGCAGCCGGTCCTTCTTCTTGGTGCGACGGAACTCGCTGCGGCGGCGCACCACCTCGAAGCGGTGGTCCAGGTAGACCTCGAGCAGTTCCTTGAGGCCGAGCGTCAGCGGCTGGCCGTCCACCAGAGCCACATTGTTGATACCGAAGGACTCCTCCATCGGCGTCAGCTTGTAGAGCTGCTCCAGAACGGCCTCCGGTACGAAGCCGTTCTTGATCTCGATGACCAGGCGCAGGCCGTGCTCGCGGTCCGTGAGGTCCTTCACGTCGGCGATGCCCTGGAGCTTCTTCGAACCGACGAGCTCCTTGATCTTCGCGATCACCTTCTCGGGGCCCACCGCGAAGGGAAGTTCGGTGACAACGAGGCCCTTGCGGCGCGCCGTCACGGTGTCCACGGAGACGGTCGCACGGATCTTGAAGGTGCCGCGGCCGTTCTCGTACGCGTCCTTGATGCCGGACAGGCCGACGATCCGGCCGCCCGTGGGCAGGTCGGGCCCCGGCACGAACTTCATGAGCGTCTCGAGGTCGGCGCCCGGGTGCTTGATCAGGTGCCGCGCGGCGGCGATCACTTCACCGAGGTTGTGCGGCGCCATGTTGGTCGCCATGCCGACCGCGATGCCCGACGCGCCGTTCACCAGCAGGTTCGGGTACGCCGCCGGGAGGACGAGGGGCTCCTGCTCCTGCCCGTCGTAGTTCGGCGCGAAGTCGACGGTGTTCTCTTCGATGGACTCCGTCATCAAGCCGGCGGCGGGGTCCATGCGGCACTCGGTGTACCTCATGGCGGCCGGACGGTCGTCGTTGCCCAGAGAACCGAAGTTCCCGTGCCCGTCGACCAGAGGTACGCGCATCGAGAACGGCTGGGCCAGACGCACCAGAGCGTCGTAGATCGACGCGTCGCCATGAGGGTGCAACTTACCCATGACCTCGCCGACGACGCGGGCACACTTCACATAGCCACGGTCGGGGCGCAGGCCCATCTCGTTCATCTGATAGACGATCCGACGGTGGACGGGCTTCATCCCGTCGCGGGCGTCGGGCAGGGCGCGCGAGTAGATGACCGAGTACGCGTACTCCAGGTAGGAGCCCTGCATTTCGTCGACCACGTCGATGTCGAGGATCTTCTCCTCAAAGTCGTCGGGCGGCGGGGTCTTCGTGCTGCGGCGGGCCATCGCTGCTGCGGCTCCTTCACCAACATGTACGGGAACTGTCGCGGACCATTGTGGACCGCCCCACTGACAACGCTGATCGCGCCCCGTCCGTACCGGGTGGTTCGCGGCCCGCTCGGGGAGGCGGCGTGCTCGCTCACGGCGTAGCCGGAGCGGGAACTTCGCCAGGTGCCTGCACGCTTGCATACAGTGGCAGGACTGGCAGCAGTTCTGTGTTTCCAATGTTCTCAGTTCTCAATGATCTCCGTTTCCCCGCGATCGAAGGGACGTACATGCCCATGGGTCACACGGCCACCGCCGAGGCCGGCTCCGGCGGCCTGACAGCGACCGAGCACCGGCTGGCCAACGGCCTGCGTGTAGTGCTCTCCGAGGATCACCTGACCCCGGTCGCGGCGGTCTGCCTCTGGTACGACGTCGGCTCGCGCCACGAGGTCAAGGGCCGTACCGGCCTGGCTCACCTTTTCGAGCACCTGATGTTCCAGGGCTCGCAGCAGGTGCACGGCAACGGTCACTTCGAGCTCGTACAGGGTGCCGGCGGCTCGCTCAACGGCACGACGAGTTTCGAGCGCACGAACTACTTCGAGACCATGCCCGCCCACCAGCTCGAGCTCGCGCTCTGGCTGGAGGCCGACCGCATGGGCTCGCTCCTCGCCGCCCTCGACGAGGAGTCGATGGAGAACCAGCGGGACGTCGTCAAGAACGAGCGCCGTCAGCGCTACGACAACGTGCCCTACGGCACCGCGTTCGAGAAGCTGACCGCCCTCATGTACCCCGAGGGCCACCCCTACCACCACACGCCCATCGGCTCCATGGCCGACCTGGACGCGGCCACCCTCGAGGACGCGCGGAGCTTCTTCCGCACCTACTACGCGCCCAACAACGCCGTGCTCTCCGTAGTGGGCGACATCGACCCGGAAGAGACGCTGGCCTGGGTCGAGAAGTACTTCGGCTCGATCGCCGGTCACGAAGGCAAGCCCGCACCGCGCGACGGCGCCCTGCCCGAGGTGATCGGCGGGCAGCTGCGCGAGGTCGTCGAGGAGGAGGTCCCGGCGCGCGCCCTCATGGCGGCCTACCGGCTGCCCGAGGACGGCACGCGCGCGTGCGACGCCGCCGACCTCGCCCTGACGGTCCTCGGCGGCGGCGAGTCGTCGCGGCTCTACAACCGTCTCGTGCGCCGCGACCGCTCCGCGGTGGCCGCCGGGTTCGGGCTGCTGCGCCTGTCGGGCGCGCCCTCCCTGGGCTGGCTCGACGTGAAGACCTCCGGGGACGTCGAGGTGCCGGTCATCGAGGCCGCCGTCGACGAGGAGCTCACCCGGTTCGCCGAGGAGGGCCCCACGCCCGAGGAGATGGAGCGCGCCCAGGCCCAGTTGGAGCGCGAATGGCTGGACCGGCTCGGCACCGTGGCGGGCCGTGCGGACGAACTGTGCCGTTACGCCGTGCTGTTCGGCGACCCGCAGCTCGCCCTCACCGCCGTACAGCGCGTCCTCGCCGTGACCGCCGAGGAGGTCCAGGAGGTCGCCAAGGCCCGCCTGCGCCCCGACAACCGCGCGGTCCTCGTGTACGAGCCGACGGCCCCCGCTGAGCCCGACAACGAGAGCGACGAGAGCGACGAGGAGGCGGGCCGGTGACCGAACAGCTCGCGACCATGGACTTCCATTCCCAGCCCCAGGCAGGCGTGGCCAAGCCGTGGGCGTTCCCCGCCCCGGAGCGCGGCCGGCTCGCCAACGGCCTGACCGTGCTGCGCTGTCACCGCCCCGGCCAGCAGGTCGTCGCCGTGGAGATCAACCTGGACGCGCCGCTGGACGCCGAGCCCGCGGGTCTCGACGGCGTGGCCACGATCATGGCGCGTGCCTTCAACGAAGGCACCGACAAGCACTCCGCGGAGGAGTTCGCGGCCGAACTGGAACGTTGCGGCGCCACGTTGGACGCGCACGCCGACCACCCGGGCGTCCGCGTCTCCCTGGAGGTGCCCGTCTCGCGCCTTCCGAAGGGCCTGGCCCTGCTGGCCGACGCCCTGCGGGCGCCCGCCTTCTCGGACAGCGAGATCGAGCGTCTCGTGCGCAACCGGCTGGACGAGATCCCGCACGAGAGCGCCAACCCGGGCCGCCGTGCCGCCAAGGAGCTCTCCAAGCAGCTCTTCCCGGCCGGCGCGCGTATGTCGCGCCCGCGCCAGGGCAGCGAGGAGACCGTCACCGCCATCGACGCGGCGGCCGTGCGCGCCTTCTACGAGAAGCACGTACGCCCCGCCACCGCGACGGTCGTCGTGGTCGGCGACCTGACGGACACCGACCTCGACACCCTTCTCGAGGACACGCTCGGCGCCTGGACGGGCGACACGACGGAGCCCCGCCCCCTCCCGCCCGTCACCGCGGACGACACCGGCCGGGTCATCGTCGTGGACCGCCCGGGAGCGGTGCAGACACAGCTGCTCATCGGCCGCATCGGGCCCGACAAGCACGACCGTGTGTGGGCCGCGCAGATCCTCGGCACGTACTGCCTCGGCGGCACGCTCACCTCGCGCCTGGACCGCGTCCTGCGCGAGGAAAAGGGCTACACCTACGGTGTGCGCTCCTTCGCCCAGGTGCTGCGTTCCGCGCCGGACGGGACGGGTGCGGCGATGCTCGCCATCAGCGGCTCCGTGGACACCCCGAACACCGGGCCCGCGCTCGACGACCTCTGGAAGGTGCTGCGCACGCTGGCGGCGGAGGGCCTCACGGACGCCGAACGGGACACCGCGGTGCAGAACTTGGTGGGTGTGGCCCCGCTCAAGTTCGAGACCGCCGCGGCCGTCGCGGGCACCCTCGCCGACCAGGTCGAGCAGCAGCTGCCGGACGACTTCCAGGCCCGGCTGTACCGTCAACTCGCCGAGACGGGCACCGTGGAGGCCACCGCGGCCGTCGTGAGCGCCTTCCCGGCGGACCGTCTGGTGACGATCCTGGTGGGCGACGCCGCGCAGATCGAGGAGCCCGTCAGGGCCCTCGGTATCGGCGAGGTGACGGTGGTCACCGGCTGACCGCACTCCCGTACGTCGTACGAAGCCCCGGAGGCCGCTGGAACTCGAGCAGCGGTCACCGGGGCTTCGTGCTGGCGCGCACGTTCGTCCCCGATCGACCATGGATCTCTTATGTCCGAATTGGGGCGGAGGTTGCCTGTCTGCCCTGTGGCGTGCACTACAAAACACAGGATCCGTTTGTTGCTGAAAAGATGTTCCGCTTAGCGTCGGTCCGGCTGTTCGCCAGACACGCGTCGCGCCCGCGACACCGGACAGTCATCGCCGAGTCCCCCACGGCGCGAGCCAGGGGAGCCGGGGACCCACCGCAGTCCCTGGGGTGAATCGGGCGCTCTTCCCGTAAGGGGAGGGAGCCCGTAGGAGACCTTCCTGCTCCGAACCCGTCAGCTAACCCGGTAGGCGAGAGGGAAGGAAAGGATCAGCCACTACATGGCGTTCACCCGTGCCACCGGGAAGCACCGTCGCCCGAGCCGTCTCACGCGTACCACCGCGCAGGTCGCCGGAGTCGCGGCCCTCACCACGACCGGTGTCATCGGCGGCCTTGCCGCCCCGGCTCTCGCCGCCGACAACGCGGTCCCCGAGCAGAACGGACTGACGCAGGCCATCGCCATCGGCGACTCCCTGGCCGCCCAGATCGACGCGCAGGCAGTCGCACAGAAGAAGGCCGCCGACGAGGCCGCCGCCAAGAAGAAGGCCGAAGCCGAGGCCAAGAAGAAGGCCGAGGAGGCCAAGCGCGAGGCCGAGGCGAAGGCCAAGAAGGAGCGCGAGGCCAAGGAGCGCGCCGCCCGTGAGGCCGAGCGCAAGCGCCTCAACACCTTCGTGGCGCCGATCTCCGGTTCCTACGTCTCCACCGCCTACAAGGCGAGCAGTGGCCTGTGGTCCTCCGGCAGCCACACCGGCATCGACTTCCACGCGGCGAGCGGCACTTCGGTGCACGCCGTCGGCTCCGGCACTGTCGTCGAAGCCGGCTGGGGCGGCGCGTACGGCAACAACGTCGTGATCAAGATGAACGACGGCACGTTCACCCAGTACGGTCACCTGTCGTCCATCGGTGTCTCCGTCGGCCAGGCGGTCACCCCCGGACAGCAGATAGCCCTCTCCGGTGCCACTGGCAACGCCACGGGCCCGCACCTTCACTTCGAGGCCCGCACGACCGCCGAGTACGGATCGGACATGGACCCCGTCGCGTACCTGCGCTCCCACGGAGTGAACGTCTGACGTCTCCGCGACACCACGCGAAAGCCCCGGCTCATCGAGCCGGGGCTTTCGCGTGCGTGAACCGTTTCTGGCCAAAAAATATCCATGGATTCCGACCTCCCGTCGGAAATTCATGAACGGTGGAATAGAGTCACTGGGCAAGCGCGCCGAACGGGTGCCCATCGCGCTTGCACAAGCGTCGATCGACCGCGTTTTTCGCGGGGATTAAGACGGAGGTCGGGTCATGCGCATTCCCGCGCACTCGGTATGCACGGCGATCCGCGACGACATCGTCGCGGGTGTCTACGAGCGCGGCGGCAAGCTGACCGAGGAACTGCTCGCGCGCCGCTACGGGGTCTCGCGCGTGCCGGTCCGCGAGGCGCTGCGCACCCTGGAGGCCGAGGGCTTCGTCGTCACGCGGCGCCATGCGGGCGCGTGCGTGGCGGAGCCCACCGAGCAGGAGGCGGCCGACCTCCTGGAGATCCGCATGATGCTCGAACCCCTGGGCGCCGCACGCGCCGCACAGCGCCGCACCGAGGCCCATCTCAAAGTCCTGCGCGGCCTCGTCAGGCTGGGCCAGGAGCGTTCCAGGCGTGGTCAGAGCGAGGATCTGCGCTCTCTGGGCGGCTGGTTCCACGAGACCCTCGCGCAGGCCTCCGGCAGCCCCGGCCTGATCACCCTGCTCACCCAGCTCCGGCACAAGATCGCTTGGATGTACGCCGTGGAGAGCCCGAGCCGGCCGGCCGAGTCCTGGGCCGAGCACGGCGCCATCGTGGACGCGGTGGCCCGTGGCGACGCCGAGCGCGCCCGCGCCCTGACCGCTGCGCACACGGAGCGCGCCACGACGGCCCACCGGCTGCGCGTTCCCCATGCGGGCGAGCGTGTGAGGACTTCGCAACATGCCGTAAACACGGCGGGGCTCCGTCATTAACAGGGGAGTCGTATACAAAGAAGTGCGGTATTCACTGAATGGCCGCGGAGCGTATTCGGCTGCCCAGATTATTGACGGTCGGCGCGGTGTAATTCCGATGTCCGAACCGGCGCGCGTGAATTCCCTGTAATGCTGCCCGAATGCCAAACGGCGGAGCCGCGCGCCCCTCGGGGAAATCGCACGGCTCCGCCGGACTGCAGGGATCAGACGGTCTCGGGGAGCTCCTCGAGGCCCTCGGAGACCAGCTTCGCCAGACGGTCGAGCGCGGCGTCCGCGCCCTCGGCGTCGGAGGCCAGGACGATCTCCTCGCCTCCCTGGGCACCCAGGCCGAGCACCGCGAGCATGGAGGCGGCGTTGACGGGGTTGCCGTCGGCCTTGGTGATCGTCACGGGGACGCCGGCCGCCGTGGCCGCGCGGACGAAGATGGAGGCGGGTCGGGCGTGCAGGCCCTCGGCCCAGCCGACGTTGACGCGGCGCTCAGCCATGTGATGCTGCCCTTCAGGTGTCTCACAGTTGTCTAGACCATTCTCACATACCGCCGAGCATGCTCACCGCGGACCCGGCCGCGTAAGAGCGCCGCTCTCCGGCCTTCCATAGCCTGCCTCCCACGCGCGCGGGACGCGACCCGTACGACTGTCGGCGCCCGGCCCTACTCTTGCGGCATGGAGACCCCGTCGGACCGGCATGCCTACCCCGCCCACTGGGAGGCCGACGTGGTGCTGCGCGACGGCGGCACCGCCCGGATCAGGCCGATCACCACCGAGGACGCCGAGCGCCTGACGAGCTTCTACGAGCAGGTCTCGGACGAGTCGAAGTACTACCGCTTCTTCGCGCCCTACCCGCGCCTGTCCGACAAGGACGTGCACCGCTTCACCCATCACGACTATGTGGACCGTGTGGGGCTCGCCGCCACAGTGGGCGGGGAGTTCATCGCGACCGTCCGCTACGACCGGATCGACGCGCACGGCCGGCCCGCCTCCGCGCCCGCCGACGAGGCCGAGGTCGCCTTCCTCGTTCAGGACGCCCATCAGGGACGGGGTGTGGCATCCGCCCTTCTGGAACACGTCGCCGCCGTCGCCCGCGAGCGAGGCATCCGCCGCTTCGCCGCCGAGGTGCTGCCCGCCAACACCAAGATGATCAAGGTGTTCACGGACGCCGGGTACACACAGAAGCGCAGCTTCGAGGACGGCGTGGTCCGCCTGGAGTTCGACCTGGAGCCCACAGAGGCGTCCCTCGCGGTGCAGCGCGCCCGTGAGCAGCGCGCCGAGGCCCGCTCCGTGCAGAGGCTCCTCGCGCCCGGCTCCGTCGCGGTGATCGGCGTGGGGCGCACCCCCGGAGGAGTGGGTCGCAGCGTTCTCGACAACCTGAAGGACGCGGGTTTCACGGGCCGCCTGTATGCGGTGAACAAGGCGTTCCCCGAGGACCTGACCGAGGTCGACGGCGTTCCCGCCCACCGGTGCGTACGCGACATCGACCCCGCCGAGCAGGTCGACCTGGCCGTTGTGGCCGTCCCCGCGCCACACGTGCCCGAGGTCGTCGCCGAATGCGGTGCACGCGGCGTACAGGGACTGATCGTGGTCTCCGCCGGATACGCGGAGAGCGGCGCCGAAGGCCGCGAGCGACAGCGCGCACTGGTCCGACAGGCTCGTACCTACGGAATGCGCATCGTCGGACCGAACGCCTTCGGAGTCGTCAACACGTCCTCGGAGGTACGGCTCAACGCCTCGCTCGCCCCCGAGATGCCACGCCCCGGCCGCATCGGCCTGTTCGCCCAGTCCGGCGCCATCGGTATCGCCCTCCTGGCGCGCCTGCACCGCAGGGGCGGCGGCGTCACCGGGGCCACGGGGATCTCGACGTTCGTCTCCGCGGGCAACCGGGCCGACGTCTCCGGGAACGACGTTCTCCAGTACTGGTACGACGACCCGGACACGGACGTCGCCCTCATGTACCTCGAATCCATCGGCAACCCGCGCAAGTTCACGCGCCTCGCCCGCCGCACCGCGGAGGCCAAGCCCCTCGTGGTCGTGCAGGGTGCCCGGCACAGCGGAATCGCGCCTACAGGGCATGCCGTACGCGCCACACGTCTCCCGTACGCCACGGTTTCCGCCCTGTTGCGGCAGGCCGGAGTCATCCGGGTCGACACGATCACCGAACTCGTCGACACCGGGCTCCTGTTGGCCCGCCAGCCGCTGCCCGCCGGACCGCGCGTCGCCATCCTCGGCAACTCCGAGTCGCTCGGCCTGCTGACCTACGACGTGTGCCTCTCCGAGGGGCTGCGTCCCAAGCCACCGCGCGATCTGACCACAGCGGCCTCCGCGGCGGACTTCCGCGCGGCACTCGAAGAGGCGCTGGCCGACGACAAGACCGACGCCGTCGTCGTCACCGCCATGCCGGCGGTGGGGGAGGGCCAGGCCGAGGACGCCGAGCTGGCCGCCGCCCTGAGCGCGGCCGCGGCGGCGGCGCCCACCAAGCCGGTTCTTGTCGTCCACGTGGAGCTGGGCGGTCTCGCCGAGGCCCTCTCCGCCGCTGCCAGCACCGGCCCGAACGCCCCGGACGTCGCCGCTGCCAGCACCGGACCCAACGCCCCGGACGCCCCCGACACACAGGCGCCCAGGCCGGCCCCCGCCACCACCGAGGCCTACGAGGACACTCCGCGCCTCATCCCGGCCTACCCCGCCGCCGAGCGGGCCGTCCACGCCCTCTCCGAAGTCGTGAAGTACGCCCAGTGGCGGCGTGAGGCGGCCGAGCCCGGCAAGGTGCCCGAGTACGACGGCGTCGACGAGTCGGCGGCCGCCGCTCTCATCACCGAGCTGCTCGCAAAAGAGGACGACCCCCGCGGCGTCGAGCTCGACCCGAAGGACGCCCGCGAACTGCTCTCCCACTACGGCATCCCCGTACGACAGACACTGCCCGCGCCCGACGCCGACCGCGCCGCCGACGCGGCGCGCACCCTCGGCTACCCGGTAGCCCTCAAGACGACCGCCCCGCACCTGCGCCACCGCGCCGACCTCGGCGGCGTACGACTGGACCTCGCCGACGAGACGGACCTGCGGCGCGCGTACGAGGAGCTGACCGAGCAGCTCGGCAAGCCGGCCGAGCTGCGGCCCGTCGTGCAGTCGATGGCCCCGCGCGGCGTCGACACGGTGGTCCGGGCCGTCATCGACCCGGCGGCCGGGGCGGTGCTCTCCTTCGGCCTGGCCGGTGCCGCGTCGGAGCTCCTCGGCGACACGGCGCACCGCCTGATCCCGGTCACCGACCAGGACGCCCGGGGGATCATCCGTTCCATCAAGACGGCGCCGATCCTGTTCGGCTGGCGCGGCGCCGCCCCCGTCGACACGCCCGCGCTCGAAGAGCTGCTGCAGCGCGTGTCCCGTCTTGTCGACGACCACCCCGAGGTCGTCGGCGTCGTCCTCGAACCGGTCGTCGTCGCCCCGCACGGACTGACCGTGCTCGGCGCCTCCGTCCGGCTCGCGCCGCCACCCGCCCGCGATGATCTCGGACCCCGCACACTGCCCGTCGCGTACTGACCGACACCCCCGGGAAATGCCCTCACGGAGGGTTATCCACAGGCGCAACGGCAGTCTCTTCCCGGCCTTAGGATGGACCCCATGGCCAAGACCAGTACGACGACCCAAGGGCTGCGAGCGGCGATCGAGCGCAGCGGCTACTACCCGGCCCTCGTGGCCGAGGCGGTGGAGGCCGCGGTCGGCGGTGAGCCGATCGCGTCGTACCTCGTGCACCAGGAGACCACGTTCGACGCGAACGAGGTCCGTCGTCATGTCACCGTCCTGGTCCTGACCGACACCCGTTTCATCGTCAGCCACACCGACGAGCAGGCGGCCGACACCACGTCCCCGACGCCGTACGCGACGACGTCCACGGAGTCCGTGAAGCTCGACCGGATCTCCTCGGTCGTGCTCAGCCGTGTCGTCGCCAATCCGGAGAAGTACGTTCCGGGCACGCTGCCCCGCGAGGTCGTCCTCACCATCGGCTGGGGCGCCGTCGCCCGCATCGATCTGGAGCCCGCGGCCTGCGGCGACCCCAACTGTGAGGCGGACCACGGCTACACGGGCAGCTCGACCGCCGACGACCTGAGCCTGCGCGTCAGCGAGGCGGGCGACGGACCCGAGACCGTGCGCCAGGCCCTCGCCTTCGCCCAGGCACTCTCCGAGGCCACCGCGGACGCGGGACGCTGATGACGCAGGCTGCCTGGGACGACATAGAGCCGCTGCCCGTCCACTCCGCTCCCGTCCCGGCGTACGGCACCGGATCGCTCGCCGACCTGCTGCCTACCATCGGCTCCCACCTGGGCGTTCCCGGCTGCGCGGCCGCGATCCCGGAGCTCGCGCCGGTGGACCGCGCCTGCGTCTTCCTCATCGACGGTCTCGGCTGGGAGCAGCTGAGGGCGCACCCCGACGAGGCGCCGTTCCTCAGCTCGCTCATAGCCTCCTCGCGCGGCGGCACCGGCAGCCCCATCACCGCGGGCTACCCGGCCACCACCGCCACATCCCTCGCCTCGGTCGGCACGGGCCTGCCGCCCGGCGCCCACGGCCTGCCCGGGTACACCGTGCGCAACCCCGCCACCGGCGAGCTGATGAACCAGCTCCGCTGGAACCCGTGGACGAACCCGCGGGCCTGGCAGCCGTACCCGACGATCTTCCAGCGGGCCCACGAAGCCGGGGTCCACACCGCCCAGGTCTCCGCGCCCGCCTTCCAGTCGACGCCCCTCACCAAGATCGCGCTCAGCGGTGGCACCTTCCACGGACGCCTCTCCGGTGAGGACCGCATGGACCTGGCCGCCAAGCAACTGGCCGCCGCTGACCGGTCGTTGGTGTACACGTACTACAGCGAGGTCGACGGGAAGGGGCACCGCTTCGGCGTCGACTCCGACCCGTGGCGCGGCCAGCTCATGTACGTCGACCGGCTCGCCCAGCGCCTCGCCGAGCAACTCCCGCCGCGCAGCGCTCTGTACGTGACCGCCGACCACGGCATGCTCGACATCCCCTTCGACGAGCAGTCCCGTATCGACTTCGACGAGGACTGGGAACTGAGCGCGGGCGTCGCCCTGTTGGGCGGCGAGGGCCGCGCGCGTCACGTGTACGCGGTGCCGGGCGCGCAGGGCGACGTGCTGGCCGTGTGGCGTGAGGTCCTCGGCGAGCAGTTCTGGATCGCGAGCCGTGACGAGGCGATCGCCGCGGGCTGGTTCGGCCCCCAGGTCGATCAGCGGGTCCGCGACCGGCTCGGTGACGTCATCGCCGCCGCCCGCGACGACGTGGTGATCACCGCCTCGCGGAGCGAGCCGAAGGAGTCCCTGATGGTCGGCAACCACGGCTCCATGACCCCGGCGGAACAGCTCGTACCGCTTCTCGAAGTTCGTTCCTGAGGGCACGCCCTCCTCCTGCCCCGTCACGCGAAAGGTGCCCGACTCCCCATGCCCGAGCTGGTGTTCTTCTCCGGAACCATGGACTGCGGCAAGAGCACCCTGGCTCTGCAGATCGAGCACAACCGATCGGCCCGCGGACTTCAAGGGATGATCTTCACCCGCGACGACCGGGCCGGCGAGGGGAAGCTCTCCTCGCGGCTCGGCCTGGTCACCGACGCGGTCGAGGTCGCCGACGACCTGGACGTGTACGCGTACGTCGTCGACCGTCTCTCGCAGGGCGGCAGAGTGGACTACGTGATCGCGGACGAGGCGCAGTTCCTCGCGCCGGGGCAGATCGACCAGCTCGCCCGCGTCGTCGACGACCTCGACCTCGATGTCTTCGCCTTCGGCATCACCACCGACTTCCGCTCCAAGCTGTTCCCCGGCTCGCAGCGGCTGGTCGAACTCGCCGACCGCGTCGAGGTGTTGCAGGTCGAGGCGTTGTGCTGGTGCGGTGCGCGCGCCACGCACAACGCGCGCACCATCAACGGCGAGATGGTCGTCGAGGGCGCCCAGGTCGTCATCGGCGACGTCGACCACGCCGAGGACGAGATCGGCTACGAGGTGCTGTGCAGGCGGCATCACCGCAAGCGGACGACCAGCGTGACGGCTCAGGCGTCCACCTTGTCGCCCGACGTGCTTCCGGTCGCGTAGCCCCGAGGAACGCGGCACTTCAGGACGCCCGCTCCCCGTTCCCGATCCAGGGGCCCGGGCCCCTCATCCCCGCGATGTCACCAGCGCGAACCGCGCCCCTTCGGGATCCGCGACTGTCGCCACCCGACCGTGTGAACCGTCGCGCGCGGGCTTGACGACATGTCCACCCAGATCGGCGACCCGCTCCACCGACTCGTCCACGTCCGCCACCTCGAAGTACGTCATCCAGTGCGAGCCGCGGTCGCGCGGCAGCGCGTGTCCGACACCCTGCACGGAGGCCACCGGACGGCCTTCGAGGACCAGCGTCAGACAGTCGAAGTCGGCGGAGACGACGGGCTCTTCCGCATAGCCGAAGACCGACTCGTAGAACTTCGCGACGCTCGCGGTCTCCCGTGTCACCAGCTCGTTCCACGCCACCGCGCCCGGCACGCCGGTCACGGCCATGCCCAGGTGCTCCGCCGCCTGCCAGATGCCGAACACCGCGCCCGACGGATCGGAACCGATCGCCATCCGGCCCGCCTCGCCCGCGTCCAGCGGGCCGACGCCCACCGTGCCGCCGCAGTGCCGCACCGTCTCGGCCGTCGCGTCCACGTCGTCCGAGGCCAGATAGGGGGTCCAGGCGATCGCCAGCTGACGCTCGGACGGCAGCAGGCCGATGCCGGCCACTTCCCTGCCGTCGAGGAGCGCCCGTGCGTACGGGCCGAGCTGCTGCGGGCCAGGCCTGAACTCCCAGCCGAACAGTGCCCCGTAGAACTCCTGGGTCGCGGCCATGTCGTGCACCATCAGACTCACCCAGCAGGGTGTGCCCGGCGCGCGCCTGGCTGCTGCCTCGGTCATCGTCACTCTCTCCTCGGAACGGAACCCTCAGGGCCCACGATCGGGAACCCACGTGTCGCATCACGCCCATGCTGATGGTGGCACTCCGTGCCGCACGGCGCTCCCTGGCCGCGCCGAATCCACCGGACTCCTCCCAGAGGATGCCCGAACCGATGTTTCGTAGACGTTGCCGCGCCACGAACCGGCCGTCTCCGGCCGTTTGACGCTCGGTAGTCGATCGAGCACGCTATCCGAACGTGGGCGCTCGGGCCAGACCATGAGCAAGGATGGCCCCCATGAATGCCATCATCACCGCATCTGAACTCGCGAGCGAGTCGGCGGGGGAGCACCCGCCCGTGCTGCTCGACATCCGCTGGCAGCTCAGCGCCGCGAAGGCCGCGGGGGAACCCGCGTTCGATGGCCGGGCCGATTACGAAGCGGGACACCTCCCCGGCGCGGTCTTCATCGACCTCGACACGGAACTCGCAGGTCATGCGGGTGCGGGCGGTGGCCGGCACCCGCTGCCCGACCTGGCCGAGTTCGGCGCCGCGATGCGCGCGGCAGGCGTCTCGGGCGACCGGGCCGTCGTGGTGTACGACGGCGGGCAGGGCTGGGCCGCGGCCCGCGCCTGGTGGCTGCTGCGCTGGACGGGCCACCCCTCCGTGCGCGTCCTGGACGGCGGTCTCGCCACCTGGGACGGCCCTCTGGAGACGAGTGTCCCGTCGCCGGAGCCCGGCACCTTCACCCCTGCACCGGGTGCCACCGGCCTCCTCGACGCGGACGCCGCCGCCGCTCTCGCCCGTTCCGGCCTCCTGCTGGACGCCCGCGCCGCCGAGCGCTACCGCGGCGACGTGGAGCCCATCGACCGCGTCGGCGGCCACATCCCGGGCGCCGTGTCGGCGCCGACCACCGAGAACGTCGCGGCGGACGGCCGTTTCCGCCCGGCCGCCGAACTGACAGACCGCTTCAAGTCCCTTGGCGCGCACGGCGAACCGGGCCAGGTGGGCGTCTACTGCGGCTCGGGCGTGTCCGGCGCCCACGAGGTCCTGGCGCTCGCGGTGGCGGGCGTCGACGCCCAGCTGTACGTCGGCTCATGGTCGGAGTGGTCCGCGGACGAATCCCGCCCGGTGGCTACGGGCCCGGACCCGCAGTAACCGTTCTGCTCTACGTAGTAGTGGGGCCCCGCCCGCAAGAATGCCCGCGGGCCCCCCACGCTATCAAGGCGCCGCATTACGGCAAGTAGGGAAGTTCGGGGGGGTGGGGAAAGGTGGGAAAATGAG
>NZ_JBFAKV010000026.1:0-13482 GCF_040655895.1 Streptomyces sp. NPDC050264
TGAAGCTGAACCGGATGCTCGCTGAGATGGCGGCTCCGAGCGTGAAGCTGAACCGCCCCTAGCCCAATGCGGTACAGCAGCGAAGTACAGCAACCGCAGCAACCGGAACCGGCGATGAAAGTCCTTCATAGGACTTAGCGAAGCCTGCATGACCTCCAACGGCTTGCCTGCTTAGAGCTACGGATCAGAAGGTTGCAGGTTCGAATCCTGCCGAGTGCACATAGATCAAAGGCCCCGGAGTGATCCGGGGCCTTTGGCGTTTCCGGGGTGTGCAGCGGCGGGCAGCTGATCAAGGGCGGCCCGCACGTCAGCCTCCGGTGCTTCGGCGTACGCCTCAGTGCAGTTGTTCGGCCAGTCCGACGATGATTCCCTCCGGGCCGCGGAGGTAGCAGAGCAGGTAGCTGTCCTCGAAGCGGGCGAGTTCGCCGACGAGTTCGGCGCCGTGGGGGCGCAGGCGGGCCACTGTGTCCTTGATGTCGTCGACGGCGAACATGACGCGGTGCGTGCCCAGGATGTTGTGCGGCCGGTTGCGCGGCCCGTCGCTGATCACCTCGGGGCTGCGGTACTTCGACAGTTCGAGCCGGCTGTGGCCGTCCGGGGTCCGGAGCATCGCGATGTCGCAGTGGACGCCGTCGAGGCCGGTGCACTGGTCGGCGACGAGGCCCTCGACCTCCGCCCTGCCCTCCAGTTCCATACCGAGTTCCACGAAGAACGCGATGGCGGCGTCCATGTCCTCGACGACGATGCCGACGTTGTCCATCCGCTGAATCGCCATGCTGGTTTCTCCCTCTTCCTCGTGCGGCCGGGGCGGCCGCTGATGTCCCTGGGACGGAGCCGGTGGCACGTTCTCGACATCCGCGGACCGCCGGACCCCGAAAAATCTGGAGCGTGCCTCCCACGGAGGCTGGGCGGCGTTGTCAGTGGGGCGCGGCATGCTGGTCGTATGACGTGGTGGTGCACCGGGATGCGGTGGGGCGGGGGCGGGCCGGCGTTCGGGTGGACGGGGGACGGGGGCGAGCGGGAGAGCGGGGTGCGGTTCGGGGAGCCGGTGGCTTTCCGGGTCGGCGGGGCGCGGCGGTGCCTGGGGGTGTGGCGGGGTGGACGGCGGACGCCGTGTCCGGGGCGGGAGGCCGTGCCGGTGCGGGGGACGCGGGCGCAGTGCGGTGAGTGCGCGGGGATCGACCGGGCGCATTCCGTGGCCGCCGACACCGTCGCCGATGATCCGCGGCCGTACCACGTGTATCTGGCGTGGTTCGGGGACGGACTCGTGAAGGTGGGGATCACGGGCGTGGGGAGGGGGAGCGCGCGGCTGCTGGAGCAGGGTGCCGTTGCCTTTACGTGGCTGGGGCGGGGGCCTCTGATGGCGGCTCGGCGGGCCGAGGAGCTGTTGCGGGTGGCGCTGGGGGTGCCCGACCGGATTCCGTACGAGAGGAAGCGCGGCGTACGGGCGGGGCTCGCGGGTGCGGACGGGCGCGGTGCCGAGTTGGTGCGGGCGCACGCTGTTGCCGTGGGGCTCGGGGGCGGGTGGCCCGCATCGTTGGAGCGGCTGCCGTGCCGGGTCGTCGATCACGGGGAGGCGTTCGGGCTCGACGCGATCGACCGGGTGGACGCCGTGGTGAGCGGGCTCGCGGAGGGGGCCGTGGTGGCGGGCACCGTGGTCGCTGCCGCCGGGCCCGATCTGCATCTCGTCGAGCCGGCCGGGCGGTGGCTCGTGGTGGACACGCGGGTGCTGGCCGGGTGGCCGCTGGAGCGGGCGTCCATGGAGGCGGGCGGGGCGGGGTTCGTGGTGCGGGAGGTGCCGGGTGTGCAGGGCGGGCTGTTCTAGCCACCCGGTTGCTCCGGCCGGCTCCAGTCCGGCCGGGCCAAGTCGGCCCCCGCAGGGTTGTTCCAGCCGGCCCCGATCCCGTCGGCTCCAGCCGCCGCGCCTGGCATTCGCCCCGGTCGATCGACCGGATGGTCAAGTCTTCCTGCTCGTACGGCAAGGAGCGGGGGCACATGGTGGACAGGAGGGAGGGCTCGGGTGACCGTGGGGGCATGAGTGATCACGTTGGCGCGCCGGCCGCGCGGCCGTTGCCGCCCTTTGAACCGCCTTACTACGTCGTGGTGTTCAGCTCCGTCCGGACCTCGGTCGACCTGGGATACGGAGAGGCCACCGAGCGGCTGGACGAGTTGGTGCGGGAGGTTCCGGGGTACCTCGGGCACGAGGCCGCGCGGACGCCGGGCGGGCTCGGGATCACCGTTTCGTACTTCCGGGACGTCGCCGCCATCGAGCAGTGGCGGGCCGTCGGCGAGCACCGGGACGCGCAGCGGCGGGGCCGGGCCGAGTGGTACGAGCAGTACAGCGTGCACGTGGCCAGGGTGGAGCGGAGCCATGGGTTCGGGCATGCCTGACGCGGGTGAGGGCGAGGCGGGGCTCGTCGCCGGGTTTCTCGCGCGGCACCGGCTGCCCGGGCTCGTGGACGTGCACACCCACTTCATGCCGGAGCGGGTGCTGGACAAGGTGTGGGCGTACTTCGACGCTGCCGGGCCGCTGGTGGGGGCCGAGTGGCCGATCACGTACCGGCAGGAGGAGGGCCAACGGCTGGCTCTGCTGCGGGAGTTCGGGGTCGTGGCCTTCACCTCCATGGTGTATCCGCACAAGGCGGGGATGGCGGAGTGGCTGAACGGGTGGGCCGCCGACTTCGCCGCGCGGACCCCCGACTGCCTGCACACCGCCACCTTCTATCCCGAGCCGGGCGCGGAGGCGTACGTGCGGCGGGCGGTGGAGGCGGGGGCGCGCGTCTTCAAGGCGCATGTGCAGGTGGGCGCGTACGACCCGAACGATCCGCTGCTCGACCCGGTGTGGGGGCTGCTCGCCGAGGCCGGGCTGCCCGTCGTGACGCACTGCGGCTCGGGGCCCGCGCCGGGCAAGCACACCGGGCCCGAGCCGATGGCGCGGCTGCTCGCACGGCATCCGCGGCTGCCGCTCGTCGTCGCTCACATGGGGATGCCGGAGTACACCGACTTCATGGATCTGGCCGAGCGGTACGCGGAGGTTCGGCTCGACACGACGATGGCGTTCACGGACTTCAGTGAGGGGATGGCGCCGTTTCCCAAGGGCGAGTCGGGGCGGCTCGCCGATCTGGGGGACAGGGTGTTGCTGGGCAGCGACTTTCCCAACTTGCCCTATCCGTACGTGCATCAGCTGGAGTCGATCGAGCGGCTGGGGCTGGGGAGCGAGTGGGTGCGGGCCGTGTGTTACGGGAACGGCGCCGCGCTGTTTCTCAAGTGAGGTGTGTGTGACGGGAGTTGGGGTGGGTAGGTAGGGGCGCGGATACTCTGGTCCAGACCAACTACCCGGAGGTGTCGGTGTGTTGAGGCGTTGCGTGCTGTGGGTGGTGGCCGCCGTCGTCGGGCTGGTCGGTGCCGTCGTCGTACCCGGCTCGGCGACCGCCGCCGGGGACAAGGGCGCGCACGGGCGCTTCGTCGTCAGCGAGGCCCAGTTCGAGCGGATGTTCCCGCAGCGGGACTCCTTCTTCACGTACGAGGGCCTGGTCGAGGCCACCGAGGCGTACCCGCGCTTCGCGCACACCGGCGGCCGCGCGCTGCGGAAGCGGGAGGCCGCCGCCTTCCTCGCCAACGTCAGCCATGAGACGGGCGGCCTGTACTACGTCGTGGCCCAGAACAAGGAGACGTATCCGATCTTCTGCGACGAGACCCGGAGCTACGGGTGTCCGGCCGGCCACGACGCCTACTACGGGCGCGGCGCGATCATGCTCAGCTGGAACTTCAACTACAAGGCCGCCGGGGACGCGCTCGGCCTCGACCTGCTGCACAACCCGTGGCTGGTCGAGCGGGATCCGGCCGTGGCCTGGATGACCGCCCTCTGGTACTGGAACACCCAGACCGGTCCCGGGACCATGACCGGGCATGACGCCATGGTGAAGCGGGCCGGTTTCGGGGAGACGATCCGCAGTCTGAACGGGACCGCCGAATGCGATGGCGGGAACACCGCGCAGATGCGGCACCGCGTCGACCTGTACGTCTCCTTCGCCCGGGTGCTGCAGGTCCGGCCGGGGCGCGGACTGACCTGCTGAGAACCGCCTGTGTGTTTCTCAGGGAATTCACAGGTTCGAGAAAGGGTGCTCTCAGAGGCGCGTCGCAGGGTTGCAACATGACCGCGACCTCGCCCCAGGGGCGTACCGAACTGCTGAGGCCGGATGGGAGCCCCGTCCGGGTGCTTGTCGTGGACGACGAGCAGTCCATCACCGAACTGTTGTCCATGGCCCTGCGTTACGAAGGCTGGCAGATCCGTGCCGCCGGTGACGGGGCCGGAGCCGTGCAGACCGCGCGTGAATTCCGGCCCGACGCCGTCGTGCTCGACATGATGCTGCCCGACATGGACGGGCTGAGCGTGCTCGGGCGGCTCCGCCGCGAGCTGCCCGACGTGCCCGTTCTCTTCCTCACCGCGAAGGACGCCGTGGAGGACCGGATCGCCGGGCTCACCGCGGGCGGCGACGACTACGTCACCAAGCCGTTCAGTCTGGAGGAGGTCGTCGCGCGGCTGCGCGGGCTGATCCGCCGGACCGGCGCCGCCGACCGGCGCAGCGAGTCCGTACTCGCCGTGGGCGACCTGATGCTCGACGAGGACAGCCACGAGGTGTCGCGCGGCGGGGCCAACATTCACCTGACCGCGACCGAGTTCGAGCTGCTGCGCTTCCTGATGCGCAATCCGCGGCGCGTGCTCAGCAAGGCGCAGATCCTGGACCGCGTGTGGAGCTATGACTTCGGCGGGCAGGCCAATGTCGTCGAGCTGTACATCTCGTATCTGCGGCGGAAGATCGACGCGGGGCGTGAGCCGATGATTCATACGCGGCGCGGTGCCGGGTATCTGATCAAGCCCGCGGCTACGACGGTTTCGTGAAGCGGGCCCGCACCAGGACGCTGCGGACCCGGCTCGTCGTGTCCACAGTCGCCCTGATGGCCGTCGTCGCGTCCGTGATCGGCGTCGTGTCAGTGGTGTCGCTCCACTCGTACCTGTACAAGCAGCTCGACGTCCAGGTGCAGGGCATAGGGATGCGGGCCGCGGGCCCGAAGGGGCCCGTCCCCGGTGGCGTCGGCGGGCCCATGGGGCAGCAGACACCCGATGGCGATCTGGAGTTCGTCACGAGGGGATCCTCCGCGAACACCGTCGGTGCCCACGTCGACGACGGCGAGGCCACCGACGGCGTGATGAGCGTCGACAAGCAGTACTCGACCGGTGGCGCCGAGACCGGTACCAAGGACCTGTCCTCCGCTGTGCTGGAGGCACTGGACACCGTCCCCCAGGACAACGGCTACCACACCGTCGACCTGCCCGGACTCGGCAGCTACCGCGTCCAGTACGCCTCCGGGACCAACGGCGACTACTACGTCGGCCGCCCCACGGCCGAGGCCGACAGCATCGTCACCACGCTCATCGTCACCGAGTTGTGCGTCGCCGCCGCGGCCCTGGTGGCCGCCGGTGCGGCGGGGATCATCATCGTCGGCGTCAACCTCCGCCCCCTCCGCCGCGTCGCCGCGACAGCGACCCGCGTATCCGAGCTCCCCCTCCACAGCGGCGAAGTCACCCTGTATGAGCGGGTGCCGGATGCCGAGGCCGATCCGCGGACCGAGGTCGGGCAGGTGGGGGCCGCGCTCAACCGGATGCTCGATCATGTGCACGGCGCGCTCCAGTCGCGGCAGCAGAGCGAGATGCGGGTGCGGCAGTTCGTCGCGGATGCCAGCCATGAGCTGCGTACGCCGCTCGCCTCCATCCGGGGGTACGCCGAACTGACCCGGCGCGGTCGCGAGGAGACCGGGCCGGACACCCGGCACGCGCTCGGCCGCATCGAGTCGGAGGCGGACCGGATGACCGGCCTGGTCGAGGACCTGCTGCTGCTCGCCCGGCTCGACTCGGGCAGGCCCTTGTCGTACGAGCCGACGGACGTGTCGCCGCTGGTCGTGGACGCGCTCAGTGACGCCCGCGCCGCCGGGCAGGACCATGTCTGGCGGCTGGAACTGCCCGACGAACCGGCGACCGTGCTCGCGGACTCCGCGCGCCTGCACCAGGTCCTGGTCAACCTGCTGGCCAACGCGCGTACGCACACACCCCCGGGCACCACCGTCACCGCGCGCGTGCACCGGCACGGGCCCTGGGTCTGTCTCGACGTGCGGGACGACGGGCCCGGTATCCCCGCCGAGCTGCTGCCGCGGGTCTTCGAGAGGTTCGCGCGCGGTGACTCGTCGCGGTCGCGCAAGGCGGGTTCCACGGGCCTCGGGCTCGCCATCGTGCAGGCCGTCGCGGCCGCGCACGGGGGCGCCGTGACCGTCGACAGTGTGCCCGGCCGGACGGTGTTCACCGTGCATCTGCCTGCCCATTCCGAACCCGTCATGTACTCACAGGCGGGGCATAGCGTCACCACACAGCGCTAACAGGGCAGTTGGCGAATGTCGATGGCATGCGAACCGACTCTTCTGAAGGCCTCGGCCCCACCGCCGCGAGGTTCGGGGCGCTGCCGGCGCGGGAACACCTCCCCGCGGGCAGCGGCGTCGTCCCGATCCTGGACGTCGTCATCCCCGTCTACAACGAGGAGAAGGACCTCGGCGCGTGTGTCCGCAGACTCCACGACCACCTGATCCGCACCTTCCCCTACCGCTTCCGCATCACCATCGCGGACAACGCGTCCACGGACAGCACGCCCCAAGAGGCCGCCTGGCTGACCGCGGACCTGCCCGAGGTCCAGTACTTCCGGCTGGAGCAGAAGGGGCGCGGGCGGGCGCTGCGCACCGTGTGGTCGGCGTCCGACGCGCCGGTCCTCGCGTACATGGACGTGGACCTGTCCACCGATCTGAACGCGCTGCTCCCGCTCGTCGCCCCCCTCATCTCCGGCCACTCGGACCTGGCGATCGGCTCCCGGCTCGCCCGCAGCTCGCGGGTGGTGCGCGGACCGAAGCGCGAGTTCATCTCGCGGGCCTACAACCTGATCCTGCGCGGTTCGCTGCAGGCCCGCTTCTCCGACGCCCAGTGCGGCTTCAAGGCGATCCGGCGTGATGTCGCGCAGGTGCTGCTGCCGCTGGTGGAGGACACCGGCTGGTTCTTCGACACGGAGATGCTGGTGCTCGCCGAGCGCGCCGGGCTGCGTATCCACGAAGTGCCCGTCGACTGGGTCGACGACCCGAACTCGACCGTCCACATCGTGAAGACGGCGACCGAGGACCTGAAGGGCGTCTGGCGCGTCGGCAAGGCCCTCGCCACCGGCTCTCTCGCCCTCGACCGGCTCGCGCGCCCCTTCGGCGACGACCCGCGTGACCGCCAACTCCCGGGCGTACCCAAGGGATTGGCGCGCCAGCTGGTCGGCTTCTGTGTCGTCGGCGGCCTGTCGACGCTGCTGTACCTCCTGCTCTACTCCGGCTTCCGTACGTTCTCGGGGGCGCAGATCGCCAACGCGCTCGCCCTGCTCGTCTCCGCGGTCGCCAACACCTCCGCCAACCGGCGCCTGACCTTCGGCGTCCGCGGCCGCGACCGGGCCGTGCGCCACCAGGCCCAGGGCCTCGTCGTCTTCGGCATCGGACTCGCCCTGACCAGCGGCTCCCTCGCCGCGCTCAACGCGGCCTCCGGCGAGCCCGCGCACTCCACCGAGCTGGCCGTGCTCATCGCGGCCAACCTCGCGGCGACCGTGCTGCGCTTCCTGCTCTTCCGGGCCTGGGTCTTCCCCGACCAGGTCCCCGCGGCCCCGGCCCCCGCGGCCGCCCCGTCCCCTCAGGTTCCGCACGCCTGGGACGCCACCGTGCGGGTGCCCATGGCGGGCGCCGGCACGACCGACCCCGAACCCAGGGATCCCCGATGACCACAGACATCCGTCCGCACGACGCCGCTCCTGCGGCGCCTCCCGCAGCCTCGGGCCACAGCCGTCCGAAGGGCCGTTTCGTCCGGCGCGTATGGCGCGGCCGGCCCGAGGACGCGCGCTGGGTGCGCCCGGCCTTCCTCGGCCTGATGCTCGTCGTCGCCCTCGCCTACCTCTGGGACCTGTCGGCGTCCGGCTACGCCAACTCCTTCTACTCGGCGGCCGTCCAGGCGGGCAGCGAGAGCTGGAAGGCGATGTTCTTCGGCTCGTCCGACGCGGCGAACGCCATCACCGTCGACAAGCCCCCGGCCGCGCTCTGGCCCATGGCCCTGTCCGTACGCCTCTTCGGCCTGAGCTCCTGGGCGATCCTCGTCCCCGAGGTCCTGATGGGGCTGGCCACGGCCGGCATCCTGTACGCGGCCGTGCGCCGCCGCTTCAGCGCCGCCGCGGGTCTGATCACCATCGCGGTGTTCGCGACGACCCCGGTCGCCGCGCTGATGTTCCGGTTCAACAACCCGGACGCGCTCCTCGCGCTGCTCATGACCGGCACGGTCTACTGCGTGCTGCGCGCCATGGAACGGGCCCGCACGAAGTGGCTGGTCCTCGCGGGCGTGGCCGTCGGGCTCGCCTTCCTGACCAAGACGCTGCAGGCCTTCCTGATCCTGCCGCCGCTGGCCGTCCTCTACGCGGTCTTCGCGCCGGCCCGGCTGCGCAGGCGGCTCGGCCAGCTCGCCCTCGCCGGGCTCGCGATGATCGTCGCGGGCGGCTGGTGGGTGGCGATCGTGGAGCTGTGGCCCGCGTCCTCGCGCCCGTACATCGGCGGCTCCCAGAACAACTCGTTCCTTGAACTGACCTTCGGCTACAACGGCCTCGGCCGGATCAGCGGCGACGAGACCGGCTCCGTCGGAGGCGGCGGTGGCGGCGCGGGCGGCGGCACCTCGCAGTGGGGCGAGACCGGCATCGGCCGGATGTTCAACTCCGAGATCGGCAGCCAGATCTCGTGGCTGATCCCGGCCGCGCTGATCCTCTTCGTCGCGGGTGCGGTGCTGACCTGGAAGGCGAAGCGCACGGACACGGCGCGCGCCGCGTTCCTCGCGTGGGGCGGCTCGCTGCTCATGACCGGCCTGGTCTTCAGCTTCATGGCCGGCATCTTCCACCAGTACTACACGGTGGCCCTGGCCCCCTACATCGCGGCGCTGATCGGCATGGGCGCCACGGTCCTGTGGGAGGAGCGCTCGCGCGTCACGGCCTCCGCGACGCTGGGTGTCTCCGTCGCCGCCACGGCGGTATGGGCGTACGTGCTGCTCGGGCGGACGGCGGACTACCTGCCGTGGCTGCGCTGGGCGGTGCTCATCGGGGGCCTCGTGGCCGGACTCGCCCTGGCGTTCGTCGGCCGTCTCAACCGGCAACTCGCTCTCGGCGCGGCCGGGCTCGGCCTGGTGGCCTCACTCGCGGCGCCGACCGCGTACACCATCAGCACGCTGAACACCGGGCACACCGGGTCGATCGTGACGGCCGGTCCGTCCGGGGCGAGCATGATGGGCGGCGGCGGTCCCGGTGGGGGCGGCGGTGGCGGTCGCGGCGGCGGCCCGGGCGGAGGCGGCATGCAGCCGCCCGGCGGCCAGGGCCAGAAGCAGGGCGGTGGTTTCCCCGGCGGCGGGACGCCCGGCCAGAACCAGAAGCCGAGCCAGGGCACGGGTACCGGCAAGGCCCAGCAGCGGGTCGGCATGCCCGGCGGCATGGGCGAAGGCGGAGCCGGTGGTGGTGGCGGCATGGGCGGCCTGCTCAACGGCGCCGAGGTCAGCGCCAAGGCCAAGAAGCTCCTGGAGAAGAACGCCGACGACTACACCTGGGCGGCGGCCACGGTCGGTTCGCAGAACCAGGCGAGCTACCAGCTGGCCACCGGTGACCCGGTGATGGCGATCGGCGGCTTCAACGGCACGGACCCGTCGCCGACCCTGGCCCAGTTCAAGCAGTACGTCGAGGACGGCAAGATCCACTACTTCATCGGGAGCGGTTCCGGTGGCGGCATGGGCGGATCGAGCACCGGCTCGTCCTCCAAGATCACGTCGTGGGTGGAGGACAACTTCAAGAAGGTGACGGTCGGGAGCGCCACGTTCTATGACCTGACCCAGCCCAAGAGCTGATCTCTTCCCCCACCCCGCCCCTTCCCGGAATCGACGCTTCGCGTCACCGGGAGGGGCGGGGGTCTGCCGTTCTCCGTCTCACCGCCGGCGGGGGCCGGTCGCGCAGTCCCCCGCGCCCCTACCGGGGCAATGCGACCTCCGCGATCACCGGGCGATGGTCCGACGCCGCCGGTTCGTCCGGCACCGTGGCCGAGCGCACCCGGATCCCCTTCCCCACGGCCACGTAGTCGATCCGCCGCACCGGGACGTCGGCCGGGTACGTGCCGCCGGTGACCGGGCCCGCGTCCGTCAACTCCGTCCACAACGGCCCCAGTTCAGGCGCGGAGCGAGCCGCGTTGAAGTCCCCGAGCAGCACCTGCCGCGCCCCCGGGACGGAACTCCGCTCGGCCGCCATGATCCGTCGCGTGTCCGCGACCTGCGCGACCCGGACCGCCGGGTCCTGCCGGTAGTCGAGGTGTGTCACGAACACCTGCACCGGCACCCCGCGCACCTTCAGCGTGACCTCCCCGAACCCCGGGGCCGGGGCCGGCACGGGGTTCGGGTCCTGCGTGGACAGGCGGGTGATCTCGTGGTTCGCGGCGGCCCGGATCGGATACCGGGACAGCACGGCCACCCCGAACTCGCGTCGCGGCCCCCCGGCCTTCTCCGGATCGAGGCTGTAGATCGGCGCGAACGACACCCGCATCCCGAGTCTGCGCGCCAGCTCCCGGGCCACGTCGCGGTCCTGGCTGCGCGCGCCCCAGTGGACGTCGGCCTCCTGGAGGCCGATCACATCCGCGTGCAGCGCCCGTAGCGCCGCCGCCTGGCGGTCGAGATCGAAGACGTTGTCCATTCCGGACCCGGCGTGGATGTTGTACGAGGCGATCCGGAGGGGGACCGTGCCGTGCCGGCCGGACGCGGCGGAGGCGGGTGGCGCCACCGTCACGAGGATGCCCAACAGGGCTGCGGACAGGGCCGGATGAGGCAGTGCTCCAGTGCGCGTCGGCATGCCGGAACCGTATGCGGAAAACCTTGTTGTACACCGTAAGGCTAATCCCTTACGGTGTACAACCAAGCCGACCGACAGGGGGACGCATGACGGCCACGACCACCGACAACACCCCACCGCCCGCACCGGCCGGAGGCCATCCGCAGCGCTGGCTGATCCTCGGTGTCATCTGTCTGGCGCAGCTGACCGTGCTGCTCGACAACACCGTCCTGAACGTCGCGATCCCCTCCCTCACCGAGGAACTGCACGCGTCGACGTCCGACATCCAGTGGGTGATCAGCGCGTACTCGCTCGTGCAGTCGGGCCTGCTGCTCACCGCGGGCAGCACCGCGGACCGGTACGGGCGCAAGAAGATGCTCGCGGCGGGCCTCGTGCTGTTCGGGGCGGGCTCGCTCGTCGCCGGGCTCGCCGGGTCCACCGGGCAGCTGATCGCCGCCCGCGCGGGCATGGGTGTCGGCGGCGCGCTGCTGATGACCACCACGCTCGCCGTCGTCGTGCAGATCTTCGACGACACCGAGCGCGTGCGGGCGATCGGCCTGTGGGCCACGGTCAACTCGCTGGGCTTCGCCGTCGGCCCGCTGCTCGGCGGGGTCATGCTCGACCACTTCTGGTGGGGCGCGATCTTCCTCGTCAACATCCCGGTCGCGGTCATCGGGCTGATCGCCGTGCTGGTCCTCGTACCGGAGTCGAAGAACCCCCGGGGAGAGCGGCCCGACCTGCTCGGCGCGGTGCTCTCCACCATCGGCATGACCGGCGTCGTCTACGCGATCATCTCGGGGCCCGGCGACGGCTGGACCTCCGGGACCACGCCGGCCTCGGGGGCGATCGGCCTCGTCTTCATGGCCGCGTTCGTGACGTGGGAGCTGCGCATCCCGTACCCGATGCTGGACATGCACTTCTTCCGCAACCAGAAGTTCACGGGCGCGGTGGCCGGAGCCATCCTGGTCGCGTTCGGCATGGGCGGCTCGCTGTTCCTGCTCACCCAGCACCTCCAGTTCGTGCTCGGGTACGGGCCGCTGGAGGCGGGGCTGCGCACCGCGCCCCTCGCCCTCACCGTGGTCGCGCTCAACCTCACCGGTGTCGGCGCCCGCCTTCTGCCGAGGCTCGGTACGCCGCTGACCATCGGGTCCGGCATGACCTGCCTGGCGGCCGGGCTCGCGGCGATCGCGCTGCTCGGCGGGGACAGCTACGGCGGCATGCTGGCGGGGCTCGTCGTCATGGGCGCGGGCATCGCCCTCGCCATGCCGGCCATGGCCAACGCCATCATGAGCGCGATCCCGCCGGAGAAGGCGGGCGTGGGCGCGGGCGTCAACGGCACGCTCGCGGAGTTCGGCAACGGGCTCGGCGTGGCCGTCCTCGGCGCCGTCCTCAACGCCCGGTTCGCGGCGCTGGTCTCGGTCTCCGCGGCTTCGCTGCCGGCCGCGCTCGCGGCGGCGGAGTCGCGTGGGGAGAAGGCCCGGATCGCCGACGCGTTCTCCTCGGGGCTGGAGACCAGCCAGCTGGTCGGGGCCGTCGCCGTGCTCATCGGAGGACTCCTCGCCGCGGCGTTGTTGCGGCGGGCGGAGAGGGCAGACTCAGCGGTGGTGGCGTCCGCATAGCATCACGTGCGGGCGGACGGACGGATTCCACGGGGGTCCGTCCGCACCCGCGAACGAGGAACTCCTGGGAAGGTGCGCCATGGCGAAGGCAGCGCGGATGAGCGTCTGGCTTGAGGACTCCGAGGCCAAGGCCCCGCGCACCAGGCGCAGTGAGCAGCCCAGCGGCCTGGACCGGGAGAGGATCACCGAGGCCTCGGTGAAGCTGCTCGACGCGGAGGGGCTCGCCAAGTTCTCCATGCGGCGCCTCGCGGGCGAACTCGGGGTCACCGCGATGTCCGTGTACTGGTACGTCGACACCAAGGACGACCTCCTCGAACTCGCCCTGGACCGGGTCTTCGGCGAGCTGGAGGTGCCGGACCCGGAGACCGTCGACGCCGGTGACTGGCGGGTGCAGGTGCGCGAACTGGCGGCCACGTACCGGGCGGTGATCGTGCGGCACCCCTGGATCTCGCCCCAGATGGGCAACTACCTCAACATCGGCCCGAACTCGCTGCGCTTCTCGCGCGCGGTCCAGCGCGTCGTCGCCGCCACCGGGCTCTCGCTCCCCCGGCAGCGCGGCGCCATCGCGTCCGTCTTCCAGTTCGTCTACGGCTACGGCACCATCGAGGGCCACTTCCGCCGGCGGTGCGCCGAGGCGGGGCTGTCCCAGGACGACTACTTCCACGAGGCGATGTCGGCGTTCCGGGTGCCGGAGGAGATGGCCGAGGACTTCCGGCACGCCGAGCAGATGATGGCGGCGGTGGAGGACGGTCACTCGGTCGAGGAGATGCGCGACGCGGACTTCCAGGTCGCGCTCGACCTCCTGGTCGCGGGCATCGAGGCCCTGGTCGCCCAGGAGCCTTCGACGCCCTGACGTCAGTCCTGCTCGGCGAGGTGGGCCGGGAATCCGCCGGTGGCGATCGGGC
>NZ_JBFAKV010000026.1:13578-37809 GCF_040655895.1 Streptomyces sp. NPDC050264
GCTCCACTTGTCGGGCGTCACGCGGATGATCGACTTGCCCTGCTTGAGCATGGCCTCGCGGGCCCCTTTCTTTTGCGTCGCTCGCGCTGCTGCGCAGGCTTCGTGACGCTGTGCCGGACTCCGCCCGGCGTATGGGCGGGGGCCCGAAGTCCTGACGTCAGTCCTGCTCGGCGAGGTGGGCCGGGAATCCGCCGGTGGCGATCGGGCTCCACTTGTCGGGCGTCACGCGGATGATCGACTTGCCCTGCTTGAGCATGGCCTCCCGGTATTCGTCCCAGTCCGGGTGCTCGCCCGAGATGTTCCGGAAGTACTCGACCAGCGGCTCGACCGAGTCGGGGGAGTCGAGGACCTCGGCGGTGCCGTCGACCTGGACCCAGGGGCCGTTCCACTCGTCGCTGAGGACCAGCACGCTCACGCGCGCGTTCCGCTTGGCGTTGCGCGTCTTGGCGCGCTCGGGGTAGGTGGAGACGACGATCCGCCCCGAGTCGTCGACCCCGCAGGTCAGCGGTGAGGCCTGCGGGGACCCGTCCGCGCGGGCGGTGATCAGGAGGGCGCGGTGGCGGGGGCGTACGAAGTCGAGCAACTCGTCGAGGGGCACACGGGTGTTGGTCGCGATGTTCGGAGCCATGCGGCCCAGCCTATGCCGCGCCCCACCCGCGCGCCGTTCACAGCTCGCGGGCCTGCAGCGCCTCCACGAGGTTGTCGTGCATGGGCACGTCCCGCCGGGCCTGGGTGAGGGTCAGTACCCGCCGTACCGGGCCGTCCTCGGGGACCGCCATCCTCATGGGGGCGTCGTAGCGCACCGACAGATAGCGGCGCAGTTCGAGGAGGAGCCGTACGCCCTGCGAGTCGAGGAACTCGGTGCCGGTCAGATCGAGGATGAACTCGCGGCGCCGGTCACCCCGCTCGTCCGCCACGGCGAGCGCTTCGGCGAGCAGGACCGGCGCGTTGCTCAGGTCGATCTCGCGCGGAAACGTGATGAGGGTGCAGTCGGCGATGTCGACGGGTGCCAGATGGACGGGTGTGGGCACAGTGGCTCACCTGCCAGACCGGTGCTGGTTGATCGGTCGGTGGACGATGAGCCGCTTCCTGACCCGTTCCCATTGCACCACTGATGAGGGTCCCACCACAGCCCTCCTTGCCAACTCCACGTTGCGTTAAGGAAAGGGCTAGAGTTCTGTACGTCCTGCGCTCGCAGTCGGGAATGTGCTGCGGAGCTCTCCCCGCGCATGTCCAAAAGGGCATGCTCGCTGAAGAGGTTCGTGGTGGTTGCGCCAAGTTTTCCCGAAGTGCCGTTCTCCGCTGCCGATTTTCGGCTGGCCGAGGCGCTTACCGTCGCCGCACGTCAGTTGCACGAGCAGGGCAGCCCCCAGGCCGCCCTCCGTACCGCCGCACGTCTCGCCGTCCACCTCGTCCCGGGCGTCGACCACGCCGGCATCGTCACCGTCGGACGCGACCTCGTACCCGATTCGGTGACCTGGAGCGACGACGTGGCACGCAGCGCCCAGGCGCTCACCGGGATGCCCGGCCACCGCGCGTTCTGGGAACGGCTGTGGGAGGAGCCCGTCGCCGCACTCGCGGACACCGCCGCCCGGAGCGGGGCGGGTTCCGGCCTGTCCGCGCTGGGCGTGCGCTCCGTGCTCGCGCTGAGGCTGCGCATCGACCGGAACCGGCTGACGGCGCTCGTGCTGTACGGCGGCAAGCCGGGCGGCCACGACGAGGCGAGCCTGCGCGTCGGCCGGCTGCTCGCCGCGCACGTCTCCGTCGCGCACGACTCCGCCACCGTGCAGGAACAGCTCACGGAGGCGATGCGCACCCGGGACCTCATCGGGCAGGCCACCGGGCTGCTCATGGCGCGCGAGAGGGTCGACGCGGCCGAGGCTTTCACCCACCTCGTACGGGCCTCGCAGCAGCAGAACATCAAGCTCAGGGAGCTGGCGCAGCGGTATGTGGACGCCGCGGCGCCGTCCCGCGACGCGTGAGCACGCGTTTGCGGGACATCTGTAGGGAATGAACAGTCCTGCCGAGACCCCAGCCGGACGCAGCGACCGCCCCGACCCGCGGACGACGCTGGACACGGGAGCGCTCTACCGGGCGCTGGCCGAGAGCGACGGTCTCGACGGATTTCTGCAGGAACTCACCGAGCGCGCCGCGAACGTGGTGCGGCCCGGCGCGTGCAGCGTCACCCTGCACCGTGCCCACCGGCTGCGCACCGTCGCGGCCAGCGAGGGGCTGGTGAGCTGGCTCGACCACCTCCAGTACGAGGCGGACACGGGGCCGTGCGTGACGGCGGCCCGCGAGTGCGAGGAGCAGCACGCGCCCGACATGGGGGCCGAGCAACGCTGGGCGCCGTTCCCCGCCGAGGCCCGGGACCGTGGCGTGCGCTCCATGCTGGCCCTGCCGCTCACCCTGGACCACGGCGTCTACGGCGCCCTCAACTTCTACGCCGGCGAGCGCCACGCCTTCGAGGGCCGGCGCGAGAGTGCCCGCCGGCTCGCCGCGCAGGCCTCAGGCGCGGTGGCCGTGGCGCTGCGGATCGAGCGCGAGCGCGAGATCGGCTCCGACCTGCGCGCCGCGATGCTCTCGCGCAGCGTCATCGACCAGGCCATCGGCATCGTGATGACGCAGCGCCGGTGCTCCGCGGACACCGCGCTCGGGCTGCTGCGCCGCCGCTCCCAGGACGAGAACGTCAAACTCCGGGAGCTGTGCGTCCGGCTGGTGACCCTGGTCGGCGGCGCACCGCCGCGCCAGGAGGTCTTCACCGAACGCCTGCCCGGCTGATCCTTCGGAAGGCCGCTAGACCTGCGGCAGGGCGTCGCCCTGGACCGCCTGGATGTCCAGCTCCACCTTCAGCGTCGCGCCGATCGCCGCGATGCCGGCCTGCACGACCTGGTTGTAGTTCATGGCGAAGTCCTCGCGCTTCAGCTCGGCCGTCGCCTTGAACGCCGCGCGGGTGCCGCCCCACGGGTCGGCGCCGGTGCCCAGGTAGCTCAGGTCGAGGTCGACCTGGCGGACGACGCCGTGCAGGCTGAGCTCACCGTGGACCGTCCAGCGGTCCGGGCCCGCCGGGCTCAGAGCGGTGGACCTGTAGGTGATCTCGGGGTGCGTCTCGACGTCCAGGAAGTCCGGCGACTTCAGGTGGCCGTCGCGCATGCCGTTGCCGGTGTCGATGGACGCGGCCTTGATCACGGCCTCGACGCGGGACTTCTCCACGTCCTGCGCGATGTCGACGCGGGCGGTGAAGTCGGTGAACCGGCCGTGCACGCTGGTGATCCCCAGGTGCTGCGCGGTCGCCGCCACGGCGGAGTGCGCCGGGTCGACCGTCCACGGTCCGGGCGGCGGCAGTTCGGCGCCGCCCTGCCGGGCGAGCACCACGGAGCCCACCTCGGCGCGGCCGGTCGCCGTGACCAGCGCGGTGGAGGCCGCGGGGGCGTACCCGACGGCGGTCACGATCACGGTGTAGGGCCCGGGGGTGAGGGTGGTCGCGTCGTGCACGGCCCCCTCGTCGTCGGCCTCGGCCCGCAGCACCTGCGAGCCCGTCATGTCGGTCACCGTGACGACGGCGTGCGGCAGGGCCCAGCCGTCCCGCGTACGGATCCGCGCACTCAGTCCCATCAGTCACAACTCCTAGCTCAAGTTCTCACACACGTAAGGGAATTGGGTTACCCCCGAACGCGAACGGGCCCCGGCCCGTGACGTCTGCGGCCGTCCCCTGCCGTTAACGACGCCACCGGGTCCGGGGCCCATTTCCCACAACCGGCCCGGGAGGCTCACGTCTCCGCTCGAAGCGCGAGCCGCCCGGTCCGGGGCCTTGAAGGGACTGCGCGACCTACTCGCCGGGGTGCGAGAGCTCGATGTCGTGGCCGTCGACGCCACTGCCCTGCACGCTCAGGTGCGTGGCCACCGGCGGGTATCCGGTCGCGATGACCGTGTACTCGCCGCCGTCCAGGTCGGTGAAGGCGTACGCGCCGTCCTCACCGGTCGTGGACGTCGCGACGACGTTGCCCGCGGCGTCGATCAGCGTGACCCGCGCGTCGTTCAGCGAACGGCCCGCGGCGCGCACGGTGCCCTGCACCTGGGAGCCGGAGTTCAGGTCGATCTCGACGCGGGTGACACCCGTGCCGCCGACCTCGACGGGCAGCGCCAGCGGACGGTGTCCGGCCGCGTTCACCGCGACGGTCACCGGACCGGGCACCAGCTCGGCGAAGGTGAACTCGCCCTCCTGACCGGAGAGCCCGGTGGCGAGCACGTCACCGCGCACGTCGGTCACGATGACCATGGCGCCGATGACCGGGGCCTTGGTCTCCGCGGCCCGGACGAGGCCGCTCAGGCCGCTCGTGCCGCTGAGCAGGATGTCGTACGTGACCGGTTCCTCGCCGACGATCACCGTGGAGGCCTGCGGCTGGTAGCCGTCGGCCGAGGCGATCAGGACGTAGGAGCCGGCGCCGGGGGCGTCGACCCCGTAGGAGCCGTCGCCCTGGGCCACGGCGCGGCCCAGCTGCCGTCCCCCGAGGGAGATCAGCGTGACCGCGGCGCGCGGGACCGGGGCGGACTCGGCGCCGCGGACGAAGCCGCGGACCGGGACGCCGCTGCCGGGCGACTGCGCCGGGGTGTCACCGGCGACGGACGCGACGGCGGCGATGCGCTGGGTCCGGGTGTCGGCGGCGGGCTCACCCGCGCCGACCATGCTCGGCACCTTCTGCGGCTCGGTGACAGGGGTGGCGGGAGCGCCGGAAGCGGCCGCCTCGGCTTCCTTGGCCTGGTCCAGGCCGCCCGACGTACGCAGCGGAACCTCCTTGATGAACAGCGTGGCGATGAGGGCGAGCAGCGCGATCGGCGCGGCGATCAGGAAGACGTCGGCGATGCCGTGCCCGTACGAGCTCTCCATGATGGTGCGCAGCGGCTCGGGGAGCTTGGCGAGGTCCGGGATGGCGCCGCCGCCGGTGCCGGCGTGGCCCAGGGCGGCACCCTTGGGACCGAGGTCGGCGAGGCCGTCCGTGACGTAGTGCGTGATCCGCGTGGACATGATCGAACCGAGCGCCGAGACACCCATCGCGCCACCGAGGGAGCGGAAGAAGGTGACCGTGGAGCTGGCCGAGCCGATGTCCTGCGGGGCGACCTGGTTCTGCGTGCAGAGCACGAGGTTCTGCATCATCATGCCGATGCCGAGACCCATGAGGGCCATGTAGATCGCGACGTGCCAGTAGACGGTGTCGTAGCGGATCGTGCCGAGCAGGCCGAGGCCCGCCGTGATGAGCACGCCGCCGGAGACCAGCCACGCCTTCCACTTGCCGGTCTTGGTGATGACCTGGCCCGCGACGGTCGACGAGATGAACAGGCCGCCGATCATCGGGATCGTCATGACACCGGACATCGTCGGCGACTTGCCGCGCGCCAGCTGGAAGTACTGCGAGAAGAACACGGTGCCCGTGAACATCGCGACACCCACGAAGAGCGAGGCGATCGAGGCGAGCGTGATGGTGCGGTTGCGGAAGAGCCGCAGCGGGATGATCGGCTCGGCGGCCTTGGCCTCCACGAGGAGGAAGATCAGGGCGAGCACGACCGCGCCGCCCACCATCGCGCCGGTCTGCCACGACATCCAGTTGTACTTGTCGTCGGCGAAGGTCACCCACAGGAGCAGGGTGCAGACCGCGGCGGTGATGAAGAAGGCACCGGCCCAGTCGACCTTGACGTTGTCGCGCTTGACCGTCGGGAGCTTCAGCGTCTTCTGCAGGACGATGAGCGCGATGATCGCGAACGGTACGCCGACGTAGAAGCACCAGCGCCAGCCCAGCCACGAGGTGTCGGTGATGACACCGCCGAGCAGCGGGCCGCCGACGGTGGCGACGGCGAAGGTCGCACCGAGGTAGCCGGAGTAACGGCCCCGCTCACGCGGGGAGATCATCGCGGCCATGACGATCTGGGCGAGGGCGGACAGACCGCCGACGCCGATGCCCTGGACCACGCGGCAGGCGATCAGCATGCTGGGGCTCTGCGAGAGCCCCGCCACGACCGAGCCGCCCACGTAGACGATCAGGGCTATCTGGACGAGCGCCTTCTTGCTGAAGATGTCGGCGAGCTTGCCCCACAGGGGCGTGGTCGCGGTCATCGCGAGCAGCGAGGCGGTGACGACCCAGGTGTAGGCGGACTGGCCGCCGCCGAGGTCGCCGACGATCTCGGGCAGGGCGTTGGTGACGATCGTCGACGACAGGATCGCGACGAACATGCCGAGCAGCAGCCCGGACAGCGCCTCCATGATCTGCCGGTGCGTCATCGGAGCGCCGGCGTCGGGGGCGGCGCCTCCGTGCTTGGCGGCATGGCTGCCCCGCACACCGGACGGTGTGGATGTTGCCATGGGATTCCTTTTCTTACGGTTACGCGGGTGTACGGGTGGTCTGTGCTGACGCCGGGGTCTGCGCGGCGACGGCGAACGGTGCACGGGACGCCGTCGTCCGGCAGTCCCCGAAGCTGTCGCGCAGCCGCGTCATGAGGGCGATCAACTGGTTGACCTCGTCGTCGGACCAGTCGCTCAGCCGTTCGGCGAGCAGCTCGGTCGTCCGGACGTTGAGGTCTTCCATCCGCTCGTGCCCCTCGGCGGTGAGGGTGAGAATGCGCGAACGCTTGTCGGCGGGGTCAGGGCGTCGCTCGATCCAGCCGCGGTCGGCGGTGTGGGCCACGTGGCGGCTCGCCACGGACATGTCGACCGCGAGAAGCTCGGCCAGCCTGCTCATCCGCATGTCGCCGTAGCGCTTGAGAAGCGTGAGGACGGCGGCCGAGCCGGCCGGGCAGTCGGGGGGCAGGATGCGTGCCATATCCCTTTTGACGGCGCCGAAGGCACTGAGCTGACGGGCCAGCTCGTCGTAATGACGCTGTGCGGCCACAGCACCTCCTGACAAGAATCTTATTCGTTGCTTAGGGCAACCATAGAAGCAGTTGGTTGCCGCAGGCAAACTAAAAGGGGCGTTCAACCCTAAAATCACGGCAAAGCCAGGGTGTGGCTGGGTAAAATTGCAGCTCAAGTGACCTGTGGGCGGACTGTGGCGCCCATCGCGCCGATTCGCTAGGGTCCTGCCCCATGGCTAACAACCCCCAGGGCCCGAACTCCGAAGGCAACTACGACCCCGCGGGCAGCACCCAGATGTTCCGCGCCTTCGTCGACGACGGCGGCACTCCCACTCCGCGCGCGCAGGCGGCTCCGGTGAAGTCCGGCCCCGGCGCCGGGGTGATCATCGGCATCGTGGTCGCGGTCGTCGTGATCGCGGCGGTGGCGTGGCTGGCGCTCAAGTAGCGCGTACGCGGCTGTAGCCGCGGCGTTCGCCGCCGCGGCCGCTACGTCCAGTCGACGGAGACGTCACGGGTCTCGACGTGCATCCCGAGCGGGACGCGCCAGGACTCGACGCACACGGTCCAGGTCTTCTTCTTCTCCTCCCCGGCCCCGAGGGGCACGGGGAGCTTCTCGGTGGACTCGACGGTCGCCCAGTCGATCCCGAGCGCTCCGATGATGTGCGTCCCGAACGTCACCGTCCCCGAACGCACCGCGCTGCCACCGGAGTTGCGCAACACCAGTGTCACGTCCTGGCACCAGCGCCTGTCGGTGTCCTTGAGGACGGGCTCGCCCACCTTGAGGGCGGCGGGCTCCGCTGGGGCGGGCGCCGAGCTGCTGCCGGGCGCCGAACTTCCGGGAGTGGTGGGCGAGTTGTTCCCCGCGTCGCTCCCGGTATCGCTGCCGGTTCCGGGTTTGGTGCCGGTGCGGCTCTCCGTACGGGTGTCCCCGGGTGATGGTCCGCCGCCGGACGCTCCAGGCCCTGGTGCACCTCCCGCGGCGGACGCCGACCCCTTCGCACCCGGTGACGCGGAGCCTACGGGCGGCTGTCGGGAGGACGACTCCGGCCCGGCCGGGTCCAGCGGCACGAGCCGCACCTTTCCGGTGGGTGCGACGCTCGGCCCGCGCTCGCCGGGCGATCCGCCGGCGGCTCCCACGGCGACGTACCCGGCCGGCCCGTCGCTCCCGCCGAAAGCGACGACGGCGCCCGCGCAGAGACAGACCACGGCGACGGAGGCGGTCCCTACGACCGCCCCACGACGCTCTCGCACCCACGTCCGTACCATCGCGCCAGTGTGTCTGACGGACCGTCAATTAGGAACCCGTGTGCGTCAGTCCGCGATCAGGCCCTCGCGCAGCTGTGCCAGCGTCCGGGTCAGCAGCCGGGAGACGTGCATCTGCGAGATGCCGACCTCCTCGCCGATCTGCGACTGCGTCATGTTCGCGAAGAATCGGAGCATGATGATCCGGCGCTCGCGCGGCGGCAGTTTGGCCAGCAGCGGCTTGAGCGACTCCCGGTACTCGACGCCTTCGAGCGCCGTGTCCTCGTAGCCGAGCCGGTCCGCGAGCGAGCCCTCGCCGCCGTCGTCCTCGGGGGCCGGGGAGTCCAGCGAGGACGCGGTGTACGCGTTCCCCACCGCGAGGCCGTCGACCACGTCCTCCTCCGAAACGCCCAGCACCACGGCGAGTTCGGGGACGGTGGGCGAACGGTCCAGCTTCTGCGCGAGCTCGTCGGAGGCCTTGGTCAGGGCGAGCCGCAGCTCCTGCAGGCGCCGCGGCACCCGCACCGACCAGGACGTGTCCCGGAAGAACCGTTTGATCTCGCCCACCACCGTGGGCATCGCGAACGTCGGGAACTCGACGCCGCGCTCGCAGTCGAACCGGTCGATCGCCTTGATCAGCCCGATCGTGCCGACCTGGACGATGTCCTCCATCGGCTCGTTCCGGCTGCGGAAGCGCGCGGCCGCGTACCGCACGAGCGGCAGGTTCAACTCGATGAGGGTGTCGCGGACATAGGGCCGCTCGGGGCTGTGCTCGTCGAGCGCGGCGAGGCGCAGGAACAAGGAGCGGGACAGGGTGCGGGTGTCGATGGCCCCGGACGACACGGTCGACACCGGCGGCGCGGCCGGCACGGGCGGTGCCGGGAGCGCGGCCGCCTCGGGGGTCCCCGGCGGCTGCGCCGGAACGGAGGCCGGAACAGGCGGGTCGATCAGCACGGCGGTCGTGGACGCGTGTGCGCCATCGGACGCGCCGGGCGTGAGCGTGAGCACCTTCGAGCTGCCCTGGTCTGCGGACATGCCACCCCCTTGAGGTCGCGGACGGTCGCGGTGGGCGCTCCCGTCATTTAGAAGCGCAACCTCCACCTGAATACCGGACGTGGGGCTGCGCCAAACGCTCTTCCAGCAGAATGTCACATGTCGGCAACGCGCTGTAGTGACATGTCGACATGGAAGGGGCGAATCACCGCAGGATGCAGGGGGTGTGGCCAAAGTGGACAGGGATTCTGCCGGTAAATCCCCGCGGAGTCGGTCTACCCGTTCCAGCTACGCTTCGATCCTGTTTGCGGATCGAAGTCGGGCGAAGCTGCGGGCGAGGAGTCTTGACACGTGCATCTGGGAGACACCCAGTTCGGCACTGATCTGAGACTGCGTCAAGTTGCTGTAGTAGCGCAGCAGCAGGATCCGCTGCTCCCGCTCGGGCAGCTGGACCAGGAGGTGCCGGACGAGATCGCGGTGCTCCACACCGTCCAGTTCGGGATCCTCGAAGCCGAGCCGGTCGAGCAGGCCGGGCATTCCGTCGCCCTCCTGCGCGGCCTCCAGGGATGTCGCGTGGTACGAGCGCCCGGCCTCGATGCAGGCGAGCACCTCGTCCTCGCCGATGCGCAGCCGCTCGGCGATCTCGGCGGTCGTGGGGGAGCGCCCGAAGGCGGTGGTCAGGTCCTCGCTCGCGGCGTTCACCTGCACCCACAGCTCGTGCAGCCGGCGCGGCACGTGCACGGTCCGCACGTTGTCGCGGAAGTACCGCTTGATCTCGCCCACGACGGTCGGCATGGCGAAGGTCGGGAACTGCACCCCGCGGTCCGGGTCGAACCGGTCGATGGCGTTGATGAGCCCGATGGTTCCGACCTGGACGACGTCCTCCATGGGCTCGTTGCGGCTGCGGAAGCGGGCCGCCGCGTACCGCACGAGCGGCAGGTTCGCCTCGATCAGCGCGCCGCGCACCCGGGAGTGCTCGGGGCTGCCCGGGACGAGGTCCTTCAGCTGGGCGAAGAGGACCTGTGTGAGGGCCCGGGTGTCGGCACCGCGAGTGCTCTTCGCGGGCGGTGCCTGAGGCGCAGTACTGGCCGGCACGGTCAACCCCACCTCGTTTCCGTCAACTCATCGGTCAAAAGCGGTCATAGCATCACAAGACATGTGCACTGTGTGCAAGCACCGTATAACTACGTGTTGAAGGGCAAGTTGGGACAGTTGGGTACAAGGGCATGAAAAAGCCCCTCACTGTTCCGGTGAGGGGCCGTTTGGTCGTACGGCTGGTGGCGGTCCTACGGCTGGTGGCGGTCCTACGGTTCCGGCGGCCGGCTCAGAACTCGTAGTCGGCGATGACCCACGTGGCGAACTCCCGCCACAGCGCCACGCCCGCCTGGTGCGCGGGGTGTTCGATGTACCGCTTCAGGGCGTCGGTGTCCTCGACCGCCGAGTTGATCGCGAAGTCGTACGCGATGGGGCGGTCGGTGATGTTCCAGTCGCACTCCCAGAACGTCAGCTCGGGGATCCGGGCGCCCAGCGCGCGGAACGCCTCGACGCCCTCGACGACGCGCGGTTCGGTACGGCTCACACCGTCGTTGAGCTTGAAGAGGACCAGATGGCGGATCACGGCTGTGCTCTCCCTCAGAGGGCTCGGGGCCAGGGACTACTTGCCGCCGTTGGCGACCCAGGTCATGAAGTCGCCCACGGACTGCGCGGCGGACGAGACTCCTTCGAACCCTATCTGGACATAGTCGGCTGCCTTGGCAGGGTCGGTGATGACCACATACAGCACGAAGACGACCACGACGAACAGACCAATTTTCTTCGGCTGCACTATGTTCGGCCTCCCCATGCCCGCGCCTGCGCCACTCTGTTCCCCTTGTGGCCCCTGTTGCCGGGCGCGAGTCTACTCGGCTGTCCGTTCATCTGACCTTTAAGGACCAACGGCCCGTGCGCGCAGGTCCTTTGCCGTCCGCGAGCTGTGAAGAAGTGGCGCAGGATGGGTGGTGAGCCCGGAGGATCCGGCAGGAATCCGAAGGGCAGGACGGCCCCCGACTGCGGGGTTCGCGCCGCTCGCTTCCCCCTGACGCGGCGCGCACTTACGGGAGTCCGTCCTCATCGGGGGAAGCGGCTTGTCCCCCCGATGCCGCTTCCCCCGGCCCCTGGCACGGAGCAGCACGAAGGGCCCGGTTCATCAGAACCGGGCCCTTCGTCCACCTGCGGTAGCGGAGGGATTTGAACCCTCGGTGAGTTTCCCCACACTCGCTTTCGAGGCGAGCTCCTTCGGCCGCTCGGACACGCTACCGAGACAGATCCTAGCCCAAGGTGGGCCGTGGTCTGAAATCCGTATCTCTGAAGAAGCGGGTGAGGGGTTCCGCGCACTCCTCGGCGAGCACGCCGGAGATCACCTCGGGCCGGTGGTTGAGGCGCCGGTCGCGGATCACGTCCCACAGGGAGCCGGCCGCGCCGGCCTTGTCGTCGCGGGCTCCGTAGACGACGCGGTCGAGGCGGGACTGGACGGCGGCGCCCGCGCACATGGTGCACGGCTCCAGGGTGACGACGAGCGTGCAGCCGGTCAGCCGCCACTCCCCGAGCACCTGCGCCGCCCGCCGGATCGCCAGTACCTCGGCGTGCGCGGTGGGGTCGCCGGTCAGCTCGCGCTCGTTGTGCGCGGTCGCGAGCACGGACGTCCCGTCCGGCGCCAGGAGCACGGCGCCGACGGGCACGTCGCCGTCCACCGCGGCGAGCCCGGCCTCGGCCAGGGCCTGCCGCATGGACGGCTTCCAGGGGTCTCGTACGGGGTCGGGTTCGAGTACGGGGTCGGGTTCGGGGGGTGTCACGGCCAGGAATCTATCCCTGCCCGCTCAGCGCACCGTCTCGAGCACCTCCGCGGCGCCCAGCGCGTCCGCGATCTCGCTCAGCGCGTCCGCGCCGCCCAGGGCGAGCAGTTCCTTCTCGGGGATGCCCAGGTCGGCGAGGATCCCGGTGTCCCCGATCGGCCCGGCCGGCACGATCTCGGCGGGCGTGCCGTCGCCCCCTTCTCCCTCCTCGTCGTCGTCGGCCGCCGCCGATTCGCCGTCCTCCGTACCGTCCAGGTCGAGGGCGTCGAGATCATCGGCGGCGTCCGGATCCTTGCCGAGCAGCTCGTCGGTGAGCAGGATCTCGCCGTAGCTGCTGCGGGCGGCGGCTGCGGCGTCCGAGATGTAGATGCGAGGGTCCTCCTCGCCGTCCACCCGGACGACGCCGAACCACGCGTCCTCCTGTTCGATGAAGACGAGGACCGTGTCGTCCTCGGCGCCGGCCTCGGCCAACGCCTCGCGGGCCAGGTCGGACAGGTCCGACAGGGTCTCCACGTCGTCGAGCTCTGTGTCGCTCGCTTCCCACCCGTCTTCGGTGCGCGCGAGCAGTGCGGCGAAGTACACCGTGACTCTCCCACTGGTCTCAGGTGCCGGTCGGGGGTCCCCCCGGCGGAGTCTTGGAGGCGGGGAGTGCAGTTCAAGCCCCGCCCACTGGGAATCGTGGCAGAAAGTGCGGCTCCAAGAGAGGTCTTCCGCGCGCTGTGTTCGCGTCGCGTCGCCCACGCGAGTGTCCTGTGTGAGGCGCGTCACCTGTATGTCACCCGGGTGTCACCAGCGAAACGTGCGCATCCGCATCTGCCGACGCATCCGCGCGGCCCGCGCGCGGCGCGGCTGGACGCGGGCCCGCAGCTCGCGCGCCTCGGTCAGCTCGCGCAGGAACACGGCCCGGCGGCGCCTGCGTTCGGCGTCCGACTCCATGGGCTGCCCCGGCTCCGGGCCCCTGTCGGGCCGTTCTCGGCGCTCCTGGTCGGGCATCGCCTCACCACCACCCCGGTTCCTCGCCCCAGTCCCTCGCCGCGGACGAGCTCTCTCCACTTTCCCCCCGTCACGGCCCTTGATGCCACCGCGCGAGGGAGCCCGGGCCGCGGGCCCCGGATACTGTTGGGACCATGCGGATCCACGTCGTCGACCACCCTCTGGTGGCGCACAAACTCACCACGCTGCGCGACCGGCGCACCGACTCCCCGACCTTCCGGCGGCTCGCCGACGAGCTGGTCACCCTGCTCGCGTACGAGGCCACGCGGGACGTGCGCACCGAGCAGGTCGACATCGACACCCCCGTGTCGCGGACGACCGGCGTGAAGCTGTCGTACCCGCGGCCGCTCGTGGTGCCGATCCTGCGCGCGGGCCTCGGCATGCTGGACGGCATGGTCCGCCTGCTGCCGACCGCCGAGGTGGGCTTCCTCGGCATGGTGCGCGACGAGGAGACGCTGCAGGCGTCCACGTACGCGACGCGTATGCCCGACGATCTCTCCGGGCGCCAGGTCTACGTCCTCGACCCGATGCTCGCCACGGGCGGCACGCTCGTCGCGGCGATCCAGGAGCTCATCAAGCGCGGCGCGGACGATGTCACCGCCGTGGTGCTCCTCGCCGCGCCGGAGGGCGTCGAGATCATGGAGCGGGAGCTGGCGGGGACGCCGGTGACCGTGGTGACCGCCTCGGTCGACGAGCGGCTCAACGAGAACGGCTACATCGTGCCGGGCCTCGGCGACGCGGGCGACCGGATGTACGGCGCCGCCGAATAGCAGCACCGCCAGAAGCTACGGACAAGCCGCGGTCGCGTCCGCTCAAGAGGTGAGCGGACGCGACCGCGGCTTTTTCTCCGCGTCGGCTTTTTTCTCTACGTCTATGCGCAGGTCGGCGATGCGGAGGGCGCCGGCTTCGGGTGGGTCAGGGCGGCCAGCGCCTTGTCGGCGGCCGGTTTGGCCGTCAGGGCCTTGAAACCGGTGCCGATGATCAGGTCGACCTCGGCGGGCTCGGCGCGGCCGTCCGTCTTCTGCTCGGCGTCCTTCAGCTGCGTACCGAGCACCGGCATCGCCGCACTGGTCGCCGCCTTCGCGCCCAGGAGTATCCCGGGGCCCTTGACCTTCTTGTCGTACGCCTTCGTCGCGTTGCCCACGTCGCCGATCTTGAAGCCGCGCTTCTTCAGCTCGTCGGCGGTCTCCTTGGCCAGGCCGCCTCGGGCCGTGGCGTTCAGGACGTTCACCTTGACCTGGCCGGGGGCGGGGAGCTTCGCGCTCGCGGGGCCCGTGGCGGCCGGTGACGCGCTCGCGCGCTTCTTGCAGTCGGAGGAGCCGGGTCCCGCGGCCGTGGCCTTGTCGCCGCCCGTGAAGACGTCGACGAGCTGGAACGATCCCCAGCCGATCAGGCCGATCGCGGCGACGGACGCGATGACGGCGAGCACGATCCTGCTGCGCGGGCGACCGCGACGCATCCGGGGGTATTTGTCCCCCGTGATGCGGTACTTGCCGCCCATGCCGGGGGGAGTGAGCATGCTCATGGGCGCAGCGTAGTGCCGCGTGGCGGCGATGCCTATTAAATGATCACGGTCCGGCGCCCAGGCCAACCCAAAAGGGCCAATGCGGACCTGAGGCCGCGTCAGCCCAGTTCGAGCACGCGGGCGTGCAGCACCTGGCGCTGCTGGAGCGCGGCGCGGACGGCGCGGTGCAGGCCGTCCTCCAGGTACAGGTCGCCCTGCCACTTCACGACGTGCGCGAAGAGGTCGCCGTAGAACGTGGAGTCCTCGGCGAGCAGCGTTTCGAGGTCGAGCTGGCCCTTGGTCGTCACCAGCTGATCGAGGCGGACCGGGCGCGGCGCGACATCCGCCCACTGCCGGGTGCTTTCCCGGCCGTGGTCGGGGTACGGCCGGCCGTTTCCGATGCGCTTGAAGATCACACGGAAAGCCTACCGGGCGAGGCTCTCCGGGCGCAGCCATGGAGACGCAGTACGACTCTGTGAAATACCGCCTCGAAGTGGGGCGAATTAGTGTGCCCCACTTCGGGGACAGGGGCCGGAAATGAGTGACGGCGGGCCGATGGAGGGCGGGTCGGCGAGCGGGACGGGCTCGTCCGGGTGGACGCAGGCGCCACGTTGACGGGCACCGGCGCGCCCCCGGCCCGCCCTCTCCTCAGCGACCGTTCCTGTGGTCCTGCGGGGCCGGAGGTGTCCGGTGGTTCTTCACCGGAGGCCCGGCGGCCTTGTCCGCTCGGGCGTCACGCGCCGCTTCCGCGCGCAGCAGGGCGCGCAACAGCGCGTAAGGGTCCTTGGGCATGAGGGGTGGTGTCCTTCCGAAGTCGTGCGTCGGTACGTGACGGGTCCGGGGCCGGAGGCCGTCAGCAGCGCAGGACGACGGTGCGCAGGGCGCGGTGGGACTGGCGTGCGGGGTGATCGGTGGTGTCGGGGCCGGGCGGGGCCGCCGGGAGCCGGCGGCGCGGTCGCGGGGCCGTGGGCAGCCGCGTGGCGTGGCCCGTCGGGAGGCGGAGGGCCGCCTCGGGGACGTCCTGGTGGAGCTCGCCGGGGGCGCCCGAGGCCGCGGCGGCCGGGGGCGGGGCCGAAGCCTCCGCGGGGGCCGCGGCCGGCGGTGCGACCAGCAGGGCCAGCAGGGCGAGCAGCAGTACGAGCGCGCGGGCCGCCCGGGCTCGGGCGGGGTGGCCCGGGCCCACGGCGGACGTGGCGACGCTCATACGACGTCTTGTCCCCCGGGCCCGCCCCTGACGTGCGCTCCGGGCCGTCAGATCCGCCCTCTTGGGCTACGGAACGATCAGCGCGTTGACGAAAGACGGCTACCTGGCCTTTTCCGTCCTGCCTGCCGGGGCTGCCTTGGTTGCTCCGGCTGCTTTGGCTGCTTTGGCGGCCGCCTTCATCTCCTGCTTGTGCGCGCGGACCTTCGTGAGGGACTCCGGCCCGGTGATGTCGGCGACGGAGCGGTACGCCTTCGGCTCGCCGTACGCGCCCGCGGCCTCGCGCCAGCCCTCGGGCCGCACCCCGAGCTGTTTGCCGAGCAGGGCGAGGAAGATCTGGGCCTTCTGCTTGCCGAAGCCGGGCAGGTCGTTCAGCCGCCCGAGGAGTTCCCTGCCGCTGCCGGCCCCGTCCCACACCGCGCTCGCGTCACCGTCGTACCGCTCGACCAGGTACTGGCACAGCTGCTGGACGCGCTTGGCCATCGAGCCGGGGTAGCGGTGCACCGCAGGCTTCGTGGAGAGCAGGGCGGCGAAGGCCTCGGGGTCGTGGGCGGCGATCTCGTGCGCGTCCAGGTCGTCGGCGCCGAGCCGGTCGGCGATCGTGCGCGGCCCGGCGAACGCCCACTCCATGGGCACCTGCTGGTCGAGCAGCATCCCCACGAGCGCGGCGAGCGGACTGCGCCCGAGCAGTTCGTCGGCGGCGGGTTCCTGCGCGAGGTGGAGGGTGACGTCCATACGTCGATGATCGTGCCGTGGCGGAATGACTGCTACCGGGCCCGGGTGTGAATGCGCCTGTGGGTTAGGGTCCCCTAATCAATTGTGTGGACTAAGTGGAGGACGCGTGACCATCGGTGGCGTAGCGGACTTCGAAGTCTTCCGGGACGCGTGGGGAGTGCCGCATCTGCGGGCGGGCGACGCCTCGGCGCTCGCGTACGCGCAGGGATATGTGACCGCCGTCGACCGTGCCTGGCAGATCGAGGTCGAGCGGCACCGGACGCTCGGCACGTCGGCCGGGCTCCTCGGGGCGCAGGCGCTGGGCTGGGACCGGTTCGCGCGGCAGGCGCGGCTCGCGGACACCGCGCGCCGCTGCCACGAGGCCCTGGACGAGGAGACCCGGGCGTGGGTGGGCGCGTACGCCGACGGGGTCAATCACGGGCTCCGGCAGCCGGTCCCCGAGGCGCCGGAGTTCGCCCGTGTCGGGGTGGCGCCGGGGCATTGGGAGCCGTGGACGCCGCTCGGGGTGTGGCTGTCGACGCATGTGCTGTTCGCCGGTTTCCCGGCGAAGTTGTGGCGGGACGAGGTCGTGCGGCGGCTCGGGGCGGATGCCGTCGGGCTGTTCGCCACCGACGGGCCCGCGACCTCGGGCAGCAACGGCTGGCTCGTCGACGGGCAGCGCGGTGCGGGCGGCGGCGCGCTGATCGCAGGGGACCCGCACCGGTTCATCGAGGACCCGGGCGTATATCAGCAAGTACGGCTCGCCTGCCCGGAGTTCGACGTCGTCGGGCTCGCCGTGCCGGGGGTGCCGGGCATCGGGCACTTCGGCCACGCGGGCTCGGTCGCGTGGGCCATCACCAACGCCATGGCCGACTACCAGGACCTGTACCGGGAGCGGTTGCGGCGTGCGGAGGGCGGGGGCGTGGAGGCCCTCGGGCCCGACGGATGGCGGGCGGCCCACGCAGAGGTGCAGGACGGCGTCGAGGTCATCGAGACCGAGCGCGGTGTCGTCGTCATCGGCGGCCCCGACGAGGGCGAGGGCATCAGCCTGCGGCAGCCCGCCCGCGTCCACGCCGACCTGGGGTTCGGCGCGCTGCCCGCGCTGCTGCGGGCCCGCACCGTCGCCGACGTCGACCGTGCCTTCGACCGCTGGGCCGAGCCGGTCAACGTCGTGCTCGCCGCCGACACCGAGGGCGGCCTCCTGCACCGGGTCGCGGGCACCGTCCCCGTGCGCGACCCGGAGAACACGCTGCGCGTGGTGCCCGCCTGGGAGGAGCGGTACGCGTGGCGCGGCACGCACGAGCCCATGCCGCGCGCCGACGTGGACGGGATCGCCGTCATGGCCAACGAGCGGTCCCTCGCCGGTCCACTCGGAACCGAGTTCGCGCCGCCGCACCGGGCGCGCCGCATCCGCGAGCTGCTCGGGGAGCGGGAGACGTGGCGCGCCGAGGACATGGGCGTCGTCCACACCGACACCGAACTCGCCTCGGCCAGGCCCCTGTTGGCGCTCGTCGAACGGCTCGACGGGTTGTCCCCGGAGGCGGCCGGGCTGCGGGAGCGCCTGCTGAACTGGGACCGGCGCATGGTGGCGGGCAGTGTGCGGGCGGCCGCGTACGCGCGGGTGCGGTCCCGGGTCGTACGGCTGCTGGCCCGGCACGAACTGTTCGCTCCGCTGGCGCACCTCGCCCCCGCCTACCCGGAGGTGTTCCGGCCGTGGCTCGCGCTCGTGCCGCGGATCGCGTTCGGCCTGGAGAACCTGCTGACCAGCGAGCGGCTGCCGGACGAGGAGCGGCTCGCCATCGTCCGCGAGGCGGTCGAGGAGGCCGCCGGCGACCCCGACGTCACCTGGGGCGAACTGCACCGGCTCGCCCCCTGGCAGGCGCTCCCGGACCCCGGCACCGTCTGGCCGGCCCTCGACGGCGATCATGACTGCGTGCTGTCCACGTCGAGCGTGCCGGGGCTGACCGACCTCAGCGTGCGGGGGCCCGCCGCCCGCTATGTGTGGGACCTCGCCCGGCGCGAGGACAGCCGCTGGGTCGTGCCGCTCGGCGCGTCCGGGGTGCCGGGTTCCGCGCACCACCGGGATCAGCTGCCGCTGTGGCTGCGCGGTGAACTCGCCCCGGTGACCACCGACTTCGACCTTCTCATCCAGGAGATCCACGTGACCGAAGCGACGCCCCAAGGGACGCTCGAAGCGACGTCCGCCGAGTTCGCCGAGTACGAGCAGAGCGTCGACGGGTTCGGGACCTTCCGGCTCGCGCGGCTCGACCCCGCGGGCGCCGACATCGACGTACTGCACGGGTGGGTGAGCGAGGAGCGTGCCCGGTTCTGGGGGATGACGGGCCTCGGCCGGGACGACGTACGCGGCATCTACGCGCACATGGACTCCCTCGACACGCATCACGCGTACCTCGTCCGCCTCGACGGCACTCCCGTAGCGCTCTTCCAGACGTACGAGCCCGAGGCCGACCGGGTCAGCGAGTGCTACGAGGTGCGGGACGGGGACCTCGGCGTCCACCTGCTGATCGGCCCCGCCGGACCCGGAGGCGCCGTGCACGGGTTCACCGAAGCGCTGGTGGGCCTGCTCGTCTCGTACGGCATCGACGGCCTGGGCAGGAAGCGGCTTGTCGTCGAGCCGGACGCCCGCAATGACAAGGCGATCGCGCTGTTCCACCGCGGCGGGTTCGAACTCGCCGACGAGATCCTGCTCCCGGAGATCGACCTGCCCGACGTGTATCTGGCGGAGAAGCGCGCGCAACTCGCGTTCTACAGCCGGTAGCGCAAGCCGGTGGCGCAAGCCGGTGGTGGACGCCCGGGAGGGGCCTCACGAGCGGACGATCAGCAGGACCGACGCCGTGACGCCGACCGTGAAGATGACGCCCCGCATCGCGGCCGGCGGCAGCCGTCGGCCGACCCGGGCGCCGATCAGCCCGCCGGCCGTGGAGCCCGCCGCGATCAGCGCCGCCACCGTCCAGTCGACGTCGGCGACGGCGATGAAGACGACGGCGGCGACCCCGTTGACCAGCGACGCGAGGACGTTCTTGGCGGCGTTCAGACGCTGCAGGTCGTCGCGGAGCACCGCACCGAACATGCCCATCAGCAGCACGCCCTGGGCCGCGCCGAAGTAGCCGCCGTAGACGCCGGTGCCGAGGACGCCGAGCCACATGGGGGCGCCGCCGTCGGTGCGCGAGCCGGCGCCCCGCCGGTTCCTCGTCCAGCGGTTCAGGCGCGGCTGGAGCAGGACCAGCACGCAGGCGGTCAGGATCAGGACGGGCACGATGGCGCGGAACGCGGCGTCCGGCAGCCGCAGCAGGAGTACGGCGCCGACGAAGCCGCCGAGCAGGGAGGCGGCGCCGAAACGGATCAACCGGCGGCGCTGGCCGCGCAGTTCGCGCCGGTAGCCGTACGCGGCGCTGAGCACGCCCGGCACCAGGCCGACGTTGTTGGAGACGTTCGCGAGGACCGGCGGGTAGCCGAAGGCGAGCAGCGTCGGGAACGTGATCAGGGTGCCCGAACCGACCACCGCGTTCATCCCGCCCGCGGCGATCCCGGCGGCGCCGATCGCCACCGCTTCCACTACGTCCACGAGGCGCCCTCCGTGCCGGGATGAAGGGGCGGGCCTCAACGGGTCGGCACCCGCCAGGAGTTCGCGACCTCCGTGACGGGTTGCCGCCCTGGGCCGTCCCGCTGATGATCGTGCTCCCGCCCCGTACCCAAGTCAATCCTCGGGTTCTCTTGCACATACCCAAGCTGTAGCTTGGGTTGGGTGACCCTCGACGACCTCCGCGTCTTCGTCGCCGTCTGCCGCGCCGGCAGCCTCAGCGCCGTCGCACGCGAACTGTCCTGCACGCAGTCCGCGGTCAGCCAGCACGTCAAACGGCTGGAGAAGGAAGTCGGCATCGGCCTGCTGGAACGGCACGCGCGCGGCGTCGTCCCCACCCCCGCCGGCCGCATTCTGCGCGCCGCGGCGGCCGACGGCATCGGCGCCCTCGACCACGCGGTGCGCCGCCTCGGCGACCTGGCGCGCGGCGAGAGCGGCTCGGTGCGGGTGACGACGGGCGCCACGTCCGTGCGCCACTTCATGGCGGCGGCGATCGTCGAGTTCCGCCGGACGCATCCCCAGGTCAGCCTCGAATTCCAGACCGTCAGCTCAAGCCGCGGCTGCTTCGAGGCGCTGGCCGCGCACGACCTCGACCTGGCGTGGATCACGATGGGGGCGCCCGAGCGCGGCATAGAACTGCGGCCCGTGGTCGAACTCCCCTGGGTCCTGGCAGTACGCGAGGACGACGCCCTGGCCGCGAAGCCCTTCGCCGAACCCGCCGACCTGAAGGCATCGGCATCGGCCCAGCTGATCCTCCCGCCCGAGCATTCCACGTCCCGCGCCCACCTCGACGACAGCTTCGCCGAACTCGGCCTCGCGAACGGCCCCGCCGCCGGCACCGGCATCGCCGACTGGGACACCGCCGTACACCTGGCCGAACTGGGCCTCGGCCACGCCGTCGTCCCCGACCTGCCGGGCCTGCGTCACCCCGGGCACCCCGGCCTCACGCTCCTCCCGGTCCCCTGCCTGCCCCCGCTCCAGGTCGGCTGGGCGGTCCGCCGCTGGTCCGCCCTGTCCCCGCCGGCCAGGGCCTTCGCGGACACCGTGGGCCGCAGCTGCCCGGGCCGCCGAGCCCCCTGAACCGGTCCCCCGGCGCCGGTGAACCGATCGGCTGAACGCCGCGTCGCGCCCGGCGGCCACCCGGGCCACGCTGAGTCCATGACCACCACGTACGACCTCACCGTCCTGGCCGACGACCACCTGGCCGCCGCCCACCGCTCCGCACACGGCCGCAGCGCCGAACTCCTCGTCCGCGAGGACCCCCTGCGCCAGAGCGTCATCGCGCTGACCGAGGGCAGCGCCCTGGAGGAACACAACGCCCCGCCGTCCGCCACCCTCCTCATCCTGCGCGGCCGCGTCCGCCTGACCGCGGTCTCCGGCGACATCACCCTCACCCAGGGCGAACTCCACGCGATCCCGCCGGAACGCCACGGGCTCGTGGCGCTGACGGACGCGGTGGTCCTGTTGACGGCGGTCACGGCCTGACCGGATCGTGTTCCCGTCTCTCCGGGTACTGCGTGAAGGGAGTGCGGGCCGATGGCGTCGTACGAGGAAGTCTTCCGGGCGAGTACCGAGGACCCCGAGGGGTTCTGGCTCGGGGTCGCCGGTGGGGTCGACTGGGATGTGGCTCCCACGCGGGCTCTCGACGCGTCGCGGGCGCCGTTCTACCGGTGGTTTCCGGACGGTCAGCTGAACGTGTGCCACAACGCGCTCGACCGGCACGTGGCGGCGGGGCGCGGGGCGCAGGCGGCGCTGGTGTACGACTCGCCCGTCACCGGTACGCAACGGACGTACACCTATGCGGAGTTGACGGAGGACGTCGCCGCTTTCGCCGGGGTGCTCGTCGGGCTCGGGGTGGGGCGCGGGGACCGGGTCGTCGTCTATATGCCGATGGTGCCGGAGGCCGTCGTCGCGATGCTGGCCTGTGCGCGGATCGGGGCGGTGCACTCCGTGGTGTTCGGCGGGTTCGCGGCGCCCGAGCTGGCGGTGCGGATCGACGACGCGACGCCGAAGGTCGTCGTCTCGGCGTCCTGCGGGATCGAGGGCGCGCGGGTGGTCCCGTACAAGCCGTTGCTCGACCGGGCTGTCGAGCTGGCCGGGCACAAGCCCGACGCGTGCGTGATCCTGCAACGGCCCGAGGCACGGGCCGAGTTGGGGGAGCGGGATCTGGACTGGGTGGAGGCGGTGCGGGCGGCGAGTCCGGCGGCGCCCGTTCCCGTGGCCGCCACCGATCCGCTCTACATCCTCTATACGTCGGGAACCACCGGAAAGCCCAAGGGAGTTGTGCGCGACTGCGGCGGGTACGCCGTCGCGCTGCGCTGGACCATGGAGGCGGTGTACGACGTCGGGCCCGGCGAGGTGATGTTCACCGCGTCCGACGTGGGCTGGGTCGTCGGCCACTCGTACATCGTGTACGGGCCGCTCCTGGCCGGCGCCACGACCGTCCTGTACGAGGGGAAGCCGGTGGGGACGCCGGACGCGGGGCAGTTCTGGCGGGTGGCCGCCGAGTACGGGGTGAAGGCGCTGTTCACGGCGCCGACCGCGTTCCGCGCGATCAAGAAGGCCGACCCGCAAGGGGAGTTGGCCCGGCACCATGACCTGAGCGGCCTCGCGTACCTCTTCCTCGCCGGGGAGCGGCTCGACCCGGAGACGTACCACTGGGCGAGCGACCTGCTGCGGATCCCCGTCGTCGACCACTGGTGGCAGACCGAGACGGGGTGGCCGATCGTCGCCAATCCGATGGGGATCGAGGCCGCGCCCACGAAACCGGGTTCTCCCACCTTCCCGCTGCCCGGCTGGGACGTACGCGTCCTCGACGCGGGCGGAAAGCCGGCGGCCGCCGGGGAGGACGGCGCGATCGTGGTGAAGCTGCCCATGCCGCCCGGGGCGCTGCCCACCCTCTGGAACGACGACGAGCGGTTCGTCGCCTCCTACCTGTCCGCCTACGACGGGTTCTATCTGACCGGCGACGGCGGGCACATCGACGACGACGGCTATGTCTACGTGATGGGGCGGACCGACGACGTCATCAACGTCGCGGGACACCGCCTCTCCACCGGCAGCATGGAGGAGGTCCTCGCCGCCCACCCCGCTGTCGCCGAATGCGCCGTCATCGGCGTGGCGGACCCGCTCAAGGGTCAAGTGCCGCGCGGCTACGTCGTGTTGAAGGCGGGCGTCGGAACGGAACCGGGCGTCGTCGAAGCCGAGCTCGTCCGCCTCGTACGGGACCGGATCGGAGCCGTCGCCTCGCTCAGGGACGTCGCCGTGGTCGCCGCGCTGCCGAAGACCCGGTCGGGGAAGATCCTGCGCCGCACCATGCGCGGCATCGCCGACGGGCTCGACGAACCGGTGCCGTCGACCGTCGACGACGCGCGTGTGCTGGACGCGTTGCGGCCGGTGCTCACACGGTCACCTGAGCCGCGCTCACTTGGAGAGCAGTGAGCGGATCGCGGCGCGGTCGAGGTTCGTCAGGCCGCGCACCAGCTTCGGGGTGAGGAAGACGAGGACCAACCCGATCGCGGAGACCGCGGCGATCTGGGCGGGCGACTCGATGTAGTACGCGTGGTGCACGCCCGCGTCGGTCGTGAAGTCGTAGACGCGGTAGCCGGGCCAGTCCAGGTACCGGTGGAACACCCAGGAGTACGCCGGGAAGAGCGCCACCGCCCACCCCGTGAGCAGGAACGTGACCGACACGACGAAGGACAGCACCCGCCACGGGAACATCACCGTGTGGAACAACAGCGCCTTCCAGCCGGCGGCGTCCTTGAGCCGACCGCGCAGCCCGGGCGCCGGGGCCTCGGGGGCGGGCACGTCCAGGCCGAGGAGGGCGCGGGCCCGGCCGCGTTCGGCGGCGCCGAGCGCGCGGGAGCCGGCCAGCATGCCCGCGAGCACCGGAAGCCCGATCCAGAGGACGAGCGTGCTCGTGCCCACGGCGAACATCGTCACGGCGAAGACGAACCCGGCGATCGCCACGGGCAGAGAAGTGATCGTGTGCCCGATCTCGCGGTAGGTGGAACGGTCGAAGGGCCCGCGCCAGAAGGCGGTGGCGGGCGGGGCGGTGCGGCGGATTTCGCGGTGGGTGCCCGCGTAGGGGAGCGTCGTCGAACTCGTCGAGGTCATGAACCCAGCCTCGCGGCCGCACGGCGCCGGGGACATGGGGGGACTTGGTGTCTTGGGGGTGGGGTTAACCCCCGCCCTGCGTTGTCGATCCCGTCAAATCAAGCCCGCCCGGCAACCCCAGCCCGTCCGGCAGACGCAAGCACGTCCGGCAGGTTCGAGCGCCTCCGGTAGACGTAAGCGCGTCCGGCAG